>NZ_JBSFEO010000022.1:0-178764 GCF_053594475.1 Embleya sp. NPDC001921
GCCAAGTCCGCCGGCCACAGCTTCGCGATCTCGTACCTCACCGACCTCGACACCTCCCACCGCGTCAAGGCGTGGACTCTCGCCGAGGTGCAGGCCTACCGCGCCGCGGGCCTGGGTGTGGTGGCGGTGTGGCAGGGCGGCGGCTCTGACCGCACGACGGCGTGGAAGGGCGGCTACGACCGCGGCAGGCGTGACGCACTTCGGGCGGCGACGCAGGCGACTGCGCTGGGGCGGCCTGCGGGCAGGCCCGTGTACTTCGCGATCGACGCGGACGCGACGTCGGCCCAACTCGTGCTGATCGGCCTGTATTTCGATGGCGTGGCCAGCGTGTTCGATCGCGCGAACGTCGGCGTGTACGGCGGCCGGACGGTCATCGAGTGGGCTCAACGCACGCGCGCCGCCTCGTGGTTCTGGCAGACCGGGGCGTGGAGTAACGGCGTCGTGGTCCCCGGCATCCATCTCTTCCAGCGGATCCCGCCGACTCGCCTCGCGGGCTACGACATCGACATCGACGACGCGATGCGGGCCGACTACGGCGCGTGGTTTGACGCGCCCACGAAGGGACACATCATGCAGCTCGTTCCCCGCAGCGCCTGGGGCGCGCGGGCGTACAAGTCCCCTGGCGGGGCGACGGCTTACAGCGGGTCCCGCCGCGGGGTGAAGGTCCACTACCTCGGGACCGCCTATCGCCCTGGCGGTCACGACACGTGCGCGGCCTACGTGCGGTCGCTGCAGGCATCGCACATGGACGGCAACGGCTGGTCGGACATCGGCTACTCGTTCCTCGTGTGTGTGCACGGCTACGTGTACGAGGGGCGCGGCTTGAAGCGGCGCAACTCGGCGAACGGCACGACGTCGTTGAACGAGGCGCATTACGCGGTGTGTGGCCTGGTCGGCTCGTCCGGGCACACCCAACCGACGACCGAACAACTCCACGGGATCCGGGACGCGATCGAGTACTGCCGCGCGCAGGGCCCGGCCGGTTCGGAGATCCGCGGTCACCGTGACGGCTACTCGACCGACTGCCCCGGGGGCCCGCTGTATGCGTGGGTCCAGGTCGGGGCCCCACGACCCACCACCGCACAGGGAGATGAGTTCGATATGGCCAACGTTGACGAGGTCGTGGCCAAGGTCACGGACGCGGTCGAGCAGCGTCTGCTGCGGACGCCGATGCTCGACACGACCTTCCCTCTCGGCGAGGAGCCCAAGTACGCGCCGATGGGCCGAGAGGGCACCCGCGGCTCGATCCTGGCCCAGCTCGCGGCCGAGGCGGCTCGGGACGGCGTGGCCGCGCTGTCGGCGAAGGTCGACGCGTTGGCGGAGCGGATTGGCGCGCCAACCCCGGTGACGGTGGACGCGGTGGCCGTGGCCGCAGCTCTGGCGGCCGACAAGTCGTTCCTCGCGGCGATCGCCAAGGCGGTCGCGGACGAGGACCACAAGCGGACGGAGGCGTGATGGCGACCGCGACTCTGACCTCGGGTGCCGCTCTGGCCGGCCTGGCCGAGCGGGCCGGCTGGACGTTCCTGCAGGTGTTCCTCGGCGGCCTGATCACGGCGAACTCGCTGGACCTGTCGGTCGCCCAGGCGGCCGCGCTCGCCGCTGTCCCGGCCGGGTTGAGTGTGCTGCTCAACGCGGTGCGCGGATGGTCGGACAACCGGGCGCTCGACCAGACCCTGCGCACCGGAACGGCCTGGTTCGTCGACTTGCTCCAGCGGACTGCGGCCACGTATGCCCTGGCTGCGGGCGGGGCGTGGATGCTGTCGGGCCGGTATGACCTGTCGACGGTGCAGGTGGCCCTGTATGGGGCGATCCCGGCGGCGCTTGCGGTGATCAAGGCTGCCGTGGCTCGGCGGGTCGGTGATCCGGGGTCGGCGGCGACGTTGCCGGGGTCGCTGGATCCGGCGGCTCCTGTGCCGGTTTTGGCGGCTGCACGGTGAGGCTCGCGGCGGCTCGTGCGCGGCAGCGTCTGGGCCGCCGCGGCATCTACCTGCTGGGCGCGGGCCTGGGGAAGGTGTGTCTCGGTGTCAGTTACCTGACGGGTCCGCTGACGACGGTGAGCCCGCTGACGTCCGTGATGCCCGTGTGGGCGTGGGCGTGGCTGTGGATCGTCGTGGGGGCGGCGGTGTTCGCGGGTGCGTGGATGCCGGTCGGCCGTGACGGCCCGGCGTTTCTCGTGGCGCTTGTGCCGCCGGTCGCGTGGGCGGGGACGCTGTTGTGGGCGTGGTGGACCGGCGACTATCCCCGCGGCGCGGCTTTGTGGGGGTGGCTGATGTGCGGCCATGTGTGGGTGATCCTGTGGGCGAGCACGGTGCCTGAGCACTCGGTCCCGCCTGCGGACCAGGTGAGAGCGAGTGACTCGTGAGTGAGATATGGGGCCTGGCGGGGATCATCGGGAGTGCTGCGATCACCGCTGCCGGCGGGTGGTTCACTCTGCGGGCGACGCATCGGGCGACTCAGGCGGGTATCGAGGCTCAGCGTGCGGTGGCCGAGGTTGCGGCGGAGCCCGAGCAGCGGCGTCAGGATCTTGAGGCGTTCCGGGCGATTCGGGCGGAGCAGTCGGCTGAGATAGACGAGATGCGTGCGGAGACGCGGTCGCTTCGGTCGCTGGTGCGGGCGTTTGCTCTGTATGTGGGGCAGTTGACCGCGCAGATGCGTCAGCAGGGGATCGAGCCGCCGGCGCCGCCGGATCGGGTGGACGAGTACAACCGAACTGGAGTGTGACCTCCGGACGCACGTGAGCCCCCGCTGCTGCCCTTCGTGGGCGGCGGCGGGGGCTTCTCTTCGTTTGCCTCAGGTGCCTTTCTTGGGGGCGGGCCAGACCTTGTGGTCCGGATCCCACCACAGGATCGAGAACTCATGCCCACGTCGAATGCCGTACAGGCGCTTCGTGCCGCTGAGACGAAGGCGACTGACGCCGTCGACGGCCTCCAAGTCCAGAGCAATCAGGCGCCTGGGCGCCTCACCGTTCGGACACTGGGTCATGTTGTTGTAGTCCTTGCCCGGGCCGGTCCCACTCTGGGAGAAGACCTCGGCGACGGTCATGCTCTCGAAGCCTCGCAACTTGCCGATGAGGTCCGCATGGTCTTCCGGAGTGATGTGCGTCAGACACCAGGGCCCTCCGACGTCGACACGGTCGAATCGGAAGCGCAGACAACGCCGTTCCTCGCCCGCCGACGGCGTCTCCACGGGCCGCCGACCGCCGTAGCCGCCGGCGGCCGCAGGGATCCTCTTGCCGTGGGTGGCGGCGGCCTTGGGCTTCTTGCTGTTCCCCTTGCTCACGAAGGCCCCCGCCCTACTCGTCCGTGCCAACCAGCCCGTCGTAGTACTCGTGCATCGCCGTGGTGGTGATGACGGCGTTACTGCGGGCCCCCGCGGGGAGGTCGCCGCGGGCGTCGCGCCAGGGCGATTCGCGGTGCGTGAGTTCGCTCAGCTCGTGAGCGGGGCGGCCGCCGTAGAAGCCGAGGACGATGTCGACGGTGGATGCCTCGACGGGCGAGAGGGCTTCGGCTTTGCCACTGGGCCAGTCGCCGACCTGAAACTGGCCGCGGTGGTGGTTGTACAGCTCGGGGCAGACGGGCCCGTTCGCCCAGGCTTCGAAGTTCTCGGGGAAGAGGGGCTTCTCTTCCCAGACGAGGTTCCATGCCTGCGAGTAGTAGCAGAGCTTCTGGAGCTTCATCGCGGTCATCGGGCCGCGCTTTTCGAGAACGTACGCGGCTACGTCGTGGACGCTGACCATGCTTGTACCCCTCTCATGCGCCTCGGCTCGTTTTCCTTCAGGGTAACGAGCGTGAGGTCCCCTATCGCACGTGGGATCCGTACTCCGTATTGATGACATTGTGGCGCCCCCCACCGACATTCGCATGTCCGTTCGAATGCTGGACACTGTCCGTTGAGTCTCCGGACTGTAGTCGCGTCCGGCGCCGGGTTCGATGGCTTCACGGAATCGTCATGCTGTTGTCGCACGGGCGGCGTAGTGCACCGGAGTGCTGTCCACAACCCGCCCGCTTATCCACAGGTCCCCCGCGGCCGCCCGCTTCCGCCCCTTCGCCCCGCCACGCTCTCCCCACGGGCCGCCCGGCCCTCGAGGAGGCGTCATGTGGGATGCGGTAGCGGCGGTTATCGGCGCGGTGGGCAGTGTGGCGGCGGTGTTGGTCGCCCGCCCTACTCGCCCGCGGCCTGCCGCGCCCGGTACAGCGCGACGACGGCCGCCCGTGCCTCGGCCTGCACCCGCTCCCACTCCCCGACCCAGGCGGCGTGCTCGGCGTCCCACGCGGCCCGCTCGGCCTCGTCCTCGGGCGGGGTCGCGTCGTTCCGCCGGCCGGTCCGGGCGTGGGCTTTGACCGCGGCGTCGGCCGCGTCCCATCGTGCTTGGGCGGCGTCGAGCGTGGTGTCGTGCGAGTCGTGCATCCGTCCGACGCTACCTGCCGGGTCCGACACCGGGCTCGTGGGCGCGGCCGGCGTCCGGGTGGCGGCTCGGCTACCAGGCCAGCGCGCGAACCACGGTGACGGTGAGGACGGACGCCGACACCTCGTACTCGATGATCACCGTGGACACCGAGGCGGACCGCCGGTCCTTGTCGCCGCGCACGGCCGAGGACCCACAGCCGTAGGGGTCGCGGCCGATGGTCCGCTCGATCTCCGCTTTGACGTTGGCCCGGCTGGTGGACGACAGGCCGGCCAGGCCCGTCTCGGCCCGGTCGGTGTAGGCGACGTAGTAGCGGCTCACTGCGGCTCCGGGGGCTCGAAGGGCGTGCCGTCGGCGTTGTGCAGGCCGGAGAAGTCGCCGGCGCGGAGACGGGCGATCTGCTCCTCGTCCTCTTCGTGGGCCTCGTCGGGGAGCGCGAAATCGAACAGAGCGACCTGGGCGATCTGCCGGAGCGGGGTGCTCCCGATCACGCGGTCGAACTCTTCGCGTCGTTCCTCGGGGAGGTTGGCGCGGATTTCGTCGAGGGTGTCGGGCAGGACGATGGTCTTGCCGCGGACGTGTGTGATGGGCATGCGCCCAGCGTGGCATCGCGCCGCCCGTGATCGGTAGCCGGCGCACTCGCGCGGGTTACTCGCCGGTCGTGCGCCCCTCTAGGGCGTCGAGCACCCGGGCCCACGGGTAGGTCGGGATGCGGCTGCCGCCCGTGCCCGGCGGGTGCGGCCGGAACCCCTCGTCGCCGTACAGGACCCGGACCCCACAGCCGCGGAGGGTCGCGACCGCCCGATCGACGGCGGGGTGGGCAGCCTGGGCCGCGTTCCAGAACGGCATCGCGACGAGGGGCAAGTCGAGTCCGATCGCTTCGGTGAGGACCCCCAAGGCGTAGGTGTCCGCGTGCCCGTCCGCCCACTTGGTGGCGGTGTTCATGGTCAGCGGTGCCACGGCGACGGCGTCCGCCTTCGGCCACCGGCCGGGCTCGTCCGCGCGCCGGTAGCGGTGCCGGATCGGACGCCCGGTCGCCGCCTCGATGGCTGCGCGATCGACGAACCCACCGCTCTCGGCCGCAGGCGTCGCGATCGTGCAAACGTCCCAGCCCCGCCCGATCGCGTCGTTGATCAGCGTGACGACGTGCGGCGCGGGTCCCGCCGCGCACACGACCAGGTACAGGACACGACTCACAGGGGTACTCCCGATCGGACGGCCAGGGATCGCAGTTCCGGGAGTCGACCGTACTCGTCGCGACGCACCAATTCGCCGGTGAGGTTCCGGGCCACGGCGCGGGAGTGGATCTCCTCGGGCGCCTGCTCCTCGGCGGTCAGGAGTGCGATCCCGGCCTGCTCGGTGCGTCCACATGCCGCGAGGGAGCGCGCGACGTCGAGCCAGAACACCGCCCGCCGCTCGGCCACTTCAAGCTTTGACACGTCGACGCCGCGCGCCGCTTCGACGGCGTGGCCGGCATTGCCCAGGGCGAGGGCGAGCGACACGCGGTGGACCTTCACGTTAGTGGGGCCGAATGCGGTCCATTGCCGGTTGCCGTCGCCGTCGAGCATCCGGGCGGCCTGCTCGGCGTCGGCGAGGAGGGCGGCGGCGGTGTCTCCCTGGCCGGCTTCGGATGCAGCCCACGCCGCTCGCAGCAGGAGCGCGCCGAACACCGAGACCAGTTCGGGTGTGTCCTTCCTGAGGTAGTGGGTGAGGTCGTCGGCCGCGAGGGCGCCGTGCTTCACGGCTTGTCGATGGTGGCCGACGGCGCCCATGGCGTGGACGACGATGCGCGTTGCGCTGCCGGTCGCCGCGGGGTCGTCGAGTATGTGGGCGGCACGCGCGGCGCGGTCGGCTGCGATCCAGGCCGAGGCGGCATCACGCCGCTTGAGAAGGAGGCTGGCCGCCACGTGGTAGGCGGTGACCGCGGCATGCTGCACGCGGGGATCGTCGGTGTGGTCCTGGGTTCCGCGCACCGCAGCGAGGAGGCCCGGGAGGCCGGCGAGAAGGACCTCGTAGCGGCACGCCTGCATGTGACCTTTGGCCGATCGGGCACCGCGCAGCAACTCGTCGGGATCCATGGTGGGTCCGCCGTGTGCGGTGAGTTCGGCGCGCACGGAGTCGAGGGGGTCCGCGGGCGGGTCGGCGAGAAGCTCGGCGGGGCTGCGCGGCAGTCGCGGCGGGACGACGGAGACGGCTACGGACGAGGCGAGGAACGTTCGTCGGTTCATGTCTTCATCGTCGGGTGCCGCGTCCTCGGCTCCGGCAGGGAGGGTGACGCTGGGCGGGATGAATCCGAGGCGCTCGATGGGCGTGTCGAACAGGGCGGCGAGCACTCGTCTGGCGGGTGGGTGCGGCCAGCCGGGATTGGTCGATTCCCAGCGGCGGACCTGGCGCGCGGAGACCGCCACACGTTCGCCCATCTGGAGAGCACGCAGGTCGAAGGCCTCGGCGAAGTCTTCCTGTGAGTGCCAGCCCTTGGCGTGGCGTGCGGCTACGAGGGCGGGATTGCCTGGCGTATACGGCCGCATGGTGGCGTCCTCCGGGGAGCGAATCGTCCCTTCACGGTAGGTGCTCGGCGGTCGTTCGGGCACGGAAATGGCCGGATGAATGGCCTCGACAGTGGCCTTTGATCCGGCCTCGTCTATGGCCTTGTCTCGCGGTTCGCTAGGGGCATGCACAATCCGGCGATCACGGGAGTGGACATGACGGTGTCTCAGGTTGATGACCGACCCCATGTCGGCCCGTCCGGCGATTCACACCGTCCGATCCGCGTGAAGCTGCCGGACCGCGAGCCGACGGACATGACTCACGACGAACTCGTCGCGCTTCAGCACGAGATCCGCGTGTACCTGCTGTACCGGGTCCCGGCTCCGCCGATCGGCCGGATCTCGAACTCGGGCGGCTGAGCCCCGCCCGACGCCGCCCGCAATCAATCTGCGGCGGCACCCCCGGCTGTTCGCCCTTCGCCCGGCGGACGGCCCGGCCCGGCGGCTGGTAGACCGCCGGGCCCTCGACTCCGGTCCCGCCGCCACCGGCGCGGTAGCGGGGCCGGCCCACTGTCGCCCGCCCTTCCGTTCGACGGGCGACACGGCCCGGTGGCGCTGGTATCGCCGCCGGGCCCCCAACACCTTGCCCGGCCGGAGGAGATCGCGCCCAGCGCGCCGGCCGGGCGAGGTTCCACCACGCCCGCCCACCCACCTGATGGAGATACGTGATGGCCCACGACGCGCGACCGCCCGGAGACGGCGACCACGTCGAGTACACCCTCGATGCCCAAGGGCGTTCGCCCGGGATCGTGCAGGGCCGCCCCCAGCGCGGCCGGGTGTGGGTGAAGCCGAACAACGGGGACGCGAAGTGGTCGGCTCCGATCAAGGACGTTCGGGTGATCCGCAGGTACCAGGCCACCAGGCCCACCTGGTAGGCCCCATAGACCACCGCCGGTCCAGGCGGTGCCGCACGGGCGGGGTCAAGTCTGCGGAGGCACGGCCCCGCCCGATGACCAGTTTCTACTCCATCCAGGTGATTCGCGCACGCATGACAACCACCCCGTCCTGCTCGATCCGATGCTCAAGCGAGTCGGAGAGTGCATCCACCAGGACCAGCCGCGGATGTTCGCTCAGGTCTGCCGGATCGGCCGACGGTTCCGGCCGGCGCTCGCGCGAGGTGACGATGACGGTGCACTCACGGTCGGACCGCTGTACTTCGGCCTCAATGTCACCCTCGGCTCCTTGCTCGATGGCCTCAGCAAGAAGTTCGGCGACGACCTGCTCCACGGGCAGGCACCCGTCGGAGTCACCGAGGTTCAGGCGGACCCACGCACGCACGAGCGGAGCGCTCGCCAGGTCGGCTGGGACGGTGATTCGTGCGGAATCCATGCGGGCACTCCAGCCCTCGGCGCCACTGATGGTCACTCAGCGTACAGGTTATGGGCATAACTGGAGACCGTCGCAGAAGGTGACATCCTTGGCCCTGCTGAGTGGCTGGAGGAGTCCTGGTGGCCGGTGTCCCGCACGGAGAGAGACCCGCCTACGTGCGCGTCGCGGACGAGCTGCGCGAGCGCATCCGAGCGGGCGAATTTCCCCCTGGGTCCCGCATCCCGTCACGCGCCGAGATCATCGCGACGTACCACGTCGGCAACACGAGCGCCCTCGAAGCACTGAGGCTGTTGACGTCCGAAGGGCTGGTCGAAGGCCGACAGGGCAGCGGGACGTACGTCAGGCAACGGCGGCGGGGGGTGCAGATCGTGCGCCATTGGCATGAGCGCCTCGGCTACAACATGCCGTACACGGCAGCGATGGTCGGCCAGGAGGGCACGGCCCCGACGTGGACCGTCGACACCGAGACCGCCGTCGAGGCGCCGCCCGCGATCGCCGCCCGCCTCGGCATCGAACCGGGAGACCGGTGCGTCAGATCGGTGTACGTGTTCCGGATGTCCGGCGCCGTCGTGATGCTGCACACGAGCTGGGAGCCCTACGCCATCACGGGCGGTACGCCGGTCCTCCTGCCCGAACGCGGACCCTTGGCGGGCGCGGGGGTGCCCACCCGGATGACGGAGATCGGCTACCCGGTCGTGCGTGCGGTCGAGCGCCTGGTGGCTCGCCCCGCACTGGCGTCGGAGGCCATCGCCCTGGAGGTTCCCACCGGGACGAGCCTGCTCGTCGTCGCGCGCGAGTGGTGGACCGCCGACCAGCCAGTCGAGTCCGCGGACATCCTGATCCCGGGGCCGAACGAGGTCCAGTACGACCTGCCGACCCACCCCCCTGCGGCGCGCTGACCTGCACACAAGGGTCCGGTTTCCAGCGGTGTCAGGGGGAGTCTCTGGGGAGTTCGGGGAGTTTCTGGGGAGAGCCAGAGCGACACCGCGTGAAACCACAGGACCCCACCCGACACCGCGACTCAGCCTCTTTATGCAGTTCAGGCCCTGTTCGACTCCGGTAAGCCCAGCTCAACCAAAATCGGGAGACAGAACCCGGCGTAGAGGCCGACTCATCCGTCGTCTTCCTTTTTCTCGCCCCTCCCCTGCCGACGCGGCTCGCCGGTCGGCGGCGCGGGAGGCGCGGGGCCGGCCGTGACGAGCCGTCCCGGGCCGCTCGGGCGAAGACGAAAGCCCCGGCCTGAACCCAGGCTCGGGGCTTTCGGAAGTTTGGTCCTCCGCGTGGTCCGCCCGGATTCCTACTGGCGGGCACGCTGAAGGCGCTTCCGACTATGACACACGTCGGGCGGCGCCGTCAAACCTTTGTTCGACCACGCCGCCCGATGTCAGACGCCGCGCAGGTGCGCGGTCTCGTTGAACACCCGCAGCGACGCGTTGCCGTCCGACCACCACTGGACCGCGCTGATCGCCGCGGCGGACAGTTCCATCCGGAACATCGACTCCGGCGGGGCGCCGAGCGCGATCCGCACCAGTGTCTTGATCGGCGTCACGTGGGTGACCACGAGCACGGTCCTGCCGGGGTGCCGGGCGATCGTCTTGTCCCGGGCCACCTCCACCCGGCGGGCCACCTCGGTGAAGCTCTCGCCACCGGGCGGGGCCGCGTCCGCGTTGGTCAGCCACGCGTCGAGGGCGTCCGGGGTCTGCTCGCGCGCCTCGGCGAAGGTGAGTCCCTCCCACGCGCCGAAGTCGGTCTCCCGGAAGCCGGGTTCCTCGCGCACCTTCAGGCCCAGTCGTTGTGCGACCGCCTCCGCGGTCTGCCGGCAGCGGCCCAGCGGCGAGGACACGATCGCCTCGATCGTGCCGCGCTCGGCGAACGCCTCGGCCGCGCGCGCGGCCTGCCAACGACCACGCTCGGACAGGTCCGGATCGGCGCCGGTGCCGGAGAAGCGCTTCTGCGGGGTGAGCACCGTCTCGCCGTGCCGCAGCAGCACCAGCGTGGTCGGGCGGCCCAGGTCCGGGCCCCAGCCGGGGGCGGTCGGGCGGACCTTGGTGGTGATCGGCTCCTCGGCCACCGGCTCCGGGGTCCGGGGCGTGGCGAACGCGGTGGACTCCTGCGGGGTCCAGGCCCGACCCTTGGCCGCCGCGTCCATCGCCTCGTTGGCCAGCCGGTCGGCGTGCTTGTTCTGCTCCCGAGGGATCCACGTGTAGGTGACCTGCCCGGGCGGATGGATGCCCCGGGCCTTGGTCGCCAGGTCGCGCATGTCGGCGTGCTTGATCTTCCAGCGCCCCGACATCTGCTCGACCACGAGCTTGGAGTCGGCCCGCACCTCGACGGTCGCCGTCGGGTCGATCGCGTGCGCCGCGCCCAGGCCGGCGATCAGACCGCGGTACTCGGCCACGTTGTTGGTGGCCACGCCGATCGCCTCGGCCACCTCGTGCAGCACCTCGCCGGTCTCGGCGTCGCGCACCAGCGCACCGTAGGCCGCCGGCCCCGGGTTGCCCCGGGAACCGCCGTCGGCCTCGACGACGAGCCTCACAGGCCCGACTCGGCCGTGCGGACGAGGATGCGCCGGCAGTTCTCGCAGCGCACGATCGCGTCCGGCGCGGCCGCCCGGATCGCGCCGAGGTCGGTGATCCCCAGCTCCAGCCGACACCCCTCGCAGCGGCGCTGGAACAGCGGGGCCACGGCCACGCCGTGCGACTGCTCGCGGATGCGCTCGTACAGCTTCATCAGGTCGGCCGGGATCGCCGCCGCGATCACCGCGCGCTGCTTGGTGGTGGCGGCCGCCTCGGTGTCGATCTCCGCCTCGGCGGCGGCCCGCCGGGCCTCGGCGGCGTCGCGCGTGGCCTGCGCCTCGTCCCGCTCGGCGACCAGCTTGGCCAGCCGGCCCTGGATGTCCTCGCGGCGTTCCATCACCTCCAGGACGACCTCTTCGAGGTCACCCTGGCGCTTGGCGAGCGAGGCCACCTCGCGCTGGAGGTTCTCCAAGTCCTTGGGCGAGGTCACGTGGCCCGAGTCCAGTCGCTGCTGGTCGCGTTCGGCGCGCTTGCGGACCTGGTCGACGTCCTGCTCGGCCTTGGTCTGGTCGCGGGCCGCGTCGCTCTCCTCGGTCTCGCCCGCGACCACGAGGTCGCGCAACCGGGCGAGCCGGGAGCCGAGGCGGTCGATCTCCTCGTTCTCCGGCAGCGTGCGCTTCTTGTGGGCGAGCAGGTCGATTCGCGAGTCGAGGGCCTGGAGGTCGAGCAGGCGGAGCTGGTCGGCGGGCGCGGCGTTCAGCGGGGGCTCCTTGGATGCGGCTCGGGTGGGCGGGAGATTGCTTCCCACCCGCCCACCCGTTGCGTTTCGGTGGGTGGCTTCGGGTGTTGCGGACGACGGTCGGGCCGATCGGGCCACATGCGCGTCGTCACGGCGCTCAGCGGTGCGGTGTGTGGAACGTCCACGGGTCCGTGACTAGTTCCGACACGTGGGTTTCCACCGTAGTACCGGTCGCGGCGAGCGCACGGGTCAGTTCCTCGGCCGCGTACGCCAGCCACGGCCACTCGGTGGCCCAGTGCGGGGCGTCCAGCAGCGCGGGGCCGCCGTGTTCCAGCGCCTCCGAGGCCGGGTGGTGGCGCAGGTCGGCGGTGACGTAGACGTCCGCGCCGCTGCGGCGGACCGCGTCGAAGAGGCTGTCGCCCGCACCGCCGCACACCGCGACGGTGCGCACCAGGCGGTCCGGGTCGCCGGCCACCCGCAGGCCGGTGGCGGTGGCGGGCAGCGCCCGGGCGGCTCGGGCGGCGAACGCGGCGAGCGTCTCGGCGGCGGCCAACTCGCCGATCCGGCCGATGCCCCGGCACTCGCTCGGGTCGGCCGGGGCCGGGTCGAGCGGGGCGGTGACGGCCAGTCCGAGCGCGGCGGCGAGCGCGTCCGAGACGCCGGGGGCCGCCGAGTCGGCGTTGGTGTGCGCGACGTGCAACGCGCAGCCGCCGGTGATCAGCGTGTGCACGACGCGCCCCTTGAAACCGGTCGCGGCGACCGAGTGCACTCCGCGCAGGAACAGCGGGTGGTGGGTGACCAGGAGGTCGGCGCCGCGCGCGAGCGCCTCGTCGGCGACCGCCCGGGTCGGGTCCACGGCGAACATCACCGAGCGCACCTCGGCGTCCGGGTCGCCGCAGACCAGCCCCACCGCGTCCCAGGATTCGGCCCACTCGGGGTGGTAGATCCGTTCGAGGGCGCTGACGACGTCGGAGAGCTTGGGCACGAAGGGAGGTTACCGCTCCGAGGTCGCCGCCCGGATTCGGGCATCCGGGGCGGACGGTGACACAGTGCACCGGAGTGCCCCCGGATTGTGGGAACTCGGTCCCATCCGAAGCGTTTGTGCGGTAGGCAGGCTCGCACTGTCGTACGACCGACGAGGGGGACGACGACGATGGTGCACTGTCTGCTGTGCGGTACGCCCTATCTGGAGACGGACGCGTACTGCCCGGGCGAACAATGCGGCACCGACCTGCACGGCCAGCGCATGGGCGATCCGGCCTGCGCGGTCCAGGCATGGTGCGAGCCTCGTCGGACCACCGCGGCTCCCGGCGAGACGGTGATGGTGACGCTGACCCTGCGCAACGCGGGCAGCGCGCCGGACCGCTACGACCCCGAACTGCCCCGGGACCTCGGCCGGCGGATCGGCCTGGACCACTCCGGTTCGCCCGACGTGTATCCGGGTGAGACCCGGATCTGGACGATCGTCTACACGGTGCCTCCGGACATCGAGGACCAGGTCGCGCCGGGCGCGATGTTCGGTCTGGGCGAGGTGGGCGCGGACAGCGGTGGCAGCGCCTTCGAACCGGTGTCCCGGGTGGTCGAGGAGAGCGAGGTCCCGGTGCGGGTGGTGTCCGCCCGGGACATGCGGGTGTCCGCGTGCGCGCCGTTCTCGGTGCGGGTGGTGTCCACGGACCGCGACCCGGACGGTGGTCGGCGACCGGTCGGCGCACCGGCGGATCCGTACCACGACGATCGTGAGCGTCGGGGCGGCAAGCGGCGGACCAGGATCACCGGCGCCGTGGCCGCGACGGTGGCCGCGATCGTCGCGGCGCTGCTGATCGGCATGGCGATGGCGGGCTCGGACGACAGGAAGCCGGCGGCCAAGACCGACCCGACGGGGTCGACGGGGTCCTCGGCCACGTCCTCCCCGGCCGCCGTGCCGACCACCGAGCCACCGGTGACCAGCACGCCCGACCCGTCCGACTCGGCCTCGCCGAGCACCGGCGCGCCCGGGAAGCTGACCGTGCCGAACGTGGTCGGGATGACCGAGGCGCAGGGGGTCGCGCTGCTGCGGGAGAAGGGCTTTCGCGGCGTCGTCAAGGGCACCGGCGGCACGATCGCCTCCACCGACCCGGCGGCCGGGAGGAAGGTGGACCGGGACAAGGCGGAGATCGTGGTGACGATGTCCGGGGTTCGGACCACGCCGCCGGTCATCCGGCCGCCGATCACGATCAGGCCCACCGATCCCGCCGCGTCGTCGGCTCCGGCGACGACCACGGTCCCGCCGCTGTCCGGCCTGACCGTCGCCGACGCGACCACGGCGCTGAAGAACGTCCGCCTGAACATCGCGCTGCCCGCCGGGGCCTCCCGGAGCGACGTGGTCACCGGCTCGACCCCGGGTTCGGGCGCGGTGGTGGCGATCGACACGACCGTGACGGTGAGCGTGGCCCCGCGCGCGACCGAGACCAATCCGGGCTGACGCGCGGCGGCCGGCCGGGCCGGCGCACCGCGGGCAGACCCGGGCCGGCGCACCGCGGGCAACCGGGGCCGGCTCGCCGCACGCGATCCAGGCCGGCCCGGCCCGCCCACCGGAGCTGACCCACCGTCAGATGCTCTGGTCGCCTCCCCTCCCCATGCAATAGCTTGCCTCAGTCAAGAACAAGCGAGGGGAGAACACTCATGCTGGACCTCACAGGCGCGTCCGCGATCGTCACCGGCGGGGCTTCCGGGCTCGGCGAGGCGACCGCCCGCCGACTCGCGGCCGGCGGCACCTCGGTGGTGATCGCGGACAAGAACGAGGAGCGCGGCAAGGCGGTCGCCGCCGAGATCGGCGCCGGCGCCGTGTTCGTCGCGACCGACGTCACGAACGAGGAGCAGATGCGCGCCGCCGTGGACGCGGCCGTCGCCCTCGCGCCGCTGCGCGCGCTGGTCTCGTGCGCCGGCACCGGGATGGGCGCGCGCACGGTGGCCCGGGACGGCTCGCCGCACCCGCTCGCCGCCTTCGAGTTCATCGTCCGGCTCAACCTGATCGGCACCTTCAACGCGGTCCGGCTCGCCGCCGCCGCGATGGCGAACGCTTCGCCGCAGGCGGACGGCGAACGCGGCGCGATCGTGTGCACCGCGTCGGTGGCCGCCTTCGACGGGCAGATCGGCCAGGCCGCGTACGGCGCGTCCAAGGCCGGCGTGGCCGGCATGACGCTGCCCGTCGCGCGCGATCTGTCCGCGATCGGCGTACGGGTCAACACGATCGCGCCCGGCACGATGGACACCGCGCTGTTCGCCGCCGCACCGCAGGCGGTCAAGGACACCCTCGGGCGGCAGGTGCTGTTCCCCAAGCGCATGGGCGTCCCGGACGAGTTCGCGTCGCTCGCGTACGAGTTGCTCACCAACAGTTACCTCAACGCCGAGGTGATCCGGCTCGACGGCGGGATTCGCTTTCAGCCGAAGTAGTGGGAATCGGTCCCAATCAGGACGATCGCCGCGCCGGTCGGCGCAGACGGTCGGCAGGCCCGCCCCAATGATGTTGGGATGGGGGCGTGAGCGATCCGACCTCGGCGTGGCAGCGCCCCCTGCCCTTCCATCTCCCCGGCCTCGCGCCGCCGATCCGCCGCGACTGCGCGATCGGTGCCGTGGTCCTCGCGGGCGCGCTCGTCCTGCTCGTCACCAACTCCTACCTGATCTGGGGCGCGTGGGACCCGAACCGGTGGCTGCGCCTGCTGCCGCTGCTGCCGTTGACCGTCGCCGAGTGCCATCGCAGCACGTCGCCGCGCTTCGCGGTGTTCCTGGGCCTGGCCTGCGAGAGCGTGGACATCGCGCTCGGGCCCTCCATCGGCGGCCTGATCATGTGGTCCGACGTGCTCTACGCGGCGTGCCTGTACGGCACGTCGCGACTGGCGTTCGGGCTGCTGTACGGCAACGTGGTGGCGCTGATCCTGGGCGCGGGCACGGTCTGGGCGGTGACCCGCGAGTTCCGGCTGTTCGTCCTGTCCATCTTCTATATCGGACTGGTCGGCATCTCCCCCGTGCTCACCGGCTTCTCGGTGCGCGAACACCGCGAGAAGGCCGAGGTGGAACGGTTGCGCGCGACCCAGACCGCGCGGCTGGCCGAACTCGACCACCAGGCCGCCGTGGTCGCCGAACGTGCCCGGATGGCACGCGAGTTGCACGACGTCATCGCCAACCACCTGAGCGCGGTGGCGGTCCAGTCCACCGCCGCGCTGTCGGTGAAGAGCATGGACGAGGCCCGACTGCGCGAGACGCTGGAGGTGATCCGGGAGAGCAGCCTGCAGGGACTCACCGAGATGCGCCGGATGATCGGCCTGCTGCGCTCGGAGAACACCCCCGAGGAACCGGTGTCGGTACCCCGTCTGGCGGAGACCGATCGGCTGGTCGAGCACGTGCGTCGGGCCGGGCTGATCGTCGACATCGAGGTCACCGGCGTGGTGCGGGAGTTGCCCACACCCGTCGACCTGGCCGCCTATCGGGTGGTCCAGGAGACCCTGACCAACGCGCTCAAGCACGCCACACCGCAGCGGTTGCGCATGGTGTTCGCCTATCGTGCGGACGTCGTGGTGATCATCGGGGACAACGGGATCGATCCCGAGCACGTGACCCGACTGCCCGGCGCCCGTGCGGGACTGGTGGGCATGTCCGAGCGCGTCTCGCTGCTCGGCGGCGTGTTCGAGGCGGGGCCGCGCGACGGCAGATGGTACGTACGGGCCGAACTCCCGTGCGGTGACGACGTGGTGCGCGGCGCCGGAGACAACGCCTCGATGGGGCCGAAGGGTGGGACCGGGTGAGCGACATCGAGACACTGCGCGTGCTGGTCGCCGAGGATCAGGCGGCGGTCCGGGCCGGACTGGTGCTGATCCTGGACGCGGCAACGGGCATCGAGGTGGTGGGCCAGGCCGTCGACGGCGAGGACGCGGTGGAACTGGCCCGGTCGTTGCGCCCGGACGTGGTGCTGATGGACGTGCGGATGCCCCGCCTGGACGGGATCAGCGCCACCCGCGAGCTGACCGCGGAAGGGCTCGACGTACTGGTGTTGACCACGTTCGACCTGGACGAATATGTGTTCGGCGCGCTGCGTGCGGGCGCCGCGGGGTTCCTGCTCAAGACGGTGGACGCCGAACGCCTGGTCGAGGCGGTCCGGTTGGTCGCGCGCGGCGACGGCTTCGTGGCGCCGGAGGTCACCCGCCGGTTGATCCACGCGTTCGCGAGCCCGACGCGCCCGGGACCGGCGGACGGGCCCGAGGTGGGCGCCGAGGCGCTCGCGTCGCTCACACCGCGCGAGGGCGACGTGCTCGCGTGCCTGGGCCGGGGCATGTCGAACCAGCGGATCGCCGAACACCTGGACATGGCCGAGGCCACGGCCAAGACGCACGTGAGCCGGATCCTCACCAAACTGGGCCTGCGCAGCCGGGTCCAGGCCGCGATCCTGGCCCAACAGCGCGGAATCGGCGAGTAACCCGATCAGCCCATTCCCAGCCGCATGGTTGCCCTCATGCCATCCCGTTGACCTGCACCGATGTCGACTGTTCGGAAATATGCAGATCAACTGACCAACCAACCCTCAATGCGGGTCACTTCACTCAAAGGGGTGAAGGCTGCCGCAACTCGTTGAGGTGGCCCGAACGCGCTGCGTACGGTCATGCCGTCCCGCCGGGGGGAGCGATCCGAGGCGGGGCTGCCACGTCGGCGGCCGAGTCACAACGGTCGTTCGACAACCGTTTCCGGGCACCGGTCGACGAGCGTGACGAGCGTCGTCGACCGGGGCGCGAGGACACAGTCGAGGGGGAAGTCCAGGGATGGCGACGACGACTCGTGGGCACCGTGCGGAGCGCACCGGCGGCCACGGCGCGCCGGGTACGAACCTGGTCGACCGTGTCCGTGCGGCGCTCGACCGCGTTGCGGTCGGTGCCCGGGAACAGGATCACGACGTTCGGGCCGCCGGTCGGTCCGACTCGGCCGAGGCGGGCGCCGGACGGGCCGCCGGTCGGTCCGACTCGGCCGAGGCGGGCGCCGGACGGGCCGCCGGTCGGTCCGACTCGGCCGAGGCGGGCGCCGGATGGGACGTGCGCTCGGACGACTTCTGGTGCACCGTACGACCGCCGGGCCACGCGGCCCGCGCCCAGGGCTGGAAGATCCACGTCAGCGCGCGCACCGGGGACGCCCCGCACGTGCTCGGCCGGGTCTGCGACGTGCTCCTGCCGCGCCGGGTCGCGTTCAAGTTCGCCGGCGACGTGGAGCGGCTGCGGATGCTCAACTCGCGGGAGGCGGACCGGGCATCGGCGGGCAAGTTCATCACCGTCTACCCCGACGACGACGAGCAGTTCATGGAGTTGGTGGACGCGCTCGACGAGGTGACGCGCGAGCTGAGCGGACCGGGCATCCTCTCCGATCGGCCGTGCCGACCGGGCAGCGTCGTGCACTACCGCTACGGCGGGTTCGGCCGACGTGCGGTGCTCGGCAACGACGGCGGCTACCGGGCGGTGCTCACCGACCCCGACGGGCTGACCGTGGACGACGCCCGGGAGGCCTGGTTCACCCCGCCGCCGTGGGCACCGGATCCGCTGGTACGGCGGGCCCGTTCGGCGCCCGCCGCCGCGCCCGCGCCGGCCCGGCCCCCAGGGGTGCTGATCGCGGGCCGCTTCGCGGTCACCTCGGCGCTGCGGCACTCGGCCAAGGGCGGCGTCTTCGTCGGCCGGGACACCACCGACGACACCGATGTCGTGGTCAAGCAGGCCCGCGCGCACATCGAGGTGGACCGCTCCGGGCGGGACGCGTGCGCCGCGCTTCGGCACGAGGCGATGCTCATGCGGCGGCTCGCGCACACCGGCCTGACCCCTCGGCACGTCGCGCTCGTGGAGGAGGCCGAGACGATCTTCCTGGCCCAGGAGCGGGTTGCGGGCGAGCCGCTGCGCACCTGGGTCGGCCGACACGCGCGGGACCCGGACGTGCCCTGGGACCGGGCCCGGGGCCTCGTCGAGGAACTGATCCGACTGGTCCGGACGGTGCACGACGAGGGCCTGGTGATCCGCGACCTGTCGCCGACGAACGTGCTGGTCGGGCCGGACCACGCGGTGCGTCTGGTGGACCTGGAGCTGGCCGCCGAGATCGGCTCCCGGGCGGGCGCGGCGGGTACTCCCGGCTATCGGGCGCCGGAGCAGCGTCCCACCGCCGACGGCGGGCACCCCGTGCACCCCGCCGCCGATCTGTACGGCCTGGGCGGCCTGTTCTTCCTGTTGGCCACCGGCGCCGACCCGGCCCTGCCCGAGGACGTGGGGGCGAGTCGCAGCACGGTGGAACGCCTGGGCGCGTGGCTGGAGTTGGCGGCACGGCAGGGCGACACGGCACGGCGGCTGGCGCCGGCGATCCGCGGCCTGTGGCACGAGGAGCCGACGGCGCGGTGGACGGTGGAGCGGTTGGACGCGTACGTCGCGGGGGTGGGTGACGGGGTCGGGGCGGGCTCGGGCTCCGGAGTGGGCTCGGGAGTGGGTGTCTCCGGTGGCGACGGGGAGGGTGCGGACGGAGATCGGGACGGCGGGGACTGCGCGGACGGCGGGGAGCGCGCCGCGGTCGGCCGGGATGGTGATGGCGGCGCCGTGGCCGGGCGGGACGACGGCGGCCGGGGGGTCGCGGGGGCGGGCGCGAGTGCCGGGATCGGTGTGGCCGCGCGGCAGGACGCGCCGGACGGGCCCCGGCCGCATCCGGACACCGAGGGCGACAAGGTCCCGCCGCATCCGCAGCCGCCGGAGGACGACCCGCTGCTTCTGGACGGGCTCGCCCACCTGATCGCGACGATGACGCCGGGGCGGGTGGATCGGCTGTGGCCGATGACGGCCGGCGCGGCGGCGATGGATCCGTGCAGCGTGCAGTACGGCGCCGCCGGTGTGCTGGGCGTACTGGCCCGGGCCGCGCACACCACCACGCTCGAACCTCGACTGCGCTACGCGCTGCATCGCGCGGTCGAGGACGGCGCGGTGTGGCTGCGCGATCGGGCGGCGGCCGAACCGGTGGTCCTGCCCGGCCTGCATTTCGGGCGTTCCGGCACCGCGTGGGCCCTGCAGGACGCGGCGGCCCTGCTCGGCGACGAGAAGCTCGCCGCCGCGGCCGTCGACGAGGCGCTGCGGGTACCGATCGCGTGGCCCAACCCGGACGTGTGCCACGGCGCCGCCGGGGCCGGTCTGCTCCAGGTCCGGATGTGGCGGGCGACCGGCGACGAGCGGTTCCGGCAGCGCGTCCTCGCGTGCGCCGACGCGCTGCTCGGCGCGGCCCGGCAGGCCGGCGACCTGACCCTGTGGCCGGTCCCGAAGGACTTCGACTCGCGCCTGGCCGGCGCGGCACACCTCGGCTTCGCGCACGGCGTCGCCGGCGTCGGCACGTTCCTGCTGGAAGCCGCCCTGGCCACCGGCCGCGAAAGCTGCCTCGACGGCGCCCGGGCCGCGGCCCGCACCCTGACCCGGACCGTGCGCGCCGACGGCGACGCCGCATGGTGGCCGCAGGGCCCCGGCGATCCGGCGGGCGTACGACTGGCGCACTGGTGCAGCGGTTCGGCCGGCGTCGGTACCTTCCTGGTCCGGCTGTGGCGCGCGGACGGCGATCCGCAGCACCGCGACCTGGCCGAGCGGGCGGGCGCGGCGGTACATCGGGCCCGCTGGCACTCGGGCACCGCCGCGTGCCACGGCCTCGCGGGCAACGGCGAGTTCCTGCTCGACCTGGCCGAACTGCTCGACGACGAGAGCCATCGCACGCGCGCCGCCGACCTGGCCGACCAGCTCCGGGCCCGGACCGCGCTGATCGAGGGCCTGCGGGTGCCCGCCGACGAGACCGCGATCGGCGTCTCGGCCTCGTACGGCACCGGTGCCGCGGGCGTCCTCGGCTTCCTGCTGCGGCTCGGCCACGGCGGCGGCCGGCTCTGGTTGGACGGTGAGGACGCGTGAACACCGTGGTGACGACGCGGCCGCTGCGCCGGATCAGTTGGTCGTTCGCGGCCGACGGAGGGCACGCGGCGTGTCTGGCCACGCCGGGCGACGGCACCTGGCGGGTCGAGTCCTGGTCGTTGCGGCCCGGCCGGGCCAGTGGCGCGCTGCCGGTGGGCACCGGGGCGCCCGAGCGGCTGCACAGCCAGTTGCTCGCACTCTCCGACGGCCGGGTGCTGATCTGCCGACACCAGCCCGGCCGGCACGAGTTGGCCCTGTTGGAGGCCGACGAAGCGGGCAGCGAACGGCACTTGACCACGGTTCGCCTCCCCGGTCTGCGGCTGCTGCCGTCGCCGAGTCCGGACGCGCTCGCACTCGCGCTCGGGGCCGACACGACGCCGTCGACCACGGTGTGGCTGGTCCGCGAGGACGGCCGGTTGGACCCCGTGGCGGAGTTGTCCGGCCTGTACGGCGGCGGGGTCCGACTCGACCCGGACGGCCGGCGGTTGGCTCTGGACCAGGTGTGGGACGGCCGGATCAAGACCGTCGTCCTCGACGTCGAGGCCGCCACCGTGCGGCCCTTCCTGGAGCTGACCGAGGCCAGCAACGACCGGCTGCTGCTGGCCGATCCGGTCGGCGGCCTGCTGGTCATCGCGAGCGACGCGCCGGGCGGCGACCGGCTGGGCTGGATCCGGCTGCCCGCCGACCGCGCGCAGGCACCGGGGCGGGTGCGCTTCCCCGAGCTGGTACATCTGCCCGACGCGGCGGTGCGGCCGATCGCGATCGCGCCGGACGGCCGCCGGGTGGCGCTCCAACTCGACCGGGGCGCGATCTCGCGGCTGGCGGTGTGGACCCCCGAGGACGGCACGCTGGTGGAGGTCGCGACGCCGGACGGTTGCCTGGGGGCGGTCGGCCGGTGGACCGAACAGGGGCTGCGGATCCCGTACTCCGCGCCGGATCGGCCCAGTTGCCTGGCCCGGCTGGACCCGGACCGGCCCGGCACGTGGCGCCAGGACGGCGAACCGGGCCCGTTCATCGGGTTCGACGACGCGTCCCGCCCGGCCTGGCGACCGGCCCATCTGGAGCTGCTGGTCGGCGGCACGGGGCCGGTCGAGTCGATCGTGTACGGCGGTCCGGACTGGCGCGCGGCCGAGCACGTGCTGCTGGCCCTGCACGGTGGGCCGGCGGCGGCGTGGCGGTTCGAGTTCGACCCGCTGTTGCAACGGCTCGCGGCGGCGGGCATCGCGGTGGTGGCGCCGAATCAGCGGGGCAGCACCGGGTACGGCGCGCGGTTCGCCCGCGAACTGCACGGCGCGTGGGGCGGCCCGGATCTCGCCGACGTGACCGCGATCGGCCGCACGATCGGCGCCGAGCGGGCCGCGTTCGGGCTCGCCCCGCCCGCCCTGTTCGGGGTCAGCTACGGGGCCTATCTCGCGCTGTTGGCCGCCTCGTTCGCGCCGAACGTGTGGTCGAGGTGCCTGGCGGTGGCACCGTTCCTGTCCGGACCGCGGTTGATCGCCGAGGCCTCGGTGCCGATCCGGGCACTGATGACCCGGCTCGGTGGCGACAGCGAGTACACCGACGAACAGGGGCCACGCGACGTGGTCGCGGTGTGCGATCGCATCGCCGTACCGCTGCTGTTCGTGCACGGCGATCGGGACGACACCGTCCCGGTCGGCCAGTCCCGCACCCTGCGCCACACCCTGCTCGGCCACGGCCGGGTCGAGGGCACCGAATTTCGCTACCTGGAGCTTCCCGGTCTGGGCCACGACGTCCTGACCGGGGATGGGGCACCCGATCTCCACGCCCGCCTGACCGGTTTCCTGCAAACCGGCCGGGTGTGACGACAGGGGGGAATCGCCCCGCACCACCCGTCGCGGGCGACCGCTCGCGACGGCGGCACCGTCCCGAAGGAGAATCACCATGGAGCACATCGAGACCGACCTCGCGGCCCTGCAGCAGCTCCCCGAGACCGAGTCGGTCGAGCTGGGCGGCCACGGCGGCAACGGGTGTCAGTTCACCTGCCTGCTCATCACCTGCCTGATCTTCACGATCAGCTAATTCCGGGATCGCGTCGCCGGCCGGTCGGGTGGTGTACGCGTCGACGTACCGGCATCCGTCCGGGTGAACCGCTGTTCGCGGCGGTGAGCCGGTGGTCGAACAGCCGGTGGTCGAGCCGGTAAGTACGAACCCGGGACCGGGAGTTCCTGCCGGAATCAGGAGCTCCCGGTCTCGGGCCGGTCCTCAGCATGGCAATCGCGGACGGTTCCGGGTCGGCGGCACGCCGCTCGTGCTTCGTTCTTGCTTCCTGCTTCCTCGACTTGCTTCTTCGACTTGCTTGTTCGTCGCGACGGTGCCGTAAGGGCGCCGCCCCGTTCCACGGTCCGCGCACCCGAGGAGTCACGCTGTGGCCGATGTGCCGATAGCCACGCAGACCGCCCCGAAGCGGGTGGATCGCACCGGCACCGGGTTTCGTGCCGCGCTGCGCACCGCGCCCGGGCCGACCCTCACGCTCGCCTTCGCCGTCCCCGCCGGGTCGATCGCCGCGTTGTTGCTGCCCGCGGCCGTCGCCGGCTCCGTGGACGCGGTGGTGCGCGGCGACTCCGCGACGGGACCGACCGTGCGACTGGTGGCCGTACTGGCGCTGGGATTGCTCGCGGGCATGCTGGCCGAAATGGCCGGTCCCGGATTGGCCGCCGACCTGACCGCGCGGTTGCGCCGGCGGCTGGCGGTACAGGTCACCGATCTGGGCACCGGCGCGCGGAATCCTTTTGCCGCCGGAGACGTCACCTCCCGGCTGGTCGGCGCGGCGCCGGACGCGGCCGGCCTGGTCCCCTCGCTGCTGGGCACGCTGGGCGCGCTGGTCACCTCGATCGGCGGCATCGTCGCGCTGGCGCTGATCGATCCGTGGCTGGCGGTCGGCTTTCTCGGCGGGCTGCTGCCCGGGCTGCTCGTGGTACGGCTGTTCATGACGCGCGCGACCGGTCTGTTCACCGACTACCAGGTGGTGCAGAGCGGCCTGGCCGCCCGGCTGACCGACGCGCTCGCGGGAGCCCGGACGATCCGGGCCTGCGGCACGCGGGATCGCGAGATCGCCCGGATCCTCGCCCCGCTGCCCGAGTTGTCGGCGGCTGGCCACGGCCTGTGGCGGGCCCAACGCAACGCGGTCGCCCAGGTGTTGCTGCTCGCGCCGATGGTCGAGTTGACCGTGTTGTCGATCGCCGGGTGGCTGCTCTCGCAGGGGCGGATCCCGCCCGGCCAACTGGTCGCGGCGGCCGGGTACGCGGCGCTGGGACTGGGCTTCCTGGAGCAGGTCGAGGCACTGGTCGGGGTCGCCCACGCACGGGCCGGGCGTACTCGGGCGGCGGAGTTGCTCGCGGTCGAGCCCGCCGGGTACGGAACGGCACGCACGCTGCCGCCGGGGCGCGGCGAGTTGACCTACCGACGGGTGAGCGTGCGGGTGTCGGAACCGGGTGGGAACGCGGACCGGGTGGTGCTCGACGGGATCGACCTGACGGTGCCGGCGGGCGCGTGTGTGGCCCTGGTCGGGGTGTCCGGTTCGGGCAAGTCCACCCTGGCCGCGCTGGCGGGGCGGTTGCGCGAGCCGGACGAGGGCGAGGTGCTCCTGGACGGGATGCCGGTGACCCGATTGGCGCGCGGCGAGTTGCGACGCGCGATCGCGTACGCGTTTCCGCGGCCGGTCCTGGTCGGCGCGGATCTCGCGGGGGCGCTCGCGTACGGGCGGCCCGGGGCGGATGTGGAGGCGGTGACGGAGGCGGCTCGGATGGCGTTCGCGGACGACTTCGTCCGTCGGTTGCCGGCCGGCTACGCGACCCGGACCCAGGGGCTCGCGCTGTCCGGCGGCGAGGTGCAACGGCTGGGCCTGGCACGGGCGTTGGTACAGGACGCGCGGGTGCTGGTGTTGGACGACGCGACCAGCGGCCTGGACACGGTCACCGAACACCACATCCACGACGCGTTCCGAACCGGGCTCGCGGGCCGCACTCGACTGGTCGTCGCCCACCGCGCGACCGCGGCGGCCGGCGCGGACTTCGTGGCCTGGTTGGCCGCGGGTCGCATCAAGGCGATCGGCACCCACGCCGAACTCTGGAGCGACCCCGCCTACCGCGCGATCTTCGCCACCCGCACCCCCGACCCGAACACGACCCGATGAGGCACGGGGTCACATGACCGACGACACCAACGAACCTCCGCCGAACCACCGCCCCACCCCACCCGTACCAGGAGACGGGCAACGCGGACAGCCGGCACGGGGAGCCGGCAACACGCGGGTCGCCCCGAACCAGCCGACAACCCACGAACCACCGAAGGCCGACGACACACGGGACCGGCCGAACGACCGACCGGGACACGTCCGAGCGGAGAAGGACCCCGGGCGGGGGGATCCCGAGGAGCGAACGGGACGCGCGGCGGCGGCAGGCGCGACGGATGCCGACGGCCGGCAGGGCGCCCCGGGTGAGCGGGCGGGGCGCGCGGCGATGGACGGCGACGGCGGGTCGAGTGCCCCGGATGAGCGGGCAGGGCGCACGGCGGCAGGCGGCACTGTGCGGGACCGCCCGGGTGAGCGGGTAGGGCGCGCGGCGGTGGAGGGCCGGGCCGGCGAGTGGGCTTGGTGTTCGGCGGTGACCGTGCACGCGGCGCGCTCGGCGCTTCCGCGGAAGGGGCGACCGGCGCCGATCGCCGCCGAGGACAGCACGGAGCCCGGCGATCCGGCCGGGGCCGAGGCCGAAGGGGGAAGCCGGATGACCGACGACGGACCGCACGACGACCGGACCACGGAGCCGAACCCCGCCCCTGACCAGCCCACCGGGCGACGCCGACGTGTGGTGGTCCCGGTATGGGACCCGAGTCGACGTCGCGCCGGACCACCAGGCATGGACGGGCCCGAGGAAACATCCCGTGCGGCGCGCGGGTCGGTGGGCAAAGGCTCCCGGACGGAGCCGGGGTGGGACCCGGACACCTCCCGCGCCTCGCACACCACCGGCCCGGACTCCGGCGAGGCCCTGGCGGCCGAGGCCCCCGGCCCGCGTGTCCGGCGGTGGCGCTCCCGAGCCGCACGAGGGCGGAGCGCTCGGCGACGGGCGTCGTGGGCGAGCGGATCCCCGGGGGTGACCACGGACTCCTCGTACGGTCCCGCCACCGGCGGCGAAGGCACGGAGACTGCCGGCGAGGGCACACGCCGGCGCGCGCCCCTGGCGGACGCGGACCCCGTGCCGAACGAACACTCGTCCCTCGCTCCCGAAGACGACAGCGGCACAGCCCCGGCTCCCGATCGTCCCGGACGCCGGCGACTGGTGTGGGCAGGCGCCGACCCACAATCGCAGGAGCTCCCCGCACCCACACCGCAGAACGATGCCGACGCGTCCCGGGACCCCGATCGAAAGGGGCGACGGCGCCAGGCGCCCTGGGCAGGCGCGGGCTCGGAATCGGAAGGATTCGCCGCACCCACACCAAAGGTGCACACAGACGCAGCCGAGACCCCTGCCCGGAGTAGGCGACGGCAGGTGCCCTGGGCAAACGCCGGCCCACCATCGCAAGAGCCCCCCGCGCCCGCGCCGGAGGACGACGCGGACGCCTCCCGGGCCCCCGGCCGACGTGGGCGACGGCGGCGGGTGTCCTGGGCCGGCGCGGACCCGGGATCGCGGGAATCCTCCGCACCGGCACCGGCGGACGACCCGGGCACGTCCCAGCCTCCCGGCCGAACGGGGAAAAGGCGGGAGGTGTCGTGGGCGGGCGGCGGCTCGGCGTCGGGAGGGCTCTCCGCGCCGGTGCCGGAGGAGCACACGGGCGCGGGCGAGACTCCTGGTCGGAGTGTGCGGCGGCGGGTGTTGTGGGTGGGGGGCGCAGCGGAGTTCGGGGAAGACGCGGTGCGGGCGGACGCGGACGAGGGTCCGACCACCGAACCCGTCGCTCGCGGGCGCCGACGGCGGACTCGGGGGGCCGAACGGTCGAGCCGCCGGGAGGACGCCGGGCGAGGCGCCGAAGTCGCCGATCCGGGTCCGGGGTTGTGCTCGATCGCGGAGCACGGGAGCGAGCCGCCCGGATCCTGGCCGGAGCCGGCCGCAGACCCCCCGCCCGGAGCCGGCACCTCCCCGCGCCGGCCCCACGACTCCCCCCGTGCCCCCCGGGCCCGGCCGCCCCGCCGCAGGCGGCACAGTGCCGGACCCTACGGTGGTGGGCTGCGGGCCGGGCAGGCGTTGTTGGCGGGGTTGTTGGGGGCGCGGCGGGCGGCCTTGGGGCGGGTGCTCGGGTGGTCGGTGGCGGAGGGCATTCCCGCACTGTTGTCGGGGGCGTTGCTCGCCGCCGCGCTCGATCGCGGGTTCCTGGCCGGGCGGCTCGGTGTCGGGTTCGTGCTGCTCGGCGTGCTCGCGTTGGCGATGCTGATTCGGGCCGCCGCCACGTACGCGATGTTCCCGCATCTGGCGGCCGTGGTGGAGCCGATCCGGGACACCCTGGTGCGCCGGGTGGTGTCCGACGCCGTGCTGGACGCGACGTCCGGGCGTCCCGGCGCGGGAAGGCGCGCGGACGCGGCGGTGGCCCGGCTGACCGAACAGGTGGAGAGCTGCCGCAACCTGACCGCGTCGCTCCTGCGCACGCTGCGCCAGCTCGGCGTGACCATCGTGGCCGCGCTGCTGGGCCTCGCCGTCCTCGCGCCGATACTGCTTCCGCTCGTGGTGATCCCGCTCGGCCTGGCCACGTGGTTGTTCGTGCGCCTGCTGCCGCCGCTGGCCCGGCGCCGGCGCGCCCTCGTACTCGCCGACGAGGAGATCGCCGCCCACACCGGCCGCACCGTCGCGGGTCTGCGGGACGTGGTCGCGTGCGGCGCGCAGGAGCGCGTCGTGGCCGAACTGGGCACCGCCGTGGACGCCCGAGCGCGCGCCGCCAAGCTGCTCGCCCGCGCCTCCTCGCTACGCCTGCTCGTGGTCGCCCTCGGCGGCCAACTCCCGTTGCTCGCCGTGCTGATCGCGGCGCCCTGGCTGGTCCGCGACAACACCCTGAGCACCGGCGAGGTGGCGGGTGCCGCGTTGTACCTGGCCCAGCACCTGGAGCCCGCCGTGCGCGCCGCGACCGCGACCGTGGGCGGCTGGTTCCTGGAGTTGCTCGTGGTCGCCGGCCGCCTGGCCCAGACGACCGACCCCGCGCCGGTGCCCGCCGCCCGCCCCGCGCCGCCCGCCCCGTCCGGCTCCGGCGGTCTCGTCCTGGACCGGGTCACCTTCGGCTACGGCCCGTTCGCCGAGCCGGTCGTCCGCGATCTGACGATGACCGTCTCCGCCGGCTCGCATCTCGCGGTGGTCGGCCCGAGCGGCATCGGCAAGTCCACCCTCGCCGCCCTGCTGGCCGGCCTGCTGGCGCCGGATCAGGGCACCGTCGCCCTCGCCGACACCCCGCTCCCGAACTGGCCCGAGCCCGCGCTGCGCCGCGCGATCGCGGTGGTCCCGCAGGAGGCGTACGTCTTCGCCGGGTCCGTGCACGAGAACCTGAGCTACCTCGACCCGAACGTCGCGCGTGCCGATCTGGACCGTGCGGTTCGCCTGGTCGGCGCGGCCGAACTCATCGCCCGGCTCGGCGGGTACGACGCGCACATCGCCGACCCCGGCGCGCTGTCCGCCGGCGAGCGCCAACTGATCGCGCTGGCCCGGACGTACCTGTCCCCCGCCCGCTTCGTGATCCTCGACGAGGCCACGTGCCACCTGGACCCGCCCACCGAGGCGCTGGCCGAGGCGGCGTTCGCGACCCGCGCGGGCGCCCTGGTGGTGATCGCGCACCGGATCGACTCGGCGCGCCGGGCGGACCACATCCTGCTCATGGACGGCAACCGGCCGACGCTGGGCACCCATCACGAACTGCTCGCCGAATCGGCGCTGTACCGCGACCTGGTGGGCGCGTGGGAGCAGCGACCGACCGACCCGGTCGGCTGGTTCGAGCGCAAGCCCGCCCGCACCGAGGAGAACGCGCGGGGCCGGGTCTGACTCGCCCCGATCCCGCGCGCCCCGGGGCGATCGAACTCGGCCACCACCCCACACGCCGTCTCACACACCCGTCTCAGGCCACCCGTCTCGGGCGCCTCTCACGCGCCGACTCGGGTGCCGACTCAGGCGCCGGACTCACGCGCCGTCGAGGATCTCGGTGAAGCCGTACGGCTTGTGCGGGCCGAAGAACAACTGCTCGACCACCCCGACCCCCGCCCGACCCGCGCCGGTCAGCTCGGTCACCCGGATCACCTGCTGCTGGTGCTGGCGGTCGAACTGCAGCGGGTCGACCTTGTCCAACTCCCAGCTCTCGTAGCCGACCTTGAGCTCGCCCTGCCAGACCGCGTGGCCCCACTCGGAGTGCAGGTAGCCCAGGCCCGCGAGCAGCCCGCGGGTGCCGATCGGCTCGATCCGGTAGGCGAACGGCTCACCCGCGCCGTCGGTCATGTGGAACTCGCCGCCCTGGACGCGCCGGGTGCCCGGGACCCAGGTGAGCGCGTGGTGATGCGGCGTCAGCTTCTCGAACGCGGGCTGATCCTCGGGTACCGGGACGTCCGCCGGGTCGGGCGTCGTGCCCAGCGGCGTCGCGGCCACCCGCTTGCCGTCCACGTGGTACATGTGCCCGTCCGCGCGCTCGAACGAGGCCCACAGGCTGACCTCGTCCGCCCAGTGGATCGGCGTCCACAACCACAACATCGGATTGAACGGCTTGGGCGCGCCGCCCTCGCGCTCGCCCACCGGCCGCACTCCCCACGAGCGGTCCCGAGTGCCCAGTGTGGTCGCCGGGTCGATCTCCAGGATCCGGCCGCCGGGCAGCGTCACCGTCCCCGACCACACGCCGAGCTGGGTCAACCGGGTCGAGTCCATGATCACGTGATGCCCGTTGCGGGTGGTGGTGCGCTCCTCCTCGATCGCGGCGGCGCGCGCGGTGAAGGTCAGGTCGCAGCCCAGCCCGTGCTCGTTCGGCTCGACGTACACGCGCAGCACCTTCAGCGGCGTGCGCACCTCGATCCCGACCGGGCCGACGGTGAGGTCGAACCGGTCCAGCGGCGCCCGGCGGGACGCGTGCAGGCTGTGCTGGACACCGTCCACGCTGATCGTGAAGTGCGCGTCGGCGACGAACCGGTTCGGATACAGGCCGTGCGAGAACGCGAAGTAGAACGCGCCGTCGCGGTCGTAGCCGTTGAACCAGTAGCGGTCGTACGCGTTGCGGTCCGAGGTGGCGGGCGTGGCCACCGGCTCGGGCGTCTGGTGGATCGGGAAGTCGTCGGCGGAGGTCAGCACGGGGAACCCCTTCTTGGTGCGGTACGAGGGACGCCCCTCGTACCGGCGGCCGGCCGGCGCGGCCCGATCGCGACGATCCGCGCGGAGCCCTGCGCGGCCGCGGCACGACACGTGTCAACGGTGCGGGCGAAAGCGGGGCCGGGGGCGATTCCGCCGCTCCCGGCCCCGCGGATCGGGAATCAGCGCGGGTCGCGCTTGAGGAACAGCAGGTCGTCGGCGGTGTAGCCGGCGCCCAGCTTCTTGTCCGCGTAGTGCGCGGAGAGCACCTGGTCCAGCTCGTCCGGCGTGAAGGTGGCCTGCTTCGAGTCGAACTTGGCCTGGAGCGTGGGGCGTTCGATCACCGCGACGAAGCCGCCGTGCACCACGAAGGCCTGGCCGGTGATCTGCTCGGCGGCCGGACTGGCCAGGTAGGCGACCAGCGGCGCGACGTGCTCGGGCGCCAGCGGGTCCATCTCGCCCTCGGCGATGTTGTTCGCGCTCTCGCCGAACACGTGCGTGGTCATGCTGGTGCGCGCCCGCGGGCAGATCACGTTGGCCCGCACGCCGTACTTGACCAGCGCGTTCGCGGTGGACATGGTCAGGCCCACGATCGCCGACTTGGCCGCGGCGTAGTTGGGCTGCCCGGCGGAGCCGGCCAGCCACGCCTCGGACGCGGTGTTGATCACCCGCGCGTACACCGCGCCGCCGCTCGCCTTGGACTTCTCCCGCCAGTACTTCGAGGCGTGGTGGGTGGTGTTGAAGTGGCCCTTGGCGTGCACCGCCAGGACCGAGTCCCACTCCTGCTCCGTCATCGAGAAGATCATCCGGTCGCGCAGGATGCCCGCGTTGTTGACCACGATGTCGATCGAGCCGAAGGTGTCGATCGCGAGCTGGATCAGCTTGCCCGCCGCGTCGAAGTCGGAGACGTCGCCGCGGTGCGCGGCGGCCTTGCCACCGGCAGCGACGATCTCGGCGACGACGTCGTCGGCCGGGTTGGGGCTGCCTTCGGGGGCGAAGTCGTTGATCACGACGGCCGCGCCCTGCTTCGCGAGTTCGAGGGCTTCGGCGCGGCCGAGGCCTCGGCCGGCGCCGGTGACTACGGCGACCTTGCCATCCAGCGACGTGGTCATGCGGTAACTCCCGTGGGGTCGGTGGCTTTGCTGCGGTCGCGTCTTGGTTGGCTTGGGCGTTGTCGTGCCCACCCGCCCACCCGTTGTCCGGGTGGGCGGGCTGCGGATGACGGCGCCGCTTGCTTTGAGGGGCTCTGGTGCTGCTCGGTCAGAGGGTGACGATGGTGCGGATCGACTCGCCGCTCTTCATCAGGTCGAAGGCGTCGTTGATGTTGGCGAGGGTGAGGCGGTGCGTGATCATCGCCTCCAGGTCGAGCCGACCGGCCCGCCACAGCTTGGTGATCCGCTCGTACTCGGTGACGATGTCGCCGCCGCCGTAGATGCTGCCGATGATGCGCTTCTGGTCGAAGAACAGCTCGAACATGTTGAACGAGACGTTGTCGTCCATCGCGCCCGCGCCGACGATGATCACGTCGCCGCCGCGGCGGGTGAGGTCGTACGCGCTGCGCGCGGTGAACGACTTGCCGACCACCTCGAAGACGTAGTCGAAGCCCTGGTTGGCGGTCAGGTCGCGCTTGGCGTCCGCGGCCTGGTCCGGGGTGATCGCGTGCGTGGCGCCGAACTGCTTGGCCCACGCGTGCTTGGACTCGGCCGGGTCGATGGCCACGATCTCGGCGGCACCGGCCGCGCGCAGACCCTGGATCACCGCGATGCCCACACCGCCGGCGCCGATCACCGCGCAGGACGCGCCCGGCTCGATCCGCGCGCTGTTGAACACCGCGCCGACACCGGTGGTGACGCCGCAGCCGATCAGCGCCGCGATCTCGTACGGCACGTCGTCGGCGACCTTGACCGCGCACGGCGCGGCGACCACGACCTCCTCGGCGAAGGTGCCGGTGCCGGTGAAGCCGTACGACGGGGTGCCGCCGAAGGTGAAGTTCTGCGTGCCCGCGTTCATGAAGCCCGCCAGGCACAGGTTGGACTGGCCGCCGCGGCAGTAGTTGCACACGCCACAGGGCGGCGCCCAGCAGATGATCACCCGGTCGCCGACCGCGACGGTGCTCACGCCCTCGCCGACCTCGACCACCTCGCCGGCGCCCTCGTGGCCGGGGACGAACGGCGCGGGCTGGGGCAGGACGCCGGTCATCGCCGACAGGTCCGAGTGACATACGCCGGTCGCGTGCAGCTTGACCCGCACGCGTCCCGGGCCCATGCCCACGGCCTCGACGTCATCGCGGACGTCGAGCTTGTCCTGGCCGGTCTCGTGCAGAACCGCTGCGCGCATGGGGGCTCCCTCGTCTTTCTGCGAACCAATACTTGGCCCGGTCAAGAACTATAACTTGTTCTCGTTTTGACTCAAGACCAATGACACGGTCAAGGTATCCGCCCCCACGAGAAGGCGAAAGGCATCCGGCCCGGGACAAGGGAAGGTCACACACCCGACTCGGCGGGCACACACCACACGGCAACACGACCACGGGCACGGACGAGGCGCGCGCGGCCACCGGTACACGGCGGGCGCGGGCACGTCGGGCGCGCGGCGGGTGGGCGCGGGTGCGGATGCGCGCGGCATGCCGACGCGGTCGCGGTCGCGAGCAGCGCGGGCGCGGCACGTGCGGAGCAGATGAGGCTCGGGCAACCCGCCCGACGACTGCGCGCGGGCGCGGTGCGTGGCGCGCGTACAGCGAGGACGGGGCGGCGGGGACCCGGGAGGGCGCGGGCGGCACGGGCCGGCGCGGCGGAGCCGTGCGGGTCGGGTGATATGGCCCCGGGCCCGGGGTGGGCCGGCGCGGCGCGCCGGGGCCGCGAGGTCGAGGTGACCTCGGGCTCCCCGGCGTACCGCGCCGCTTCGGCGAAGACGCGTCGTCAGGAGGTGTACTCCACCACCGTGTCGGAGAGCACGATCGCGTCGTCGCGCTCGACGGCGGAGGTGTTGATCAGCAGCTTGCCGTCCTCCTCCCAGATCCGGACGCGCATGGTCTCGCCCGGGAAGAAGATGCCGGCGAACTTGGTGCGGTAGCGCTTGACCCGCGAGACGTCGCCGCCCAGCACGTTGTCCACGACCGCCTTCAGGGTCAGGCCGTACGAGCACAGCCCGTGCAGGATCGGGGTGTCGAAGCCGGCCGCCTTGGCGAAGTCCGGGTCGGCGTGCAGCGGGTTCCAGTCGCCGGACAGGCGGTACAGCAGCGCCTGGTCCGCGCTGGTGGGCACGTCGATGGTGTGGTCGGCCGCGCGCTCGGGCACGTCGATCTTGGTCACCGGCCCACGCTCGCCGCCGAAGCCGCCCTCGCCGCGCACGAAGATCTCGGCGCGCGAGTCGTACAGCTTGGTGCCGTCCTCGAGTTCGGCCGACGACTCCAGCACGATCACGGCGGCCTTGCCCTTGTCGTACACGTCCGCGACCCGGCTGGTCGCCTTCACGCCCTTGGCCTTGGCCGGCAGCGGGTTGTGCACGACGATCTCCTGGCCGCCGTGCAGCACCGCGCGCAGGTTGATGTCGATGCCGGGCAGCGCGGAGAGGCTGCCGCCGACCTTGGTGCCGGCCACCGTCGCGAAGGTCGGCAGCACGTGCAGGTTCTTCTCGTACGTGTAGCGCAACTCGTCCGCGCCCGTGGCGGGCGTGCCCGCGCCCAGGCCCAGGTGGTAGAGGATCACGTCCTTGTTCGACCAGGCGATCTCACCCGTGCGGGGCTCGGCTCCGGTGGCCTTCGCGGCATCGATCGGCATGACGTCTCCTCTACTGTGACTGCGATTCCGTACGACGACGGCGCCACCTGCGACGGGCGGCCCGTCAAAACTAGAACTCGTTCTTTTTACATGCAATGATCGGCCATTCGCCCGGCCGAAGCCAGGCCACTCCGACCCAGGAGCCGTCATGACCGCCGCCGCCCGCGAACCCACGGACACCCGCGAGCCCGACGAGGCCCTCGCCCCACCGCCGATACCGGACGACGTACTGCGCGAGTTGCGCCTGACCTGGACGCCGCGCCCGGACCCGGACAGCGCCGGACGCGCGGCGCGACACCGGCTGGCCGAGGCGACCCGCCGCCTGATCGAGGCGGTGAAGTCGGTCGACCCGGAGGGTGCCGAGAGCACGCTGGAAAGCGTAGCTGACGATGTATCAGATTTGGCGGATCGCATCGCCGCACTGGCCCGTGTGGGCGAGCGCACACCCACCTCGCGCGATCTCGCGCTGCACGAACGCGGCCCGCTCGTGGGCGCCGCGAACCCGCTCGCGCCACCGCTGCACATCACCGGCGACGGGCAACTGGTGCGGGCGCACGTGACCTTCGGCGCCGCGTACGAGGGGCCGTACGGGCGCGTGCACGGCGGCTGTGTCGCGGCGGCCTTCGACGAGGTGATGGGCTGCGCGCAGTCCGGCGCGGGGGCACTGGGGATGACCGGGTGGCTGACCGTGCGGATGCGCCGCGCGACGCCGCTGCACACCCGCATCGACTACGAGGCCGGCGTCACCCGCGTGGACGGGCGCAAGGCCTGGGTCACCGCCCGGTCGTACGCCGACGGCGAACTGGTCGCGGACGCCGAGGCGTTGTTCATCCGGGCCGCGCCGCGCGGCTGATCCGAGCGGCCCGTAGCCGCTCCGGACCGGGTCCGGCCGGTCCGGGTACAGCCGGACCGACATCACCTGACACGACGTCAGGGACGTACCGTGGGTACGTCCCTGACGTGGCGTCACTTCACTGCGCCGACTCGGCCGGCGTCGGGTGCGACTACTTGAGCGCGATCCGGTCGAAGAGGATCAGGCCGTCCTCGAACAGCGCCAGGCCCTCGATCTTGGTGTTCTTGCCCTGGACCGCCGCCGCGAAGGACTTCTCGTAGGAGAAGAACGGGACCTCCTTGACGATCTCCGCCTGCACACTCTGGTAGGCGGCCTTGCGCACCGCCGCGTCGTCGCTGTTGCGGGCCTCGTCGAGCGCCTTGTCCACGACCGGGTCGTTCCACTTGGTGCGGTTCTCCGAGCCCTTGGAGTGGGTGAAGTTGTACAGCACCGGCTCCGGCTCGTCGAAGGTGATCACGAACTCCGAGGCCTGGAAGTCGTTGTTGATCAACACCTTCTGGATGTAGGCCGCGCCCTCGAGGAACTCGGTCTTCATCGAGATGTTCTTCATGTTGCCGAGCTGCGTGAGCCAGTACTCGGCCGTCAGGCGCGCGCTCGCGCTGCTGTTGGTCGTGTACGTGAAGTTCAGCGGCTTGCCCTCGGCGGCCAGTTCGTCGAGCAGCTTCTGCGCCTCGACCCGGTTGTTGGTCGCGTACACCGCGTCCGGGTTGGCGAACGGCGAAGCGGGCTGGAACAGGGTCTTGAGCGTTTGGCCCGGCGAGCCCTGGATGGTCTGGTTACGGTCGTCCGGGTTCATGATCAACGCGAACGCGCGGCGGGCGCGCGCGTCGTTGAACGGCGGCTTGGACGTGTCGAACATGGTCATGAAGCCACCGCTCTTGGGATCGAGGGTGACCGTCATGCCGTCCTTGCGTGCCTGCTCGGTGGACGGGAAGTGCGCCGTCGTCATCAGCTGGGCCTGACCCGAGGACAGCGCCGCCAGGCGCTGCTTCTGGTCCATCACCGGCTTGAAGATCAACTCCTTGAGCGCGGGCTTGCCCTGGCTCCAGTACGAGTCGTTGCGCTCCAGCGTGAGCTGCGAGTCGCGCATCCACGTCTTGAGCTTGAACGGGCCCGCGCCGACCGGCTTTTGCGCGAACAGCTTGGGGTCCGCCTTGATCGCGGTCGGCGAACCGATGAACGCCAGGTTGTGCGCGACGACCAGGTCGAAGTGGGCGTTCGGGGCGGGCAGCGTGACCTTGACGGTCTGCGCGTCGACCGCGTCGAACTTCATCCCCTTGACGGCGGTGAACTGCACCGACCGGTTCGCCGGGTCGGCGTGCCGTTCCCAGTTGAACTTGACCGCCTCGGCGTCGAGCGCGGTGCCGTCGGAGAACTTCACGTTGGGCTTGAGCTTGATCGTCCAGACCGAGTTGCCCTCGCCGGCGGTCGCGCTCTCGGCGATCTGCGGCTCGGCCTTGCCGGTCTTGGGGTTGATCCAGAAGAGCATGTCGAACACGGCCGCGGCCTGATTGCCGCCGGTCAGCGACGACACGGTGGTCATGATCGGGTCGATGCCCTTGGCCTCCTGCGTGATGAGCACCGTCATCGAGCCGGAGGCTCCGCTGCCGGCGTCGTCGCCGCCACCGCACGCGGTGGCACCGAGCGTCAGGCCGGCGAGGCCCGCGAGTACGCCCGCGCGGCGCACCAGGCGGGTCTTGAGGGGTGTCGAGTTCACGGTTCGCACGGGACGCTCCTGCGTTCGGGAAGCACAAGGCACGCCGTCCCGGGAGCGGGGTGGCGTCGTTTCCTTGATCCAGACGTGGATGTACGGCCACGGTAAGGAGAAATCTGACGGTCCGTCAAATAACAATTCCGCACCGTCCGTGACGGTACCGCAGCCCCAATCCCCAAATTCCACCGATCGAGGTGACTCTCCGTCAGTTTTCCCTGACCCAGCGACCGATGCCCCGATATCCCCCACCTGGAACCCCACCCCCAAGCCACATCACGCACCCCCGAGCCAATTCACGCACCATCCGATTCACGCACCCAAGTCCCGATCACGCACCCCCGAAGCGCCCGGAAATCGATATGGACCACGCAGGGGGACGGAGCGGAACGGACGGGGACGGGGACGGGCGACGCGCAGCGGGCGGTGGGCGGGGGGCGGGGGCGGAGCGGAAGCTGCGGATCCGAGACCCCGGGGCTCACGCGCGGCGGGGCGGCGGCACGGGGCGGGACGGGACGGGACGAATCGGATCGGGGCGGCGCGGCGGGGCGCGGGACGGAGCATCGCTCGACGCTTCCAGCGAGAGGAACGTTCCTCGCCGGCTCGGAGCCGGTGGCAATCGGTCCCGGAGTTCGGTGCTTCACCGCATCGCCGACTGCCGGATCCGCGGCGGCGGTCGCGACCGGAAGCACTACCTCTGCAAGATCGCGGAACGAAGATTCCCGCCGAGGCCCGCAGTCCCTCACACGACGCTCTCGAATGTCACCCGTCGCATCGTGAAACCAGATCGACGCGACCGGCCCGCAACAGTCACCTGACCCACAAAGGCGCAGATCAGCGACGGGCACGCTCTATCAGGTGGGCCCACGAGGCCGGGTTGACCGCGATCACCGGCGAGTCGGCGACCTTGCTGTCCCTCACTCCGACGGACGCTCCCAGAACCGCAACCTCGACACAGTTTTCTCCTCCGCTGTGGCTGCTGGTTGTCCATCGCCCGCGAGCATCCATGCCGTCTCCAATTCCGCGAGCCTCTGTGCCACGAGGTGCATCGACTCGTCGGCTGTGAGTGCTGCTGCCTGGAGTCGATCGTAGGCGAACGCGTACGCCGCGAGACATGCCGGCCGCGAAGTCCACGAAGCCCCGGTCAGGGCCTCGGTGTACACGACTCGCCTGTCTCCGAGGTCGAACAGCACGAACGGGCCGGCCATGCCGGGATGACCGCCGGCGGAGAGTGGCACCACCCGAAGTTCCACATGGGGCAGGGCAGACACCGTGACGAGCAAATGAGCAAGCTGATGACGCAGGATCGCCTCGCTACCGACCGGACGATGCAGGACGGGCTCGTCGATGATGTACAGCAGTGCACGAGACCCATCGGAGCGCGCCGTCAGGTCGGCCAGCCGTTCGGTGCGCCTACGTGCCCGCCGAATGACTTGATCCTCGGGCAACGCGGGCACGAACGCGCGAATCGCCGCGACTGCGTACTCATACACCTGAAGAGGCCCAGGGATCAGACTGGACTCGTATGTACGCGTGACCACCGCACGTTGTTCCACCTGTACCAGGCGGTCGACGCGAGCGGCAGACCCTTCGTTCGGGTCGGTCCGCCACCACCCGGACTGCTCGCCCTCGTGCAGGCCTTCGACGATGTCGACGACCTGGGCGCTCGCGATCTCCTCCTCGAACCGGCGCGAGCCGACCGGTGGCGAGAAGCCGAGCATGGTCAGCGGCAACCCGAACAGCGCCTCCAGCACCGTTTGGTAGTCGCTCGACGGCCACGGCGGCTCGGCACTCTCCCAGCGCCGGACCTGACGCACGCTGACACCGATGCGAAACCCGCATTCGACGGCCCTCTGCTCGAACGCGTCGGCGAGCCGCTGCTGGGAGTGCCACCCACGCTGGTGCCGCGCGGCGACGAACGCCGGGTTGCCCGGCTCGATCAAACGTTTCACGACGCCCCCAAGGTGGTCACCAAACACACGGTAACGACCTTGATCGGCCCATTTCGCCGATTCATGCTTCTTCGCAGGTGGCGGATGGTGGCGACCCGGCAGCGGCGCGATTCGCCGGGCGTACCGATCGCCGAACCGGGGTCGCGACCCCAGCGGTCCACAGCTTCACGCCCTCGACATCGGCGTAGGCGCACACCTCGCCGAAGGCACCGTGCCACAGGCCGGGTCGGCGGGGACGGCAGAACCCAACCAGCGGGCAGCGTACGGGAGTTGCCAGTGCAGGCAGACCGAAGCACGGCGCCACGAGCCGCGCCCTGGTCACGCTCGGACACCCGCTCAGCCGCGAGCGCATCGGAGCGCGCTGCCGATTGCGGCTTGGGAGCGTCGGTCGTCGGTCTGGCGTGGGGGGCCGGCTCTCAGGGGCGGAGGGCCTTGAGGGTCAAGTCGACCAAGGCGTCGGCGTATTGCTCGGTGAGGGGGCCGGAGCGGAGGAGCCAGCGTTGGTAGAGGGGGGCGTAGAGGAGTTCGAGGGCCAGGTCGAGGTCTATGTCGGGGGCGATCTGACCGGCTCGTTGGGCGCTGCGTAGGCGTTCCTTCTTGGCCTCGTCGACGGGGGCGGCCATCTTCTCGTGGTAGAGCCTGGCGAGCTTGGGGTCGTTGATGATCTCGGCGTTGAGTGCGCGGATCGGGGCCTCGAACGCGGGGTCGGCGAACTCGGCGACGGTCTCGCGCATCAGATACTTCAGGTCCGTCGCGACGTCGCCCGTATCGGGCAGCACGATGCCCTCTCCCGGGTCGCTCAGCGCCAGGAACGCCTCGAAGACGACCTCGCCCTTGGAGCCCCACCACCGGTAGATGGTCTGCTTGCCGACGCCCGCGCGCGCCGCGATGGCCTCGATCGTGAGCTTCGCGAAGCCGAGCTCGGAGACCAGCTCCCGGGCCGCGGCGAGGATCGCGCGGCGGGACTGTTCGCTGCGCCGGGACGGGTTCGGCTTCGCGGCCGGGCCGCCGCTCGTGTTGTCGGTGCTCATGGACACAGCATAGCCGATCCACGAGACGAACCGTCTCGTCTTGACATGAGGATCCGGAGCATGCATGCTCAGATCTCGAAGCGAGACGAACCGTCTCGTCTCACATCGTGCTCGTCCCGCACGACTCGCGCCATCGCATCTCCGAGGAGTTGTCACTCATGTTCCGCACCCCGACCGCCGCCGCACCGATCACCGCCCCCGCGACCGACGCGAGCGACGCGTTCTCCGTCGTCGATGTACGAACCGCGACCACGACCGGCCTGCGAATCTCCGCCACGGCCGCAACCGCCGCTCGTGTCGCGCCCCCCGCCGAACCGCCCCGACCGCGACACCGACGCGAGGCACGGATCACCGCACCTCGTCCCGCGACGGCCGGCCGCCGCACGGCGACCTCGTCCGGCTACCGACCGAGGTGAGCCCGATCCCGACCTCCGCGCGAACCATCCCGGCGACAGCCTCCGAACCCTCCGACACCGCCCGCACGAAGGAGCCCACGCTCATGACCACCGCCACTGTTGCCGACACCGGCACCTCCACCACCGCCACCGCCACCGCCCCGACCACTGTCACCAGCGCCACCGACCGCGAGCCCCGCGTCTGGTTCATCACCGGCGCCTCGCGAGGCCTGGGTCGGGCCTTCGCCGAGGCCGCGCTCGCGGCGGGTGATCGAGTCGCCGGCGTCGCACGGGGCGTCGCACCGCTCGCCGACCTCGTCGCGCGGTACGAAGGCCGCTTTGTGGCCCTCCCCCTCGATGTGACCGACCGCGGAGCGGTATTCCGCGGCGTGGCCCGCGCCGTCGCCGCCTTCGGCCGGCTGGACATCGTCGTCAACAACGCCGGCGTCAGTCTGATCGGCATGGTCGAGGAGGTGACCGAGGAGCAGGTTCGGGCGCACTTCGACGTCAACTTCTTCGGCGCGCTGTGGGTGAGCCAGGCAGTGGCGCCCTACCTGCGCGAGCAGGGCTCGGGGCACATCCTCCAGATCGGTTCGATGGGCTCCGCCGTCGGCTTCGCGTCCACCGGTCTGTACGGCGCGGGCAAGGCCGCGCTCGAGAACGTCACCGGTGCCCTGGCGATGGAACTGGCCGCCTTCGGGGTGCACGTGACGCTGGTGCAGCCCGGCGGTTACGAGACGGCGCTGTTCACCCACGGCCTGACCATGACCACCGAGAACGAGGCCTACGCGCCACTGCGCGCCGAAGTGGCGCAGATGTGGGCCGAGTCGAAGGACGCCGACCCGGCCAAGGCGGCCGCGGTGCTGCTGCGACTCGTCGATCTGCCCGAACCGCCCCGCCGGATCATCCTGGGCGGCGCGGCCTACGACATGATCGCCGAGCTGGACCGGGCCCGCCGTGAGGAATACGACCGCTGGGAGGCGATGAGCCGTGCCGGCGACTGAGGCCCCGGGGGCACCCGGCCGCGCGAGGGGCGGATCCACTCATTCCGGATTGGCCCCTGACGGAAGGCCAATTCGCCAGTACCGTCTGCGGCATGGGTTCAGAACGACGCGGATTGCTCCTGGGCACGGCCGCCTACGTCATGTGGGGTCTCTTCCCGCTCTACTGGCCCCACGTCAAACCGGCCGGCGCCGTGGAGATCCTCGCGCACCGGATGACCTGGTCCCTGCTGTGCATGATCGTTCTGCTCGCCGCGCTCCGGCAGTGGTCGTGGATCCGCGAGATCGTGCGTGCCCCGGCCAAGTTGGCCACGGTCACGCTGGCCGCCGTGATGATCTCGATCAACTGGGGCGCCTACATCTACGGCGTCAACCACGACCAGGTCGTGGAGACCTCGTTGGGCTACTTCATCACACCGTTGGTGCTGATCGGCATCGGCGTCGTGGTGCTCGGCGAGCGGCTGCGGGCGATCCAGTGGACCGCTGTGGGGATGGGCGTCGCGGCGGTGGTGGTGCTGATCGTCGCCTACGGCCGGGTCCCATGGATCGCGCTGAGCCTGGCCGCGTCGTTCGCGACCTACGGCTACGTCAAGAAGCGGATGAACCTCCCCGCCACCCACTCGATGACGGCCGAGACGGCGGTGATGTTCCTGCCCGCGCTGGGCTACCTGACCTGGTTGGCCTGGACCGGCGAGGGCACGTTCGGGCACGAGGGGACGCCGCAGGCGTTGATGCTGATGACGGCGGGGCTGATCACCGTGATCCCCATGCTGTGCTTCGCGGTCGCCGCGAACACGGTGCCGCTGAGCACGATCGGCATGCTGCAATACCTGGCCCCGATCATCCAGTTCGGGATCGGTGTCGCGGTCTACCACGAGCCGATGCCCGCGGCCCGGTGGGCGGGCTTCGCCCTGGTGTGGACGGCGCTCGCGGTGCTCACCTACGACGCGATCCGCCAGTCCCGCCGTAATCGGGTCGCCGCCCTCGCGCCCGAGCGGGAGCCCGGGGCCACTGTCACCACCGCGCCCCGGGAGACTGCGGTCACCGTCGCGCCCGAACGAGAGGCCACCTCGTGAGCGTCGAACAGTTGCGCCTGGCGGTCTATCGGGGCTTCGCCGACACCGGGCGAGCGCCGTCCGATCAGGAGTTGGCCGCGATCCTGGGCGTCTCGGAGCTCACCGTGCGCGCGGGGTTGTGGACCCTGCACGAGCAGCGGCACATCGTGCTGCGCGACGGGGCGATCGTGATGGCGCATCCGTTCAGCGCGGTCCCGTTGGGCTTCTCGGTGATGGGCTCGCGCACGTTGTGGTGGGGCGGCTGCGCGTGGGATTCCTTCGCGGTGCCGCACCTGGTGGACGAAGAGGTCCTGGTCGCGACCCGCTGTCCGGGCTGCGCGGGGGCGCTCGCCTGGAACGTGGGCACCGAACAGCCGCCCAAGGGCGACGAGGTGGCGCACTTCCTGGTCCCGATCACCATGCTGTGGGACGACGTGGTGCACGCGTGCGGCAACCAGCGGCTGTTCTGCGACCAGGGCTGCGTGGATCGCTGGCTCGCCCGCACCGGCCAGACCCGCGGCTACGTGCTCGACCTGACCACGTTGTGGCGCCTGGCCGAGCGCTGGTACGAGGGCCGCCTGCACCGGGGCTACGAACGCCGCGACCCGGCCATGGCGGCGGCCTACTTCGCCTCGATCGGTCTCGAAGGCCGCTTCTGGGGCCTGTGAGACGCGACGTCGCCGCCCCGCCGACACCACCCGCCAGTGCCGGCACGGCCCACCTGCACCGGAACGCGCCCGGCACCGCGCCCGCTCCGAGCCGTCCCCGCACACATGCAGGGCACCCGCCGACGCGACCCCGGCCCCGGCCTGGCCCCGGCCCCGGGTTCCTGCCCCGCCCAACCCGGGCCCGGTACCGGCCGTCCGCCCCGGCCGTACGCGACCTCGCCCGAACCGCCCGCCAGGACTCGGTCATGACGACGTGTCAGCACCTCGCGCGACCGGTCGTCGCCCGCCGCCGGGGCCCTCGGGCGAAGCCGGCAGCATGACCGCATGGACGTGTTGACGCACCTCGCCTCGTTCGCCCTGGTCGCCGGGCTGTTGACGATCATCCCGGGCCCGGACACCGCGATCGTGTTGCGCGCCGCCCTCACCCGGGGATCTCGGCACGGGTTCGCCACCGCGCTCGGCATAGGGTCCGGCACGCTGGTCTGGGGTGCCGCGGCGGCGGCCGGCGTCTCGGCGGTGCTGACCACATCCCGAGTCGCCTATACGAGCCTGCGCATCATCGGCGCCTGTTACCTGCTGTGGCTCGCGTACGGGCTGCTGCGGGCCGCGTGGGCGAACCGGTACACCGATGTCGAGGTCGACGCGAAGGCGGGCGCCAAGGCCGCTCCGGGACTGTGGTCGGCGTGGGGGCGCGGCGTGCTCACGTCGCTGACCAATCCCAAGGTCGGCGTCTTCTACATGGCGATGATCCCGCAGTTCATCCCGTCCGGGACGCCGCATCTCGCGTTCGGGATACTGCTCGCGCTGGTCCACGACATCGAGGGCATGGTGTGGTTCGCGGTGATCGTCCTCGGCGCGAACAGCCTGCGCGCCAAGCTCCGTCGCCCCCGCTTCCGCCGCACCCTCGACGCCTCGACCGGCACCGTCATCGGCGCCTTCGGCATCGGCCTCGCCGCGTCCGACGGCTGAAGCCGCCGCCCCTCCCCGCGCACCTCCACCGGCGACCGGCCGCGACGGGATGCGGGCGTCGGCCCGACCCCCGAGTCGGGGCCGAGCCGGCCGCGACGGTGCATCAGGTCGGTGCGCCCGCGCCCGAATCTCCGACCGCCCCCGAACCGACGCCCGCCCCCGGCTCCACGCGCACCCTCGCCGTCGCCTCCGGTCCCGCCCCGCCCCCTACCCCTCCCGTTCCATCAGCGCCAAAATATGCGCCCGGCCCCGGTCGGCGAACGCCGTTTCCAGCGTTTTGCGATCAGCCTCGGTGAAGGGTCGGTACGGGCCGTCCTTCGCGTCGCGCCACCACAACTCGTCCGCGCCGGTGTACCAGGCCTGGCGGACCAGGACGCGGGTCAGGATCTTGTTCGTGCTGGTCTGCGGGAGCGTCGCGGCGATCCGGATGTAGCGCGGATGCCAGGCCCGGGACAGGTCCGACTGGGCCGCCAACCACGCGGCGAACTCCGCCGGTTCGAAGCTCGCGCCCTCGCGCAGCACCAGGGCCGCCATCGCCTGGTCGCCCGCCGCCTCGTCGGCCACGCCGTACACCGTCGCCACCGCGACGTCCGGGTGGCGGGACAGGATCCGGGTGACCGGTGTGGCGCCGAAGTTCTCCCCGCCCACGCGCAGCCATTCACCGCTGCGGCCGGCGAAGAAGATCAGGCCGTCCTCGGTCCGGTAGGCCAGGTCGCCGCTCCAGTACCAGCCCTTGCGCATGCGCTGCGCGGTCGCCACCGGGTTGTTGTAGTAGCCCTCGAAGGAACCCGCGCCGCCGATGTTGACCAGTTCGCCGACCGCCTCCTCGATGTTGGTCATCCGGCCCTCGGCGTCGAAGACCGCCGGCGGGCACTCCTCGCGGGTGTCCTGGTTCAGGATCCGGATCTCGCCGTTGGGCCGGCCCAGCGCGCCCGGCGGCATGTCCGGGACCGGTACGAAGGACAGGCCACCCTCGGTCGAGCCGAACCCGTCCCGCACCGTGCAGCCGAACCTCCGGGCGAACCGCTCGACGTCCTGCGGCCCGCCCTCGTTGCCGAAGACGCGCGCGAGCGGGTTGTCCGCGTCGTCGGGCAGTTCCGGTGTGGCCAGGATGTACGACAGCGGCTTGCCCACGTAGTTCGCGTAGGTGACCTTGAACCGCCGCACGTCGGGCAGGAAGCCGGACGCGGAGAATCGCCGGCGCAACACCAGTTCGGCCCCGGCCGCGACCGCCGGCGCCCAGCACGTGACGACCGCGTTGGAGTGGAACAGCGGCATCGCGCAGTAGGCGACGTCCGCGCCGGTGAGCCGTTCCATCGCCACCACGCTCGCCCCCTGCGAGGCGATCTTGCCCTGCGAGCAGATCACCGCCTTGGGATGCCCCGTGGTCCCCGAGGTGAGGATCAGCATGAAGGTGTCCTCGGCCGCCGGTCGCTCCGCGGGCGGCTCGGCGTCCGCGTACGGCTCCAGCGCCGCCGCCCAGGACGGGTCGTCCACGCACAGCAGCCGGTCCGCCGGGAAGTCCGGCGCGGCGGTGCGCAGCTGCGCCAGGTGCGCGGCGTCGGTGATCACCAGCGAGCAGTCGGTGTGATCGATGTCGCGCGCGAGCTCGGTGCCGACCCGGGTCGGGTTGAGTCCGACGATCACCGCGCCGGACAGCGCCGCGGCCCCCAGCAGCAGCGGAAACTCGGGGACGTTCTCCAGCATCACCCCGATGTGCCACGGCCGGCCCTCGACCCGCATCCCGCGCAGCAGCGCCGCCCGGCGCGCGGACTCGGCGACCACTTCGGCCCAGGACCACGCCCGGTCCTCGAATCGGAGCGCGGCCGAGGAATCCGCGGCCCGCTCGCGCAGCAGTTCGTCCAGGGTGGTGGTCCAACGTCCCGACACGGCACGACTCCTGACGGACAGACACACGTACATGGCACGATCAAGCTTTCGCTTGGCAACCTAACCCGGGTGCGCACGGATCGGAAGACGGCCAAGATCGGAACCGGACCGTAAGTGGCCTCGCTTGCCCGCACGTGACGCGTCGGACAGATTGAAGCCGTACGCATCGGGGGAGGCAGGCATGGACATGAGTATGGATTCGGGCATACCAGGCAGAATTCGCAGCGCGCTTTTTCTTGACTTTGACAATATTTACAGCGGGCTGCGCGAGACGGATCGGGCTTCGGCGGAGATTTTCGCCCGCAAGCCCTCCCAGTGGTTGGAGTGGTTGGAGAACGAGGCGACCGAGCGCGGCCTGCGCCGATCGTTGCTCGTGCGCAACTGTTACCTCAACCCGGTCATGCACGACCGTTACCGGGCCTTCTTCACGCGGTCGGCCTTTCGCGTGATCGACTGCCCGCCGCTGACGGGCAGGGGCAAGAACAGCGCGGACATCCACATGGTGATGGACGTACTCGACACGCTCCAACACTCGACCCGGTTCGACGAGGTCATCATCATGAGCGCGGACGCGGACTTCACGCCCGTGCTGCTACGGCTGCGCAGCCACGACCGGCGCACCATGGTGATCGCGAGCGGTCCGGCCGCCCAGGCGTACGTCGCGGCGGGGGACGTGGTGATCAGCGACCAGGAGTTCATCGAACGGGCCCTGCGCGACGAGATCGACGTGGCGCCGGCCGACGAGGGCGTGCGTGAACAGGTGATGGCGCACGTGCGCGAGCAACTCGGCGGGTCCGAGGAGCCGATCGTGCTCGCGACGCTGGCCCACTCGGTGCTCCAGCAGGTCGGCCGGGAGCAGGTCACCCGCACCCGCTGGGGCGGCGCGGCCACCTTCTCGTCCCTGCTCGAACTGATGCTGGAGCAGGGCTCCGACGAGAAGCTGCTGATCAGCCGGGTCCCCCCTGGATACATTTACGACCGGACCCGACATCAGCCGCCCTCGGCACGTCCCAACGGCCAGGGTCGGATGGACCACGTACGCGAGCCGGTCCGCGACCTGATCGACCGGGTGGCCACGGTCACGGGTGCGCCCCGGCTGTCCCCGGAGGAGTACCACGTGCTCTTCGAGGAACTGCACGCCGAGGTCAGCGAGAACGGCTTCCAGGGCAACCAGACCTCGGGCGCGGTCCGCGACCGGTGCGCCGAGCGCATGCAGACCATCGCCCGCAAGGCGATCGCGTTCGTCACCACGGGGCTGGTCTACTCCGGCTACTGGTCCTCCACCGCACACCCGGTCGCCTCCGCCGACGACCTGGCCGTCGCGTTCCTGCGCAACGTCGAGACGTTGTGCGCCAACGCCCGGCTGTACCTGAACGACACCGAGCGCGCCATGCTGGCCGAGTGGCTGCACGGCAAGACCACGACCGTGGACCGGGTCGCCCCCGACCTCACCGTCGTCCCGGGCACCAACGGCGGCTGACCGCACCCGACGACGGGTGCGGCCCCACGCCGCACCCGTCACGGTGCCGAGCCGCCCCATGGAGGCCGACCCGGCGCGGCAAAACCGCGACAACCCGAACGGCCGGGAGCGACCGACGACGACCGGTGTCGACCGGCGACAACCGGCGACGACTAGAACTGACCCCGGCGGTACAGCCCCACCACAGCCGCGCCGCCCAGACCGATGTTGTGCGTCAGGCCGACCTTGGCGTCGGCGACCTGGCGCGCGTCCGCCAGCCCGCGCAACTGCCAACTGATCTCGGCGGCCTGGGCCAGACCGGTGGCACCCAGCGGGTGGCCCTTGGAGATCAGACCGCCGGACGGGTTGACCACCCAGCGCCCGCCGTACGTGGTGGCCCCCTCGGCGACCAGCTTGCCGCCCTCCCCCTCGCCGCACATGCCCAGCGCCTCGTAGGTGAGGATCTCGTTGATCGAGAAGCAGTCGTGCAGCTCGATCACGTCGACGTCCTCGATGCCCAGACCGGACTGCTCGAAGACCTGCCGACCGGCCGCGGCCGACATCGGCTTGCCGACCACGTCGATGCACGTGTTCGAGGCGAAGCTCTCCTCGGTGTCGGTGGTCATCGACTGGGCCACGATCTCGATCGCCTGGTCCTGAAGGCCGTGTTCGCGCACGAAGCGCTCGCTGACCACGAGCGCCGCGGCGGCGCCGTCCGAGGTGGGCGAGCACTGGAGCCGGGTGAGCGGCGAGTGGATCTCCTTGGCGCCGAGCACCTCTTCGAGCGAGTACTCGACCTGGAACTGCGCGTACGGGTTGTTCACCGAGTGCCGGTGGTTCTTGACGCCCACGTGCGCGATCTGCTCGGCGGTGGTGCCGTAGCGGGCCATGTGCTCGCGCGCCGCGTTGCCGAAGATCTGCGCGGTCGGCGGCGCGGTCATCGAGAACCCGTGCGCGTCGCCCATGATCTTGTAGTGCCGCGCGACCGGCGACGTCGAGAAGTCGCCCTCGCCGCCCCCGCCCAGCGATCCGCGCTTCATCTTCTCGAAGCCGATCGCGAGCACACAGTCGTTCAGCCCGCCCGCGACGAACTGACGCGCCATCATCAGCGCGGACGAGCCGGTCGCGCAGTTGTTGTTGACGTTGTAGACCGGCACCCCGGTCAGGCCCAGCTCGTACACCGCGCGCTGGCCCGCGGTGGACGCCTGGAAGCAGTAGCCGACCGGCGCCTGCTCGACCAGGTCGTAGCCGACGCCCGCGTCCGCCAGGGCCTTGTCGCCGGCCTCCTTGACCATGTCCCAGTACTGCCAGTCGCGGCTCTCCGGCTTCTCGAACTTGGTCATGCCGACGCCGACGATGAACGCCTTTTGTGCCATGTCGCGAACTCCCACTGAAAGAGAACCACTGAACGGAAAACTGAATGAAGGGAATGAACGAAACGAACGGAACAAATCGACCGAACGAAGCGAACAGACCGAACCGAATGAAACGAAGGAACTACTTCTCGGCCGGCTGCGGGTCCCTCGGCAGCCCGAGGATGCGTTCGCCGACCACGTTGAGCTGGACCTGCGTGGTACCGCCCGCGATGGTCAGGCAGCGGCTCATCAGGAAGCCGAACGCCGCCCGCTGCCCCGCGCCCTCGTCCACCGCGCCCAGCGGACCAAGCAGTTCGAGCGAGAGTTCGGACTCGCGCTGCTGGTGCGGCGTGCCGACCAGCTTGCGCACCGACGCGCCCGCGCCCGGCTCCAGACCGGACAACCGGGCCAGCGTGGTGCGCAGTTCGATCAACGCGAGCGAGGACGCCTCGGCCACCAGCGCGCCGAGCCGCTCGCGGAAGCCGCCGTCCACGAACTCACCCGCCGGACCGTTCACCGCCGCGACCAGGTTCGCGATGCCCGCGCCGAACGAGCTGCCCGCGCCCATGTGCACCCGCTCGTTGCCCAGCGTGTTGCGGGCCACCTGCCAGCCCTCGTCGACCTTGCCGACGACCATGTCGTCCGGCACGAAGAGGTCTTCGAGGAAGATCTCGTTGAACATCGCCAGGCCGCTGATCTCCTTGAGCGGCCGGATGTCCAGGCCCGCCGCGGCCATGTCCACGATGAAGTAGGTCAGGCCCTCGTGCTTGGGCTTGTCCGGCGAGGTGCGCGCGAGCAGGATGCCCCACTGCGACTCCCGGGCCCGCGAGGTCCACACCTTCTGCCCGTTGATCAGCCAGCCGCCCTCGGTCCTCGTCGCGCGCGTGCTGATCGCGGCCAGGTCCGAACCCGCGCCCGGCTCGGAGAAGAGTTGGCACCACTGGATCTCGCCGCCCAGCGTGGGCGGCGCGAAGCGCTCCTGCTGCGCCGGCGTGCCGTACGCGATCAGCGACGGGATCACCCAGTTGCCCATGGTGATGTCCGGCAGCCGCACGCCCAGCGCCTTCATCTCCTGCTGGATCACCAACTGCTCGACCGGACCGGCCCCGATGCCGTACGGCTTGGGCAGGTACGGCGCCGCGTAGCCGAGCGGGGCCAGCCGGGCGCGCTGCTCGGCGCCGGACTCGCCGGCCACCTCGGTCAGGATCGCGCGCGCGGTGTCGCGCAGGCCCTCCGCCTCCTCGGGCAGGTCCAGCACCAGTTCGCGGCGCGCGCCGGCGCTCGCCAGCTCGCACACGCGCAGCCGCCAGTACGCGGCGGGCCCGGCGTACTGGCGCAGCGTCAGACCGCGGCGCAGGTAGATGTGCGCGTCGTGCTCCCAGGTGAAGCCGATGCCGCCGAGGATCTGCACGCAGTCCTTGGTGGTGGTGAACGCCGCCTCGATCGCGTACGTGGCGGCGATCGCCGCGGTCAGCGACCGGGTCGGCGCGTCCGAGCCCGCGTCGATCGCGCGCGCCGCGTCCCAGGTGACCGCGCGCGACTGCTCGACGCGCACCAGCATGTCCGCGCACAGGTGCTTGATCGCCTGGAACTGGCCGATCGGCCGACCGAACTGCTCGCGCACCTTGGCGTATTCGGTCGCCGTGGTCAGCGCCCAGTCGGCCACCCCGCACGCCTCGGCGGACAGCAGTACGGCCGCCAGGTCGCGGGCCAGGTCCTCGTCCACGCCGCCGAGCACGCGCCCGGCCGGGACCACGGTGTCCACCGTGACCTCGGCGCTGCGCCGGGTCGGGTCCACGCTCTTGAGCGCCCGCACGCTCACGTCCGCGGCGTCCACGACCAGGTACGCGGGTGTGCCGTCGGCCCGGCGCGCGGCCAGCACCAGTACGTCGGCGAGCGCGCCGCCCAGGATCGGCGTGGCCACGCCGGTCACCCGCAGGCCGCCCGCCTCCTCGCTCGCCGCAACGGTGCCGGGGCCGACCGCGACCGCGCCGATCAGGGTGCCGTCCACCAGGCCCGGCAGCAGTTCCTTGGCCGCGTCGCCGCCGTCCGCCTGGATCAGCGCCGAGGCCAGGACGGTGGGCAGGAACGGACCGGGCAGCATGCCCTGACCGGTCTGCTCCAGCGCCACGGCGGTCTCCACCAGGCCGTATCCCGCGCCGCCGAACTCCTCCGCGACATGCATGCCGAGCAGGCCCTGTTCGGCCAGGCCCGCCCAGTGACCGGGCCGTTCCTCGGTCTCCGCCTCCAGCACCCGGCGTACCTCTCCGATGGGTGCAACACGTTGCACCCACCCGTGTACCGATTCCGCCAGAGAGCGGTGCTCCTCCGTGATGCCGATGGCCATATCGCGCCTTCCGTGACTCGGTCCAGTACTTGCGATAGTAGAACCCGTTTCAATTAATCGGGAGACCGAAGTGCCGTCGAGGGGCCCGATGTGGCCCCCGACACGGTGCCGCGGGCGCGGCTGCGGCAGCATGGCGGCCCCGGGGTCGCACCGACCCGGTGCGCCGCGCGGCTCGATCAAGGAGAACCCCAGGATGAGCACCATCGACCCCGCCGTGCGGGCCGCGTTCGAGGCCGCCACCGGATTCATGCCCGCGAACGAGGGCGACGCGCTGTACGCGGCGGCGACCGAGGCCGCCAAGGTCGGCCCGCTGGTCGAACTCGGCACCTACTGCGGTCGCTCGACGATCCTGCTCGCCGCGGTCGCCCGCGACGCCGGCACCGTGGTGGTCACCCTCGACCACCACCGGGGCTCCGAGGAGCAGCAGCCCGGCTGGGAGTACCACGACCCGACCCTGGTCGACCCCGAGGTCGGCGTGATGGACACGCTGCCGCGCTTTCGGCGCACGCTGTACCGAAGCGGTCTGGAGCCGTACGTGGTGGCCCTGGTCGGGCACAGCCGGGTGATCGCACCGCTGTGGAACACCCCGGTGGGCCTGGTGTTCATCGACGGCGGGCACACCGACGAGCACGCGCGGGGCGACTACGAGGGCTGGGCGCCGCACGTCGCGGTCGGCGGGCTGCTGCTGATCCACGACGTGTTCCCGGATCCGGCCGACGGCGGCCAGGCGCCGTACCGGGTCTACCTGCGCGCGCTGGCGTCGGGCGCGTTCGAGGAACTGCCCGGCGACGGGTCGCTGCGGGTGCTGCGGCGGATCGCGCCGGGCATCTGAGCGGTCCCGGGGACGGAAGCGGGCCGGGTCCGGCCCAGGGCGACTCGGGCCCAGGGCGGCCCGAACCCGAGGCGGCCCGGCCCCGAGACGCCCCACGCCCGAGGCGACTCGGACCCGTCGAGGCATCCCACACCCGAGGCATCCCACACCCGAGGCGACTCGGCCCCCACCCGACCAGGCCCCCCGCGCCCCGGACCCACCATCGCCGCGCCCCGGACCCGCAGGTCCAGCCGTCCGCCGCGTCGCCCCCACGCGCGCCCCGCGGACCCGGTCAAGAGTGAATCGAGCCTGATTCGATTTCCGAAAGCAATCGGATCCGGTCCCGCGCGGGTCCCGTTTGCTGGGACAATGCCGTTCCGGGAAGGACGCGGGGGGATCTTGATGTCCGATCAACAACAGCACGACGACCGGCCCGGCGAACCCGAGGCGAACGGCGAGCGTTTCGAGACCGTCTGGGACCGTTCGGCCAACGGCGGCGTGGGCGGTTGGGTCCGCCGGCCGGCCGCGCCGCCGACCGTGGTGAACCCGGACGCGCCGCCGCCGCGACCGCACCACCAACCGACCGCACACCTGCCGGCCGCACCGCCGGGGCCGGCCGCACCGCCGACATCACCCGCACCGCCGACATCACCCGCACCACCGACACCAGCCGCACCGCCCACACCAGCCGCACCACTCGGGCCACCCGCACCACTCGGGCCGCCCCCTCCGCCCGGGCCGCCTCGCCCGTTCGGGGACCAGGACACGGTGGACAACCCCGCCGCGCGTGGTCTGCCGGCCGGGCCGCCGCCGCCCGCGTGGCCGGTTCCCGCCCCGCCCGCGACGCCCCGCCCGTCCGCGCCGGCGGGCGAACCGGCCCCGACCGCCGACTGGTTCCAGCACGAGCGCGGCCCCTCGCCGATGCCCCCGGGCGGCACCTTCGCCGACGCGGCACATACTCCCGTGCACGGCATCGGGGTGCCGCCGGCGCGGGACGTACCGACGGCGCCGGACTGGTATCGCGCGGCCGGCCCGCCGCCACCGGGACCGCTGTCCCCGACCCCGCCCGGCCCGTCCTTCGAGCGCACGCTGCTGTTCATCGTGGTCGCCGTCGTCTTCGTCGCCGCGCTGGGCACGCTGTTCGCGCTGCGGCCTTGGGAGGACGACAAGAAGGAGTCGGCCGCGCACGGCTCGGAGAATGCCGGGCAGTCCGCGGCGACCGCGCCGAGTCCCTCGGCCGACCGGTCCGCCATGCCCCCCGCCCCGCCCCCGACGCAGAGCGCGGCGGTGACCACCCAGCCGCCGACCACCGCCCCGCCGGACGGCCGCACCCAGGCCGCGGCGCTGGACTCGCTGCTCTCGCGCAGCGGTTCGTCCCGGCAGGCGGTGATCGACGCGGTGAACAACGTCGGCTCGTGCTCGGCGCTGGCCGCGTCCCGCTCCGCGCTGCTCGACGCCGCCGCGCAACGCGATCAACTGGTCACCCAACTGGACGCGATGCGCTTCGACGGCGTCCCGGAACTCCAGTCCGCCGCACCGACGTTGCGCACCGCGTGGACCGCGTCGGCGCGCGCCGACCGGGCCTTCGCCGCATGGGCGCAGTCGGCCGCCGACTCGGGCTGTCCGGGTACCCGATCGCTCTACGACGACGGCGCCGCGATCAGTGCCGAGGCGTCCACCGCGAAGAAGTCGTTCGTCGAGACCTGGAACTCGCTCGCGTCGCGGTACGGCCTCACGTCCAGGAGTGAACTTGACCTCTGACCGCCGCGACGACCGCGGCCGTCCCGACGACCCCGGCTTTCCGTATCGCCGAGAAGCCGGCTTCTTCGGCCACTCCGCGTCGCACGAGGCCCGACTCGAGGCCGCGCGCGACCGGTTGCGCCGGCGTCGCCGGATCACCCTGACCGTGCTCGCGCTCGCGCTCGCCGCGACCGGCACCACGATCGCGGTGGCCTGGCCGGACGGGCACGACCAGGGCCGCGCCGACGTCGGGCGGTCGATCCCGACCGTCGTCACCACCGACACGCCGGCCGGCTCCGCCGACCCCGCGACCGCCGGCGGCGCGCCGGCCCCGCAGGCGACCTCCTCGCCGGGCGGGCAACAGCCGTCCGGCGCACCGCCGATCGGCGAGCCGGCGACCTCGGCCGGCCCGCCGCCGCGCGCCGGGACCACCGGACTGCCGCTGTCCGGCCGGGTGGTGATGATCGACCCGGGCCACAATCCGGGCAATGGCAGCCATTCCCGCGAGATCAACAAGCAGGTGTACGCGGGCGGGTTGTCCAAGGAGTGCGACACCACCGGCACCGAGACCGACAAGGGCTACACCGAGGCCGAGTTCACCCTGGACGTGGCACATCGCACCAAGCGGCTCCTGGAGGCCCAGGGCGCGACCGTGCTCTACACGTGGGAGACCGAGGCCTGGGGTCCGTGCGTGGACGAGCGGGCGGCGCGCGGCAACACGGCCCGGGCGGACGCGATCGTGTCCATCCACGCCGACGGCGGACCGGCGAGCGGGCGCGGTTTCCATGTCATCCTGCCCGCCCCGGTCAAGGACAAGAACGTCGACACCACCGCGATCCTGGCCCCCTCGCGCGCCTTGGGCAGCACCCTGGCCGCCGCCTTCCGGGCCGCGACCGCCACGAGCCCGGCGACCTACCTCGGCACCGACGACGGTCTGGTCACCCGCAGCGATCTCGGCGGGTTGAACCTGTCCACCCGACCCAAGGTGTTCATCGAATGCGGCAACATGCGCAACGCCTCGGACGCCGCGCAGTTCATCGACCCGAACTGGCGTGAGCGCGCCGCGTCCGGGATCGCGACCGGGATCACGGCCTATCTCCTGAAGGGGACGTGAGGCGCGGGTCACTCGTCCCCTAGGGTCTTCCCGACCGTTCCCGCCGCGCACGCGGCGGTGACGGTCCCCGCTTCGCGGCGTCCACGCGCGCCGTGCACCACCGGACGGTTCCGGGTCGGGCCAACCGACCGCCGCGAGCCGCACGCTCGGGCCCGGCACGAGCCGTCCACGCACCGCACGTCCTACGGCGCTCCCCGCGCCGTCGGCGGCACGTCCCCCTCCGTACCTCCTAAGGAGAAACGTTGAACCGGAAAGGGATCACGAGGGGCGATGCGATCGTCATTCTCGCGATCGTCCTGATCTTCATCTTCTCGTTCTTCAAATACTACGAAATCAGCGCGTCCTTCGGCGGCAGCAGCAGCGACGACGACGACCCGCTCGGCAGCGGCCGTAGTCAGAGCAAGGGCTGGAACGCCTGGACGGTCAACTTCTATCCGTTGATGCCGGCCGTGGTTCTGGTGCCGCTGCTGGCGGTACTGCTCATGGTGATCGGCCGCTTCGCGGCCCAACCGGACAAGCCGGCGCTGGGACTGGCCCCGCGCCAGTGGGCGATCGCGTTCGGCGTCACCGGCGCGATCAGCGGCTTCTTCGCCCCGTTCGGGGCGGGCGGCATGCTCGGCGACATGTACGAGGGCTCCGGCTCCTCGCGCTACTCGATCGACACCGGACCCACCGTCTTCGCGTGGTTGATGATGGTGGCCGGGCTCGTCGCGGCGCTCTTCCTGATCATCGGGGATCGCATCCCCAGCCTGGCCGCGCCGCTGTTCAGCCCGGTGCCGCAGCAGCCGTGGGGCTATCCCCCGCCGAACGGGACCGGCGGCTACCCGGCTCCGGTCGACCCGAACACCGGCTACCCGCCGCCGAACGCCACCGGCGGCTACCCGCCGCCCGCCTACCCCGCTCCGGGCGCCACGGGCACCGGCGCGCCGATGGCCGGCGTACCGGCCCACATGCCGCCGCCGGACGCCGGCACGGGCACCGGCACCGGCACCGGCACCGCGGTCGCCGGCGGAACGGGCCTCACGCCGGCCGCCGGCGGGCAGCCCGCCCCGGCCGCGGCCGGCCAGGACACGCGCGAGTTCGCGCAGTTCTGGTTCGCCGTACCGGAGGCTCGCCCGCTGGCACCCACCGAGGGTCTGTCCAAGACGCCGGTGGCGACCCTCCAGACCGGCCAGTGGTACCTCGCGGTCGCCCCGCACCCGGGCGGCGTCCTGGTCGAGGTCGACGGCGTCCGAGGGGTCCTCGGCGACGTCTCCGGGATCCAGCGCGGAGAATGACGGTACGTCAGGCTCCGGTGCCGGTGCGCTCACCCGCACCGGCACCGGCCCGGCGCAGCAGACGCACGGCAATTCCGAGCAGTACGAAAAACCCCGTCAGGGAGGAGCACGATGCCACGCAAAGGCGTCACCCGAGGTGATCTGATCGTCGCGGTGGCGGCCATCGGAGTTCTGGTCTTCTCGTTTCTCCCCTGGTACACGGTGACCACCAAGGGCAAACGCATCACCGAGGGGACCACCGACTATTCGGCGTGGATCGGCGACTTCTGGCCGCTCGCGCCCGCCGTCGTACTGCTGTCCTCGATCTCGCTGGTGCTGCTGCTGATCGGCCGGTACACCATCCGGCCGGGTTCGCCGCAGCCGACCGAGATCCAGTTCGGCGGCCTGGCGTTTCGCCAGTGGGGCATCGCGTTGGGCGTCGCGGCGGCGTGGAGCGCGGTGTGGGCCGTGTTCGGCGCGGACGGCGGCTACGAGAAGTTGGCGCACACCGCCGAGCGGATCGCCCGCTCCAACGGCGACGCGCAGGCGACCGTGGACGCCGGCCACGGCTGGGGCGCTTGGGGGCTGGCGGGCTTCGCCGTGCTCCAGGCACTGCTGCTGCTGACCGTCGACCGGATCGGCGGGCTGAACGTCCCGCTGGTGCGTCCGCGCGAGAACAACTGGCAGGGCTACCCCGGCGGCGGCTTCCCCGGCGCTCCCGGCGGCTATCCGCCCGGCCCGCCCGGCACCGGCGGCTTCCCGGTCCCGCCGCCCGTCGCGCCGCCGGTCTACGGCCCGTCCGGCAACACTCCCCCGCCACTGACGCCGCCGATGCAGCCGCCCGCCGTGCAACCGCCGGTTCTGCTGTACAAGTCGGACGAACCGGAGCCGGCCCCGGCCGCGGAGCCGGTCCACACCCCGGAGCCGGAATCGGGCGATCCGGGCACATTCGAGCAGTATTGGCTGGCCGTGCCCGAACAAAGGCCGCTCCGGCCGCTCGACCACCCCGGCGACGCGGTGGCCACGCTGCACCCCGGCGTGTGGTACCTCGCGGTGGGCGTGCGAGACGGCGGCATCGTCATCGATATCGACGGCCTACAGGGCGTGTTGACCGATCTGACGGGCATTCAGCGGGGCGAATAGACATCTTTGACAAAATGCCCCCATACGGCGCGTCGCGTGGGGTCGGGGTACAGATCGTTCCCCCGTCTGGCACAGTGTCCCCGGACCAATGCACCGGGGACGCGCGGGGGCGACGTCGGTGGCACGACTTGGGTCGCCCCCGTACGCTGTCGGCGCCCATCCCCCTCGGGAGGAGTATTAGTGGACGTCAGAAAGCTTTCGCGTGGCGACGCGGTCATCGGGGTCGCCGCCGTGCTCATCTTCATCTTCTCGTTCCTGGATTACGTCGGTGCCAAGGACGACCGCCTCGACTACAGCTGGAACGCCTGGTCCGGGTTCCTGGCCCCGACCATCTCGGCGGTCGTCCTGACCCCGATCATCGCCGGTGTGCTGTTCGTCCTCGGCGGGCTGCTGCCGCAACTGCGCGACCGTCAGATCCTCGGTCTGACCGCGCGCCAGTGGGCGTTGCCGCTCGCGGCGATCTCGCCGATCAACGCACTGTGGTCGATCGGCAGCGCCGACGACGGCGTGGAGATGAAGTTCGGCGGCATCATCATCATCCTGCTGGTCCTCGTGCTCAGCGGGACCCTGATCGCCAGCACGCTGGTGCCCGCCCTCCAGGCGCCGCTGCTCGGCGCGGCCGGCCCCGCGGCGGGTCCGCAGGGTCAGTTCGGCGGCCCGCAGGGTCAGCAGCAGTACGGCGGCGCGCCCTACGGCGGCCAGCCGGGCCCCCAGGGTCCGCAGTCGTACGGCGGCGCCCCGCAGCCCGGCGGCTTCGGCGGCCCGGCGCCGCAGGGTCCGCAGGGTCCGCAGGGTGGCTTCGGTGCTCCCGGGCCGCAGGGTCCCGGCGCGCAGCAGCCCAACCCCGCCGCGGCATCCGGCGGCGCACCGTTCCAGCCCTTCTGGTTCTCGGTGCCGGACTCGCGTCCGATGCTGGACGAGCACACCAACCAGGAGAAGGGCGTCCTGAACACGGGCGTCTGGTACCTGGCGGTGGCCGAGCACCCCAACGGCCTGCTCGTCGAGGTCGACAACGTGCGCGGCGTGCTCCAGAACACGATCGGCATCCAGCGCTCGTGACTCCGGTGCTCCCGAGGAACCGGTAGTACCGAGACACGAACCGCGACTCGACAACACGGCAAGGGCGTCGTCCACACCGGACGGCGCCCTTTCGCCTGTCCGGGGCACGGGAGTCCGCGCGCCCGTCCGACAGCCGTCGAAAGACCGTGCGAGGGGAGTCGGTCTCCCCGGGAACTAAAACGTGTTCTAGTCTGCGGGGGCGATTCGCCGTGCAACTCCGTGGAGGTAACGCCATGAGGCTGGGTCTGACGTTCGGGTACTGGGGCCGAGGCCCGTCCGCCGACTTCGTCGAACTGGCGCGGGAGGCCGAACGACTCGGGTTCGACGCGGTGTGGACCGCCGAGTCGTGGGGCTCGGACGCGTTCACGCCGCTGACCTGGATCGCCGCGCACACGTCACGGATCAAGCTGGGCACCGCGGTGACCCAGATGACCGCGCGTACGCCCACCGCGACCGCGATGCACGCGCTGACCCTGGACCACCTCTCCGGCGGGCGGGTGATCCTCGGCCTCGGCCTTTCCGGGCCGCAGGTGGTCGAGGGCTGGTACGGGCGGCCGTTCCCGAAGAGCCCGCTGACCTTCACCCGCGAATACGTGGACGTGATCCGCCAGGTGCTGCGCCGCGAGGGACCGGTGGTCGCCGAAGGGCGCTACGCCCGGCACCCGTACACCGGCGAGGACGGCAGCGGGCTCGGCAAGTCGCTCAAGTCGATCACGCATCCGTTGCGCGCGGATCTGCCGATCTTCCTCGGCGCCGAAGGGCCCAAGAACGTACACCTGACCACGCGAATCGCGGACGGGTGGCTGCCGTTGCACTGGGCGCCGACCCGGCCCGAGGTGTACGCGGACGCGCTGCGCGACAAGCCGGACGGTTTCCGGATCGCGCCGATGGTGCAGGTCGCGCTCGGCGACGACGTCGAGCGGGCGATGTTCCCGATCAAGGCGGCGATGGGCTTCTACGTCGGCGGGATGGGCGCGAAGAACAAGAACTTCCACGCCGACCTGATGCGCCGGTTCGGCTACGCCGAGGAGGCGGACCGGATCCAGGAACTGTTCATGGCCGGCAAGCGGGACGAGGCGATCGCCGCCGTCCCGAGCGGCTTCGTCGACGAGATCGCCCTGGTCGGCCCGGCCGACCGCATCCGCGAGCGCTACGCCGCGTGGGCCGCCGACCCGCACGTCACCGACATGATCGTCACCACCCGCAACCCCGTGGCCCTCAAGCTCCTCGCCGAACTCGCGAACTGACCGCCGCCCCGCCGTCGCCGCCCCGCGGCCCGCGGGCACGGGAGCGGCGGCCGGGCCCCGGGCCGGGCGTCAGGGCAGCGGGGCCATGCACAGTTCCTGGCCGCGGGACGGCAACGGGTAGTAGACCGGCGAGCGGCCCGGGCAACTGGTGGCGTTCGACGCGGTCATCGGGTGCACCTCGTCGATCCGCAGACGCGCCGGGCGATCCGGCGGAAGCGGCCCCTGGCACGGCACCAGCGAGGCCAGGAAGGCCCATTGCCGGCCGTCGCGGGTCTCCGCCGGGACACACTCGCCCGGGCGGAAGATCCGCTCCAGGCACAGCGCGGGCACACCGGGCGTCGCCGGCCAGCGACTGCGCCCGTCGGTACTCATGCAGTCGCTCGCGCCGCCGCTCGCCGAGGGACGCGCCAGCACCCGCTGCCGGGCCGCCGGGTCCTCACAGGGCAGCGCGCGGGGCGCGGCGGGGCGCCACCCGGACGTGCCGTCGCTCGCGAAGTCCACACAGCCGCCCACCGGTACGCTCGCCACCAACGCCGCGACCGGGTCGCCGGGCGGAACCGAGGCGCGGGCGTCGGCCGTACCCGCCTTGCCCCGATCACGATCCTCGCGCCCGCGCTCGTAGGCGACACCCGCGAGCAGCCCACCCACGAGCGCGATCACCACGAGCGCGGCGACCAGGAGCCACCCGGCCCCACCACCCTCGTGCGGCTCGGGCGGGCCGGGCAGGTCGTAGGGGTCCTGGCGGTCGTCGCTGTCGTCGATCCGCGGCACCATCGCGTCGACGATCCGGGCGAGTTGCATCGTCTCGGCGACGGCCTCCTCCGGCTCGGGCGCGCCTGCCCCGGACTTCGCCGCACCGGCCTTCGCGGCCCCGCTCGGCACGGCCTCGCTCTTCGCCGAACCCTTCTTCGCCGAGCCCTTCTTCGCCGCGGCTGCCGGCCCCGACACGGCCGCACCCTCCCGGGCCGGCTCGGCGTCCTCGGCCGGAGCGCTCGCCTCGGCGGGCTCGGCGGGCTCGGCGGGCTCGGCGGGCTTCGCAAGCCGGACGGACTTGCTCGGGCCGACCTTGTCCCCGACCGAACCGCCGTGTGCGGAACCGCCCTTCGGCGCGTCGCCGAATCGATCGCCGAGCGGCACGGTCGGCGGGTCGCCGACCAGACGCCCCCGCCGGTGGTACGCGTCGATCAGCTCCACCGCGGGTCCCGGCAACCACGACGCGGCGCCGTACGCCCCCTGACGATCCGCCAGTTCGGCGGCCGACTCCTCCAACAGCGCGCGCGGCGTGGGCCGATCCTCCGGATCCCGGGCCAGGCAGGCCCGGATCAGCTCGGCCAACTCCTCAGGCACATCGGCCAGTTCCGGCTCACCGCCGGCCACACTGCGGCGGATCGCCGCCTCGCTCTCGCCGGCGTGCGGCGGCCGTCCGGTCGCCGCGAAGCACAACAACGCGCCCAGCGCGTAGACGTCGGACGCGGGCCCCGGCTCCTCGCCTCGGGCCTGCTCCGGCGCGAGGTACCCGGGCGCGGTCAGCGGACTGCCCGCGCCCTCGATCCCGAATCCGGTCACCCTCGGTCCGTCCGAGGCGACCACTATCTGCGCGGGTCGCAGATCGCCGTGCGTGAGCGAGGCCTGGTGGATCGTCACCAGACCCTCGGCGATCCCGGCCGCGAGCCACCGCACCGCGTCCGGCGGCAGCGGGCCGCACGAGATCACCAGGTCCCCCAGCGACGGCGCCGGCACGTACACCGACGCCACCCACCGATTGCGGGTCGCGCCACCGCTGCCGATCACCTCGATCACACCGGGCCCGCGCACCTTCTGGGCCCGCTTGATGCCGCGCTGCTCGCCGTACAACATCCGCACGGCCATCGGCCGCCCGGCGCCGGTCCGCGCGAGGTACACCCACCCGGGGCTGCCGGCGCCCAGCAATCCCACCACCGTATAAGGACCTATCCGGTCCCCCGGCCCCAACCCAGCCGCCATGCCCACCCTCGTCACGCGAGTCGCCCAGCCCCCCACGCGAACCCTATTGCCGCCCCAACCGACCGAGTACACCCACACCGACTACCGACCCATCAGGCGCTCAAACAAAAGCCCCGCCACACCCGAGCCCAAGCCAACCGACCCCTCCAGCCCGTCCGGTGCCAGAGAACAAGATCCGCCATGCTCCCGCCAGAGCCAACCGACCCCTCCAGCCCGTCCGGCGCCTGAGGACAACCCTCCCAGCCCGTCCGGCGCTTGAGGACAAGCCCGTCCGGCGATTGAGGACCCCCGGCCTCAAACCCCGTCCACGCACAGCTCCGAGCCACACCGCACCTGCTCGGGCGCCAACCCGACCGGCAACCCGTCGCCCGGGAACGCCGAGCCCACACCACCGAACACCGCCGTGGTCGCCGGCTCGCCCCCCAGCACGGCCGTGGCCAGGATCATCGCCCCCGCCGTCCACGCCGTGCGCTCCACGGGCCAGATCGCGTCGTCCTCGAACACGTAGCCGGTCCAGTACAACCCGTCCTCGTGCCGCAACCGCTGGATCCACGACACGATCTCCACCGCGCGGTCGCTCTCGCCCAACGCCCAGAGCGCGATGGCCAGTTCGCAACTCTCCGCACCGGTCACCCAGGGCCGGTCGGAGACGCACCGCACGCCCAGGTCCGGCACCACGAAGGTGTCCCAGCCGTCCTTGATCCGCTCGTCCGCCGCGGGCCCCCGCAGCGCCGTGCCCAGGATCGGGTAGTACCAGTCCATCGAGTAGCGGTTCTTGTCCAGGAACCGCTCGGGGTGCGACAACACCGCGTGGCCCAGCCGACCCGCGGCCAACTCCCAGTCCGGCTGCGGCTCGCCGAGGTGCTCGGCGATCGCCAGCGCGCAGCGCAGCGCCTGGTACATGCTCGCCGAGCCGGTGAGCAGCGCGTCCGGCACCGGCACGCCGTGTTCGTCGCGCTTCCAGCGGATCTCGCCGCCGGGCGCCTGGAGGTCCAGGATGAAGCCCATCGCCGCGCGCAGCTTCGGCCACATCCGGACCAGGAACTCCTCGCCCCCGGTGAGCAGATGGTGGTGCCACAGGCCGACCGCGAGGTAGGCCGTGAAGTTGGCCTCCTTGTTGCGATCGGTGACCACGCCGTCCACGTAGGCCGCGTACCACGAGCCGTCCCGCTCCTGCCGGCTCGCCAGCCAGCGGTAGGCCCGCTCGGCCTCGTCGTGCCGGCCGGCCACGTCGAGCGCCATCGCGGCCTCGGTGTGGTCCCACGGGTCCAGGTGCCCGCCGACGAACCACGGGATCGACCCGTCCGGCCGCTGCACGGCGGCGATCCCGTCGATCGTCTCGGCCACCTGCCCGACGGTCAACACGCCTTCCAGCGCCAGCAGTTCGAGCGCCGACTCGGGGCCGCGACGGCGACCCGCGAGGCTCACGCGCGTGCTCCGGCGAGGTCGCCGTCGGTGTCCGCCGCGGTGTCGCCGTGCGGCCGGGGCTTGGTCGCGTAGACCACCAGGCTCTTGCCGATCAGCGGATCCAGCGCCTTCTCCGCGAGGCGGGTGGCCAGCGGGCGCTTCATGATGTCCCAGACCAGGAGCTTGTGCCAGGCCCGGACCGGGAGCGCCTTGTCGTTGTCCACGCCCACCGCGCACTTGATCCACCAGTACGGCGAGTGCAGCGCGTGCGTGTGGTGGGTCCCGTACGGCCGCAGCCCGGACTCGCGGATCCGGGCCAGGAACTCGTCGCCCTTGTAGATCCGGATGTGCCCGCCCTCGACCTCGTGGTACGCGTCCGACAGCGCCCAGCAGATCTTCTCCGGCCCGTAGCGCGGCACGGTCATCGCGGCCAGGCCGCCGGGCTTGAGCACCCGGAACAGCTCGCCCAGGACGCCCTTGTCGTCCGGGATGTGTTCGAGCACCTCGGAGATGATCACCCGGTCGAAGCTGTCGTCCGGGAACGGCAGCGCCAGCGCGTCCCCGACGAGCGCCTCGGCACGCGCGCCCTCGGGGACCTCACCGGCGGCCAGCATCGAGGCGAACATCGCCTCCACCTCGGCGATGTCCTTCGCGTTCTGGTCGAGCGCGACCACGTCGGCGCCACGCCGGTATGCCTCGAAGGCGTGCCGGCCGCCACCACACCCCATGTCCAGGACCCGATCCCCCGGGGCCAGGGGAAAGCGGGAGAAATCCACGGTGAGCAAGTCGGCGACTCCGTCTCGTATTGCGCGAACCGGTTGCGGGGGCGGCCGGCGAGGGTGGGGTGTGGTCAGCGGTTTCCGGGTCCGGCGCCGTGCGACGCGGGCGGGGGCAGCCGGCGGCCGAACGGGGAGCGGCCGAGCAGGACGTCGCTCGCGCGCTCGGTGAGCCCGCGTCTACCGGCGCCGGCCGTGGTCGGCGCGGTGGGGCCGGCCTCGAGCGCGGCCCGGTAGCGCTCCGCGGTCAGGACCGCGGTGTTGCGCCAGGTGAACCGCTCGAGCACCCGGGCGCGGCCCGCCTCGGCCAGCCGGGCCCGCAGTTCGGGGTCTTCCAGCAGGCGGGTGAGCGCGGCGCGCAGCGCCTCCGGGTCGCCCGGCGGCACCGCCAGGCAGGTCTCCCCGTCCGGCCCGGCGACCTCCGGGATCGCACCGCCCGTGGTGGCCACGAGCGCGGTCCCGCAGGCCATCGCCTCGGCGGCGGGCAGCGAGAAGCCCTCGTACAGCGAGGGCACGCAGGCGATCTCGGCGCTGCGGATCACATCGACCAGTTCGTCGTCGCTGAGCCCGGACACGAAGCGGATCGCCGAGGTCAGCCCCAGCCGGTCGATCGCGCGCAGCACCGGCCCGTCGCCCTTGGGCCGGCCCACCACCACGAGCTCGACGTGGTCGTGGTCGGCGCGCAGCTTGGCGAGCGCCTCGACCAGGTGGATCAGACCCTTGAGCGGCACGTCCGCGCTCGCGGTGGTGACGATCCGGCCGGGCACCTTCGGTACCGAGGCGTCCGGCGCGAAGCGGTCGGTGTCGGCGCCCACCGGCACCACGGTGACCCGGCTCGGCGAGACGCCGAGGTGGTCGATGATCTCGGCCTTGGACGAGCCGGACACGGTGAGCACCTCGCTCAGCCGGGCGGAGACCCGCTTTTGCATGGTGGTGAACCCGTACCAGCGGTGCAGCGTGGCCTTGCGGCGCAGCGTGGTGGCCTCGCCGATCTCCAGCGCGCGGTCGACCGTGATCGGGTGGTGGATCGTGGTCACCAGCGGGAAGCCGAGTCGGGGCAGCGCGAGTTGGCCGTAGCCCAGCGTCTGGTTGTCGTGCACGACGTCGAACTCGCCGCGCCGGGCCGCCAGGTGCCGCCACGCGCGCAGCGAGAAGGTCAGCGGCTCGGGGAAGCCCGCGGTCAGCATGCCGCCGACCTCGAGCACGTCGATCCAGTCCCGGTACTCGTCGAGCCTGGGCAGCCGGAACGGGTCCGGGTCGCGATACAGGTCCAGGCTGGGCAGTGTGGTGAGCTTCACGCCCTCGTCCACGACCGCGTACGGGGGGCCGGAGATCACCTCGACGTGGTGACCGAGCCGGGTGAGTTCGCGGGACAGGTGGCGGACGTAGACTCCCTGTCCGCCGCAGTACGGATCGCCTCGGTACGCCAGCAGGGCGATTCGCAAGGGTCGCTCCGGGGAGGTCCGCGCCGGGTCCACCTGGGTATCCACAGCGGTTGCGGTCTCCCGTATCACGAATGGCCCCCTATCGCTGCCCTCGTCGGAGCATAGTAGTCGCGTAATCTAGAACAAGTTTCAGTATCTGCTCGTCGGAGAGCAGCCAAGATACCGCCGGGTACCCACTGCGACGAGCACCGCGTGACCCGTAACACACCAGCCGGCGAACCGCCGCGCACCGAGGGGCTGACATGACCACGTACACGAAGGCCGACCGGGCGCCGCTGACCGAGCGGCAGGAGGCGCGCCGCCGCCGAATCCTGCGCGCGACCACCCAGTTGGCCGCCCGGGGCGGCTACGAGTCCGTCCAGATGCGCGAGGTCGCCGAGCTGTCCGAGGTGGCGCTCGGCACGCTGTACCGCTACTTCCCGTCCAAGGTGCACCTGCTGGTGGCCACCATGTACGACCAGCTCGACCAGCTCCACGCCCAGCTCCGCCGGCGCCCTCCCCGGAGCGCCGGCTCGCGCGAGCGGGTGGTGGACACGCTGCTGCGCGCGTTCAAGGGCATGCAGCGCGAGCCGCACCTGACCGAGGCGATGATGCGCGCGCTCCAGTTCGCGGACCGTTCGGTCGGCGCCGAGGTGGACACGGTCAGCCGGGAGACCACCACGATGATCCTGGAGGCGATCAGCGGCGACGAGCCTGCCGGCGAGCCGACCGCCGAGGACCTCGCGGTGATCCGGGTGATCACCCACACGTGGCACTCGTCGCTGATCGCGTGGCTGAACGGCCGAGCCTCCATCGCCCAGGTCCGCACCGACATCGAGACCGTCTGCCGGCTGATCCCCGAGGACTGAGCGCGCCCGTCGCCGTCGTGACGCCGCACGGCCCCGGTCGACGACGACCGGGGGCCGCGGCTTCCGTGCCGGCTCGTCCGCGGCGACGCCGGACCGACGCCGCGGCGCGCCGACGTCGACCGCGGGCCGGCCCCTAGTCCGGCGGGAACACCGTCTTGCCCGAGCCGACCTCGATGATCGAGATCGCCTCGACCGGGCAGCTCTCGGCCGCCTCCAGGATCGCGTCCGAGGCGTCCATCTCCTCGGCCCTGGGATGCGATTGCCGGCCCGCGTCCAGCTTGAAGTCGGTCGGGGCGCTGCCGATGCACATGCCCGAACCGATGCAGACGCTTCTGTCGACCTCGACGCGCCAGCGATCACCCATCAGAACACCTCTTCTTCGCTCGGCCCGGCAGGGCCTGGAACCGCCGGGCCCGCCCCGCGCGGAGGCGGGCCGGCGGCGACGGTCAGATCTGCGCGTCGTAGCCCGCGGGCAACGCGATCGACTTGGCCTCGGTGTACGCGCCCAGGCCCTCGATACCGAACTCGCGGCCGATGCCCGAGTTCTTGAAACCGCCGAACGGGCCGAAGAAGTCCAGGCCGAACGTGTTCACCGAGTAGGTGCCGGTGCGGATCCTGCGGGCGACGTCGATGCCCTTCTCGATGTCGGCGGTCCACACGCTGCCGGACAGCCCGAAGTCCGAGTCGTTGGCCAGCGCGATCGCCTGCTCCTCGTCGTCGTAGGGGATCAGCGCGACGACCGGGCCGAAGATCTCCTCCTGGGCGATCCGCATCGAGTTGTCCACATCGCCGAACAGGGTGGGCTCGACGTACCAGCCCTTCTCCAGCGCCTCGGGACGACCGCCGCCGGCGAGCAGCTTGGCGCCCTCCTCCTGGCCGATCCGGATGTAGTCGAACGAGCGCTGCTGCTGGCGCTTGGCCACCAGCGGGCCGACCTGGGTGTCGGCCGCCATCGGGTCGCCGACCTTGAGCTCGCCGACCCACGCGGTGAAGCGCTCGGCGATCTCGTCGTAGCGGGCGCGCGGCGCCAGGATCCGGGTCTGCGCGACGCACGCCTGGCCGTTGTTCATGTACGAGTTGGGCAGCAGCGTCGTGGCGGTGTGCTCCAGGTCCGCGTCGGGCAGGATGATCGCCGCCGACTTGCCGCCGAGTTCCAGGGTGACCCGGGTGAGGTTGCGCGCGGCGACCTCCATGATGCGCTTGCCCGCGCCGACCGAGCCGGTGAACGCGACCTTGTCGATGCCGGGGTGGGCGACCAGGTACTCGCTGACCTCGCGGTCGGCGGCGACGATGCTCAGCACGCCGTCGGGCAGGCCGGCCTCGCGACAGATCTCGGCCAGGATGTACGAGTCGAGCGGGGTCTCCGGGGACGGCTTGAGCACGATCGTGCAGCCGGCCGCGATCGCCGGCGCCAGCTTGGCGGCGGTGACGAACTGCGGGACGTTCCACGGCACCACGGCGGCCACCACGCCGACCGCCTCGCGGCGGATCAGCAGCGGGTTGAGCAGACCGGCCCGCTTCTCCTCCCACTGGTAGTCGCGGGCGATCTTGGCCACCGTGTCGTAGATCATCCCGGCACCGATGGCCTGCGCGAACAGGCCCCAGCCGACCGGCGATCCGTTCTGCGAGGCGACCACCTCGGCGATCTCCTGCGACCGCGTCATGAAGCCGTCGCGGATCTTCTCCAGGATGGCGATCCGCTCGTCCAGCGACATCCGCGGCCAGGGGCCCTCTTCGAACGCCTTGCGCGCGGCGGCGACCGCGGCGTCCACGTCCGCGGTCGAGGCGTGCGGAACGCGCGCGATGACCTCTTCGGTGTGGGGCGAGACGACCTCGATCGTGTCCTTGCCAAGGGGGTCGACCAGCTCTCCGCCGATGACCAGTTGGCTGTGCTCCACGATATCCGTCATCACGGTCCTCCTCGGTGCGGGCGTGCACACACGCTGCGCGATACAGGGGCTTGCGGGCTATGAGCAGAACTCTGACTAGAACAGATATCAGTTTGCCGATGAGGGGACAACGCATTCGCGGCTCGAATGAGACTGGAGTCTCATCGGCTGACAGGTAAGGATCGTACGTGCCGGATCTCGATCTGACGACCCCTCAAGTCATCGGCGCGGTGGTGTATGAGAGAACGTGTTCTATGGTGATCATCGAAGTCGGGCGCGCACCCGGCGTTCGACTGGCGCCACTTCGAGTACATCGAGAAGGAGGCCGCCCGTGACCACCGCACCCAGCCGCCCCACCCCGCCGACACCTCGGGTCGCCGATCTGGGCAACGGCGTGTGGACCGTCCCGGTTCCGATCCCGAACAATCCGCTCGGTTGCACCCTGGTCTACGTGCTGGAGACCGACGCCGGACCGGTCCTGGTCGACTCGGGCTGGGACGACCCGGTCTCCTACCGGGCCCTGGTGGACGGCCTCGTCGAGGTCGGCACCTCGATCGAGGAGGTGCACGGCGTCCTGGTCACCCACGCGCACCCCGACCACCACGGGCTGTCCGAGAAGGTGCGCGAGGTCTCCGGCGCGTGGGTCGCGCTGCACGCGGCGGACGCCGAGCAGGTCGAACTGATCAACAACGCGCCGCGCTCCGCGTGGCTGCGCCACCACCTGGAGGTGCTCGCCCTCGCGGGCGCGCCGCAGGAGGCGCTGGACGCGCTCACCGGCCTGCGCACCGCGACGGCCGGCAGCCGCCCGCGTCTGCACTACGCGGTGCCCGACCGCGAGTTGGTGCACGGCGAACTCGCGCCCGCGCCCGGTCGCACGGTACGCACGGTGTGGACACCCGGGCACACGCCCGGCCATGTCTGCCTGCACCTGGAGGGCGGCGACGGCCGGTTGCTCTCCGGCGACCACCTGCTGCCCTCGATCACGCCGCACATCGGTCTGTACGACGAGGCCGAGGAGGCCGACCCGCTCGGTGACTTCCTGGCCTCCCTGACACGTGTCGCGCGGCTGCCGATCACCGGTGTGCTGCCCGCCCACGAGCACGCCTTCGAGGACGCGGCGGGTCGGGCGGCCGAGGTGGCCCGGCTGCACGAGGACCGGCTCGCGGCGCTGCACGCGCGCCTGTGCGCGGCGTCGCTGACCCTGTGGCAGATCGCCGAGGGCATGGACTGGAACCGGCCGTGGGCGCGATTGGGCGCGCAGAACCGGCAACTGGCCCTCAGCGAGGCCGCCGCGCACCTGCGCCACCTGGTCAAGCGCGGGCGCGCGGGCGCGGAGCCCGGCGGCGACCCCGTGCGCTATACGGCCCTGTGACCCTCGGGTCCGCAGGGGCGCACGGGTAGGGTGGCCGGGACCGTCGACCGTCGGTTTCGCGGTCCGATCCGCTCAGCGTTCAGCGAAAGGCACTGCATGCCCTCCCCCCGACGCCGCGGGCGTGCCGCGGCGGCCTCCGTGCTCACGACGGCGCTGCTGTGCTCGGCCTGGACGGGGGGTGTGGCCGCCGCCGCGCCGACACCGCCGCCTCCCGGCGGCTCGCCCAGGGCGGTCGTGGGCGACTCGGCGCCGCGCGCCACCTCCGCGTCGGCCGTCGCGCGCGTCTCGGTCGACAAGGCCCAGGCCGGACCGGTGCCGCTCGCGCTGTACGGCAAGAGTGATCCGACCTCGGACGGGGTCTACCGGCAGTCGCTGGCCATCCTGGCCCTGGCCTCCACGGACAGCCAACCGGCCCCGACCGCGATCGAGTGGCTGCTCGGACAGCAGTGCGCGGACGGCGGCTTCACCGCGTATCGAGCCGATCCGGCCGCGCCGTGCGACGCCGCTCGGGAGGACACCGTCGCGACCGCGACCGCGATCGAGGCGCTGCACGCGCTGCGCACCTACGACACGCGGGTCGCGCGCGGGGTCGACTGGCTGCGGTCCAAGCAGCTCGCGGACGGCTCGTTCGCGACCGTACCCGCGCCCGACGCCACCGGTGACCCGGCCGCGACGGCGGCCGCGATCAGCGCGATCGTCACCGCCGGCCGCTCGCCGGAACTGCTGAAGTCGCCGCAGGGGCGTACGCCCACCGACGCGCTCAAGGCGACCCAGTCGCGTTGCGCCGCGCCCGAGCCGGATCGCGGCGCGTTCGCCGCGCGGCCGGGCGGTCCGGTCGATCCGACGGTGACCGCACGCTCGGTGCTCGCGCTCGGATACGGCACCCAGCCCGCCGTACCGGCCCCCTCCATCGCGGTCACCCCACTGGTCTGCCCCGGTGCCGAGCCGGGCCGCGCGTTGGCCGCGCAGGGCGGCGCGGCGTGGCTGATCGCGAAGCTGAAGGCGGGCGGCAACCACTTCGGCGGGCCGAGCGACTTCGACGCCACGGTGGCCGCCGTCCAGGCGCTGTCCGCGACCGGCCACCCGGCCGAGGCGGGCGCGGCGGTGGACTGGCTGGCCTCGGGCGCCAAGACCATGGCGGGCAACGACCCGGTCCGGCTCGCCTCGCTGATCCTGGCGGCCGAGGCGACCAACCGCACGGTGACCACCTTCGGCGGCCTGGACCTGCCGAAGCTGCTCCAGGCCACGGGGCCGGCCGCGACCCCGACGCCGGACATGGCCAACCAGAGCAACCTGATCGACGGCCCGGCGGACCACACCCTGCGGGACACGCTGGGCGCGGTGATCGCGGTGCTGCTGGCGGCCACCCTGATCCTGGGCATGCGACGCGGCCGCCGCGAGGACTGAGCCGATCGCGCCGGCGGGCCCGGGACGGGAGCGATCCCGTCCCGGGCCCGACCGTTCAGTGCCGGCGGCCCGGCGGCGCCTGGTCGCTCTCCAGTCGGCGCGCCTCGTCGTCGGTGAACACCCGCGAGCGGATCAAAAATCGCCTGCCGGTCGGCGCCTCGACCGAGAACCCGCCGCCGCGACCGGGCACCACGTCCACGGTCAGGTGGGTGTGCCGCCAGTACGCGTACTGCGCCGCGGACATGTAGAACGGCTGCTCGGCGACCCAGCCGAGCAACACGTCCGCGTCGCCGACCAGGAACTCCCCTCTCGGGTAGCACATCGGCGAGGACCCGTCACAACAACCGCCCGACTGGTGGAAGAGCAACGGCCCGTGCTCGGCCGCGAGTTCGACCACAAGTTCGGCGGCGGCCGCGGTGATCGCGACCTTCTCGACCGGGGTCCCCGGCCGGTCGGGCACGCCGGGCGGGTCGGCCGCGCCCGGCGACCGCGGCGACTCGGTCATCAGAAGAATCCGAGCTTCTTCGCCGAGTAACTGACCAGCATGTTCTTGGTGTTCTGGTAGTGGCCGAGCATCATCCGGTGGTTTTCCCGGCCCATCCCGGAGGCCTTGTACCCGCCGAACGCCGCGTGCGCCGGGTAGGCGTGGTAGCAGTTGGTCCACACCCGGCCGGCCTTGATCTCCCGGCCGAACCGATAGGCCCTCGTCGCGTCCCGGGTCCACACGCCCGCGCCCAGCCCGTACAGCGTGTCGTTGGCGATCCGCAGCGCCTCGGCGTCGTCGCGGAACGTGGTCACCGAGACCACCGGGCCGAAGATCTCCTCCTGGAAGATCCGCATGTCGTTGGTGCCCTTGAAGATGGTCGGCTCGACGTAGTAGCCGTCCTCGAAGCCCTCGACCACCTTGCGTGCGCCGCCGATCAGGACCTCGGCCCCCTCCTGCCGGCCGATGTCGAGGTAGGACAGGATCTTCTCCAACTGGTCGTTGGACGCCTGCGCGCCGACCATGGTCGCCGGGTCGAGCGGGTTGCCCTGCACGATCGCCCGGGTGCGCGCCAGCGCCCGTTCGATGAACCGGTCGTAGATCGACTCGTGGATCAGCGCCCGGGAGGGACACGTGCAGACCTCGCCCTGGTTGAGCGCGAACATCACGAATCCCTCGACCGCCTTGTCGAAGAAGTCGTCGTCCTCGTCGGCCACGTCGGCGAAGAAGATGTTCGGGCTCTTGCCGCCGAGTTCGACGGTCACCGGGACGATGTTCTGCGACGCGTACTGGAGGATCAGCCGCCCGGTGGTCGTCTCGCCGGTGAAGGCCACCTTCGCCACCCGGTTGCTGCTCGCCAGCGGCTTGCCGGCCTCGAAGCCGAAGCCGTTGACCACGTTGACCACGCCGGGCGGCAGCAGGTCGGCGATCAGTTCGATCAGCACCAGGATGCTCACCGGGGTCTGCTCGGCGGGCTTGAGCACCACGCAGTTCCCGGCGGCGAGCGCCGGCGCGAGCTTCCAGGTGGCCATCAGCAGCGGGAAGTTCCACGGGATGATCTGCGCGACCACGCCGAGTGGCTCGTGGAAGTGGTACGCGACGGTGTCCTCGTCGAGTTGCGAAATGGACCCTTCCTGGGCCCGGATCACACCGGCGAAGTAGCGGAAGTGGTCGACGGCCAGCGGTAGATCGGCGGCCAGGCACTCGCGGACCGGCTTGCCGTTCTCCCACGTCTCGGTGACCGCGAGGCGTTCGAGGTTCTGCTCGATGCGTTCGGCGATCTTCAGCAGGATCAGCGACCGCTCGGTGACACTGGTCCGCCCCCACGCGTCCGCGGCGGCGTGCGCGGCGTCCAGCGCGAGTTCGACGTCCTCGGCGGTGGAGCGGGCCACCTCGCAGAACGGCTGTCCGGTCACGGGGGTGATGTCGTCGAAGTACCGGCCCTGCACGGGCGGTACCCACTTGCCCCCGATGTAATTGTCGTACCGAGGTTCGAAATTGACGATGCTGTCCGGTTGGCCGGGCTGACTGTAGACCACACGAGCCTCCGCTTCCCTTGCCGTGCACTGGGCATGACGGACCATCAGCGGCACACATCCGACCGGGTCGCGGCTCGGGGCGCCTGCGGCCGACGCTAGTCGCCGGCGAGCCGAAGGTCACGGGTTCATCGGCGGGAAATGCCGGCTCGGGGGCGTCGCGGGCGGGGGCGCTCTTGCGCCGCCTGTCCCTGTCCTGTGCGAGACGGGCGGCGTCCACATCGGGGGCGGGCTCCGCGACCACTTCCGAACGGACTTCCGATCCCCGCCCTGAACGATTCAACGTGAATCCATCTGGATGTCACGTGTGACATATGCCATTGTACTCAGCGTCGTGTTCTCACTGTGGACCGCCGACCGTGGTCCGCCCGTGCCCGAAGGGCCGTACATGAGCACTCACGCACGCCGCAGGAAGTGGTTTGCCACAAGCGTTCCCCTCTTGGCACTGGCCGTCGGCGTGCTGCCGATCGCAGCTTCGCCGACGGCCTCGGCCGGCCCCGTCCCGAGTGCGAACTCGCGGGTCGGGCACGCGAACACGGCGCCGGCGGCCGATCCGGGCGACGAGGTCGACCGGATCGGTTCGCCACTCTCGCTCGGCCCCGACCGGGGCCCGGGTCCGGTCGACGGGAGCAACGCGAAGCCGCCCGGCCGGGGCCCCTCCCCGGCGGACCTCCCGATCGGCCCGCCGGCGCACCGGCGAGCCCAGGCCGCCGCCCTGCCGGCCGGCTGCACGCTCGCCGAGTTCTCCGCACTGTCCCCGCAGGCCCTGGCCGACTTCCTCACCCGCGCCGACGTCGGACCCGACTGCCTGCGCGGCTTCCTGTGGACCTACACGCCCGAGTTGGGCCGGGTGCTGACGCCGGCTCACCTCCAGGCGGTGCTGGCCCGGATCACCGCGCTGGCCCCCGGCTACGACGGCTCGAACACGTCGCACCTGTACGAACTCTGGTACTTCACCCACGCCGCGCTCTACCTCGACTGGGACAACCCGGCCATCGACCTGCGCGGGCCGGCCGTGGTGGCCGCGATCAACGCGGCGGCGGACGCCTTCCGCGCCGCACCGCACGCGTTCGACCTCACGCCCACCTCGGGCGCGCTGCTGCGCGAAGTGCTGATCTGCGCCGACCTCGACGGCGTACGCGGGCGGCAACTACCCCTGCTGACCCGGATGTTCCGCGACATGGACGGCAGTACGGCGGCATGGCAGAACGCGGCCCGGCGAGACGCGGTGCTCTCCGCACAGACCCTCGCCTACCACGGCATCTACAACGGCGACGCGGGCTTCGTCGCCGCCGTACAGGCCGATCCGGCCTACCGCGCCGGCCTGAAGGCGTTCGTCGGCTACCGGCACCTGAACACGCCGAGCACCTCCGGGCTGCTGCGCAACGGCGTCTACGAGTACGGCCGGCTCGGGCAGATCCCGAGCCTGACCGCCGAGACGGTGACCGGGCTGAGCACGATGCTCACCGACACCGAGGGCTGGTACGGCCGCTTCTCGGTGCCGTGGAGCGAGGTCGCGCACTGGCTGGAGACCTACGGCCGCTGTCACGCGGCGGGGGTCTGTCGGGCCGACGTGGAGGCGACCGTGTTCCCGAACACGTACACCTTCGACCGGGGCGACATCGAGGTGCACACGTCCCTCGACCGGGCCACCGTCGAGCAGTTGTACTACGCCTCCAAGCAGGTCAAGGAGCAGTTCTTCCGCACGGTGGGCGCCGACCAGCCGCTCGCGGGCGACCCGAACCACAAGCTGACCGTCCGGCTGTACGCGAGCATGGCCGACTACCGCACGTACCAGCCGTTCCTGTACGGCTACTCGACGAACAACGGCGGGTTGTACATCGAGCGAGGCGCGACCTTCTACACCTACCAACGCGTCGTGCCGCGCGATTCCCTCCTCCACCTCGAGGAGTTGTTCCGCCACGAGTACACCCACTACCTCAACGGCCGCTGGGCGGTGCCCGGTTCGTTCGGCGAGGGTCCCTGGTACGCGGAGAACCGAACCACCGCCTTCGACGAGGGCATGGCCGAGTACATGGCGGGCGCGACCCGCGACCAGGGCGTGAAACTCCGCAGGTCCCTCGTCACCAAGGTGATCTCGGACGTGCGGAAGTACGGCAGTCGGCCGTCCGTCCGCGAGACGCTGCACTTCAAGTACGACGACGACGGCTACTTCTTCCGCTACTACGCCTACGCCGGCGCGTTCTTCTCGATGCTCGGCCAGGACCACCCGGACCTGCTCGCCGAGATGTACACCCACCTGCGGAACAATGACGTCGCCGCGTTCGACGCCTTCATCGACCGGGTGAGCGGCCCGACCTTCCAGGCCGAGTTCGACACCTACCTCGACGGCCGGATCGCCGACGTGGACAACCTGATCGTGCCGGTGGCGACGTACACCCCGACCGGGAAGCTCACCGCGACCGACGCCGACCGGGTCCGCCGGGCCTTCCACCGGTCCACCTCCAACAACCCGACGTCGTGCACCGCGACCCGCGACAGGCTCCCCCGCTTCACCTGCACCGGCGCGATCACCGCGAACATCGACTCGACCGACCCGGGCCGGATGCACACCGCCATGGCGGCCACGGTCGACTACTTCATCCTCACCCGCGCCGGCGCGGCCCTCGACAACCTCGCCGACATGAACTGTCACTTCACCCCACCGAGCCCCTGGACCAACGCCCGGGCCGCCACCTCCACCTACACCTGCGAAGGCCCCCTTCGCCCCTGATCCGCCCCCGCCCCCACCGACGACGGCCCCCGAGCGCTGCCCACCCCGCGCCCGGGGGCCGTCCCGTGCGGCAGACTGGGGGCATGTCCGTGGTGAAGATCAACGCGCTGACCGTGCCCGCCGAGATGCGGGAGACCCTGGAGCAGCGATTCGCGTCGCGTGCGGGAATGGTGGACTCGCAGGACGGGTTCGAGTGGTTCGAATTGTTGCGGCCGGTCGAGGGGACCGACCAGTACCTCGTGTACACGCGCTGGCGCAGCGAGGAGGACTTCCAGGCGTGGATGTCCGGGACCATGAAGGCCGCGCACGGGCAGGGCGACGGCGCCGAGCGGCCGAAGCCGGCATCCACCGACTCCGCGCTGTGGTCCTTCGAGGTCGTCCAGAGCACCGGCCCGAAGGCCTGACCTCCTCCGCCGGTGCCGCCCCCGGTACTAGCCTTGGCGCCATGCCACGCTACGACTACCGCTGCCGCGCCTGCGACATCACCTTCGAGCTCAACCGCCCGATGTCCGCCGCAAACGACCCGGCCACGTGCCCCCAGGGCCACGGCGACACCACAAAACTCCTGTCCACAGTCGCAGTAACCGGCACCGCCTCCACCCCCCGCCCCACCAACCCCGGAGGCGGAGCCGCCTGCTGCGGAGGCGGCTGCTGCAACTAACCCAAGCCCAGCCGGCACATGACCCCAATCAACCCGGCCAACCCAGCCCGGCCGGCGTTTGAGGCCAAGTAGCCCGGCCGGCGCTTGAGGCCAAGTAGCCCGGCCGGCGTTTGAGGCCAACCCAGCCCGGCCGGCGTTTGAGGCCAACCCAGCCCGGCCGGCGTTTGAGGCCAACCCAGCCCGGCCGGCGCTTGAGGCCAACCCAGCCCGGCCGGCGCTTGAGGCCAAACCCCGCTACGCCGCCAACGGCGCCGGCACCTCTTTGTCACACTCCCAATGCGCCAACGCCGCGCGATCCAAAAGCACCACACCCGCAGAAGCCGCAACCGCCGCCGCCTTGGCCGAAAAGCACCCGGCCGTCGTCGCGAGCAACAACGCCCCCGACCGATCCGCCCCCGCACCGGCCTCCTCGGCCGCAGCCCCGTCCGCGTGAGCGACGAGCGCGCTCACGAAGTCCTGGACCACGCCCCCCGCCACCGGCCCGGGCCCCTCCGCACTGCGACACCGCAACACCGCCGGCGTCCCGTCGACGCGCCTCGCGTGGATGTCCACCGCGTAGGCGTCCTCGACGACCCGCACCGTCTCCACCTCGGCCAGCCCGTCCCGCTCGCACAGGTCGGCCACGTGTTCGGCCAACCGGGCCGGATCCATCCGGTCCAGCCGCGCCTTCGCGTCCCGCAGCGCGGTGTCGTCGCAGTGCTCGACGAACTCGTCGGCTCGGGGCCGATATCCGCCCAGCCAGATCGCCGAGCCGAGCACCGCCGCGGCGCACACGTAGACCACCATCATGCTGTCGGCCTGGTCGACCCGGATGCCCTCGAGGACGAACCAGATGCCGATGGCGAGGAGTTCGAGCCCGGCGACCAGGATGGCCAGATTGAGGTAGGCCCTCACCGTCGTACGTGCCATGTCCGTCGTCCCCCCGGTGACGCTGTGGCCGGTCGTGCTCGTGTCGTTCACGCTGTCCCGATCCGATCGGCGCCACCGACTCCGCGGCCACGCCATCGTTCCCTCTTGCTGTCCCGACGTACGGGACACCTGCCCGGTTCCCGACCCGAACAACAACCGGACACCCTACGAAATGCCGCTCACGCACCATCCGGCAGGTTGGTCCAACCGCGACCGTCCGCCCGCCCGTACCACCCGCTCGCGGCGGTCGTACCGCCGTCCACCGGGATCAGGTGACCCGTCACATACGACGATGCGGCACTCGCCAGGAAGAGCACAACCTTCGCGTAGTCCTCGGGTTCGCCGAACCGCGCCATCGGCACCCACGAACCGATCAGCGCGGGGTCGCGATCACGCAATTTCGCCTCGTATGTCGTCTGCGGCGTGTTCGCCATGTCCGGCGCGATCGCGTTGACCCGCACCCCCTTGCGTGCCACGTCGACCGCGAGACTCTTGGTGAACGCGATGATCGCGGCGTTGTACGCGGAATAGACCGGGCAGCCCGGGATGCCGCGCAGCGCCTCGACCGTGGACACGTTCACGATGCTGCCGGAGCCGCGCTCGATCATCTGCGGCAACACCGCGTGCGTGACGCGCAACACATGTTCGAAGTTGATCGCGTGCAGCGCCCGCCACTCCTCCTCCGTGCTGCGCAGGAACGTGGTGGAGGGCCGATAGTCGCCGACGTTGTTCACGAGTACGTCCGCGCCACCCGCCGCCAGCGCGGCATCGCGCAGCCGGGCCACCGCGGCCGACTCGCGGATGTCGCCGAGTACCACCTCCACCCGCCCGCCGGCCGCCTCGATGTCCACCCGGGCCTGCTCGGCCCAGTCCGCGTCGATGTCGTTCAGCAGCACCAGCGCGCCCGCGCGGGCCAGCAGCCGGGAGACCCCGCCGCCGATGCCCGCGGCTCCGCCGGTGACGACCGCGACCTGACCGGCGAGGGGTTCGGGATCGAGCATGAGTGGTGCCTCCCAGCAAATATGACGATGCGTCAGATCTGCGCATGCTCTCCCAGGTCGCGTGCGAGGTCAACGGCGGACCACCGACCGGAACGAGACAAACGATCAAGCGCGCGGACCGCCGCGGCGATCGCCCTGGGTCGCACCACACCCGGGTATGCGTTCGAATGGATTCGAGAGAGAGTGTCGGGTCGGCATCCGCCGATCCGCACCACAACGAGGGGATCACATGGACATCGCGGTCGAGGACGTTCCCGCACAGAACCGCTTCGAGGCCCGGGCCGACGGCGACCTGGCCGGCTACGCCGAGTACATGACCACCGACACCCTGATCGTGTTCACCCACACCGAGGTGGACCCGGGGTTCGAGGGCAAGGGCGTCGGCGGTGCGCTCGTGCGCGGCGCGCTCGACCTGGTGCGCGGCGGCGACCGCAAGGTGCTGCCGCTGTGCCCCTTCGTGAAGGCGTGGATCGGCAAGCACCCCGACTACTTCGACCTCGTCTACGACGCCCCGCCGAGCACGGTCACGGACTGACCCGTCCGACGGTCCCCGCTCCGACCGATCCGAGTTGATTCAGATGAGCACCGCCCCAGGTCCCGACCGAGGCGAGGAGTATCCGGCCGAGGACATCGTCGTCACCTTCGACGCCAAGCGCTGCCTGCACTCCGGCGAGTGCGTACACGGCCTGCCCGAGGTCTTCGACACCGATCGGCGGCCCTGGATCGACCCGACGCGGGCCCCGGCCGAGCAGGTCGCGGAGGTGATCCGGCGCTGCCCCAGCGGCGCGCTGCACTACACGCCCACCGGCGGGGCGCCGGAGATGCCGACCCACCCCACCCGGGTGTACGTCGTCGACGGCGGCCCGCTGGTGCTGCGCGGTCATATCCAGGTGACCATGCCCGACGGCACGCACCGCCACGAGACGCGGGCGGCGCTGTGCCGCTGCGGCTCGACCGGCAACGTGCCGTTCTGCGACCGCAGCGCCGGGTGCGCGCTGACCGGCCGCGACTGGGGCCAAGCCGACCCACCCGGCCGACCGGCCCCCGAACCGCCCGGAACCGGACCCACCTGACCGGGCCGCCCACTCCGCCCCGGCGCCGCCGAGCCCGGACCCACCCCGGCCCCACCCCGGACCCGACCGCGCCCCGACCGCGCGCCGACCGGCCCCGATGGCCGGCCCCATGATGTACGGATGACCTCGCTGCTCTTCGTGTGCACCGGCAACGCCACCCGCTCGGTGATCGCCGGCGAACTGGCCCGCACGGCCCGGCCCGAGTGGCGCGTGGCCACCGCCGGCACCTTCGTGGTCGAGGGCCTGCCGATCAGTTGGCGCACCCGTGCCGCGCTGGAGCGGCTCGGCCTGAGCGCCGCGGGCCACCGCAGCACCCAGCTCACCGACGCGCACGTGGCCGCGGCCGACCTGCTGATCACGCAGGAGTACCAGCACGTGCGGTACATCCGCCGGCACCACCCGGAGGGCGCCGCGCGCACCGCGACCCTGCGGCGCCTCGTCCGCGACCTGCCCGCCGCCGGCCCGGCCGGCGAATCCCTGGCGCACCGGCTCGCCGCGCTCGACCTCGCCTCGGTCGAGCTCGAACCGGACTGGGAGGACGTGGTCGACCCCGGCGGTGGCGAAGAGGCCGATTTCGTCGCGTGTGCGCACGAACTGGCCGCGCTGATGGCGGATCTGATCCCTCGGTTGGGCGAGCGCGTACCCTCGCCGTAGGCTCGACTCCCGTGAACAGCCTGCGCATGATCGACACGTGGCCCGTCGGGAAGGCCGCTGCGGCCGTGATCACCCGGGACGGGGTGGTCAAGGGCGAGCACGGCCCGGTGGACGAGCCGTTCCGACTCGCCTCGGTGACCAAGTTGCTCACCGCGTACGCGGCGCTCGCCGCGATCGAGGAGGGCGCGATCGAGCCCGGGGACGCGGCCGGGCCGCCCGGGTCCACGATCCGGCACCTCCAGGCACACACGTCGGGCCTGGCCTTCGACGAGGACCGCGTACTGGCCGGCCCCGGCCGCAAGCGCATCTACTCGAACACCGGCTTCAACCTGCTCGGGGCCACCATCGAGAAGGCCTGCGACATCCCGTTCGACGAGTACGTCCGCCAGGCGGTCTTCGAGCCGCTGGGCATGACCGAGACCACGATCGGCGACTCCCCCGCGGCCGGCGGCGTGTCCACCGTGCGCGACCTGAGCCGGTTCGCGGCCGAGCTGCTCGCGCCGCGCCTGCTGGCGCCGGAGACGGTGCGCGAGGCCACCACCGTGGTCTTCCCCGGCCTGGACGGCGTGCTGCCGGGCTACGGCACCCGGCGGCCCAACGACTGGGGGCTCGGCTTCGAGATCCGCGGCACCAAGTCGCCGCACTGGACCGGGACCACCAACTCGCCCGCGACGTACGGCCACTTCGGCGCATGCGGCACGTTCCTGTGGGTGGACCCGGAGCTGGACGCGGCCTGCGTGTGTCTGACCGACCGCGAGTTCGGGCCGTGGGCCGCCCAGGTATGGCCGGTGCTGAACGACGCGGTGGTCGCCGAACTGCGCTGAGCCGGCGAATCGGGCCGCCCGGTCCGGCAGTTCGGCGCGCGCCGAGAGGCCGCGCCGGAAGGCCGCGCCGGAAGGCCACACCGAAGGCCCCGCCGGCCGGCCTCCTCGGCGTGCCTCGTCGGACACCATTCCCGGTCACCCCTTCGCACCGCCCGTCCTGCGCCGCGCGGGCCGAAACCACGCATACCGTCGAACCGTGTTGTTCTCCGTGCTCGCGGCGGCGGCCGCCGCGCTCTGTTACGGCGTCGCCACCGTGCTCCAGGCACTGGGCGCGCGGCGCACCGCGGGCACGAGCGGGCTCGATCCCAGGGTGCTGGTCCGGGCACTGCGGCAATGGCCCTTCGTCCTCGGTACCGGACTCGATCTGGCCGGGTACGTCTGCCAGTTCGTCGCACTGCGGCAACTGCCGATCTTCGCCGTCGAGGCCGCCCAGTCGGCCAACCTCGCGGTCACCGCGGTGCTGGCCGTCCCGGTCCTGGGCGCCCGCCTGCACAGTCGCGAATGGGGCGCGGTCGCGGCCGTGTGCGCCGGCCTGGCCCTGCTCGGCGTCTCCGCGGGGCACGAGGGCCCGGCGCACACCCACGCCGCGTTCCGCTGGTCGCTCCTGGGCTGCGTCGCCCTGCTCGGCCTGGCCGGCCGGCGCTGCGCGCGCCTGACCGAGCCGTGGCGCTCGCGCCTGCTCGGCCTGCTCTCCGGGCTCGGCTTCGGCCTGATCGCGCTGGCCACGCGCGTACTCACCGACCTGTCCCCGTCCGCCCTGGTCCGCGACCCCGCGTGCTACGCGCTGCTGGTCGGCGCCGCGCTGACCTTCCTGCTGTACACGATCGCGCTCCAGGGCGGCGTGGTCACCGCGGTCGCCGCCGCCCTGGTGGTCGGCGAGACCGTACTGCCCGCCGCCGTCGGCATCGTCTTCCTCGACGACCACAGCCGCCCCGGCCCGTACGTCCCGCTCGCGCTGATCGGCTTCGTACTGGCCGTCGCGGGCGCGATCACCCTCTCCCGATTCGCCGAGGCCGAGCCCGGGCCGGCCGGTACGCCCGACCCGGACACCCGCGCGACGAAGGCGGGTCCGACCCCTGGTCCGACCGACGAGGAGGGCGGGCCCCGGGAATGCCGACGGCTCCCGCCGAGCGCGTGACGGGAGCCGGTGCGAGGTGAACTGCCACGACCGGGCGAGCCCCGATCGCGGTCCGCTCACTCCTCCGGTTCGATGATCTGGTAGTCCAGCTCACCGATCGAGTGCGCCAGTTCGGCCGGGGTGTACACGGCACCGTCGTAGACGAACGCGGGCTCGATCGCGGTCTCGGTCAGCCCCTCGGCACTGGTGTCGAGCACGACGATGGCCCAGCCGATGACGGGGCACAGAACGGCCTCTTCGCCGGCCTTGGTCACCTCGACGTCCCACCCGGGTTCGGCCGGGGCCAGACTGACGACGCTGCGGCGGGTGTAGCGCATGGCGGGACTCCTCGGCTGCACGGTAACCGGCGGTCGGCGCCGGTTCGAACAAGCCTATGGTGCGGGTGTGACGGTTGGGGTCACGGGGCGTGTGCAGTGCGGCGGTCGGCTGGGTAGGTGTTCGCGGAACGCGCCCGCAGGACCCCGTCGACGCCCCGCGCGGTCGTCCCGGAGTCCGGCGGACGGGCTCGAGACAAGCCCAGGAATGCCCTCGCCCCCGCGCCTGTTGACAGCCACGTAGACGCAAACCACGGGGCACGACGTTTGGGAGGACGCATGGCCACGGTCGCACTGACCAAGGAGAACTTCGAAGAGGTCGTATCCGGCGACGGACTGACCGTGCTCGACTTCTGGGCGTCCTGGTGTGGGCCCTGCCGATCGTTCGCGCCGACCTTCGAGAAGGTCTCCGAGGCGACCCCGGACGTGGTGTTCGCCAAGGTGGACACCGAGGCGGAGACCGACCTCGCGCAGGCGTTCTCGATCCAGTCGATCCCGACCGTGATGCTGGTCCGGGACGGCGTCGTGGTGTTCTCGCAGCCGGGTGCGCTGCCCGAGGCGGCACTCGTCGACCTGATCAAGCAGGCGCAGGGGCTGGACATGGACGAGGTCAAGCGCAAGATCGCCGACGGCTGACCGACACCCTCGGCCACACCGACGCCCCACGGCCGGCGGGGCCCGAAGGCGCGGCCGACGCCCGAAAGCCCGCCGGATCGAATCCGGCGGGCTTTCGTGTCGCCTGCTCCAGGCAACCGGGGTGGCGGTGACCGGGGTTGCCGCGGTGTGGCCGACCGCGATGACGCGGCCGAGAGGGGCCCATCCACTTCTCGTGGATCCTGATTGCGCGGTGCGCGGTCCGACTTCGATCGCTTCTCCGCGTCTATCTCCGTCGGACCCCTCTCGCTCCATCAAGTAGAACTCCACCGCCGCGAAGTTGCAAAAGATCCCGCGCCGGCGTGTGCGAATCCGAGACGGCATCGAACTCGGGGCACGAGAGGGGCGCACGAGACACGAGAGGGGTCGGGCACGCGACCGAGAGGGGCCCGCGCGCGGGACGGGGGAAGGGCCGAGCACGGGACACGAGACCGGTGCCGACCACCCGTTCACGAAGGCGGCGGCGTCGTCCCCTCCGGCCACCCCGGCACATCGGCGACCGGCCTCGCCCGCAGGTGCGCCCGCAGCGTCGCGATCTCCGCGCGCAGCCGCTCGGCGCGGGCCGGCGCCTCCGGATCCGCGCGCGGGATCCGCGCGGCCACGAGCGCCAGTTGGGCCTCCTCGATCTCCCCGATCAGCACCCTCGTCGGCCGCGGGCGCGGACCGGCGCGGGCCTGTCGCCGACCGTGGCGCCGCGGCAACAACGCGGCCTCCTCCGGCCGGATCGCGCCGCTCGCGGCCTCCTCGGCGGCCACCTGCCGGAACCTGGCCAGGTAGTGCCGGCGCGCGGCCCGGTAGACCAGCAGCGCGATCACCAGGTTCGCCGCCGGCTTCATCAACGCGCCACGCCATCCGAACACCGTCGGCGCGTTGAAGGACACGTGCATTCCCATCGCGAGCAGCCAGCAGCCGAGCGCGACCGCCAGTCGCCGGGCGAGCGGTCGACCGTCGCGCGCGACCAGGTAGCCGATCCCGGTGCCCGCCACCGCGCTCATCGCCCAGTGCGAACCCCACCCGGTGATCCCGACCCGGGCCACGAACGACGCGTCCACGGACGCGCCCGGATCGGTCGCGCCGTCCAGCAGGATGGTGTTCAGCGCGTACAGCAGGTTCTCCACCACCTGGAAGCCCAAGCCGACCAGGGCTCCGTACACCCAGCCGTCGATCGGCGCGCGGATCGCGCGCGACGCGGCGAACGCGAGCAGCAGCACGCCGCACAGCTTGAGCGTCTCCTCGTTCAACGGCGCGGTCACCGCGGCGCCCCACCTGTCGGCGAAGTCGATCCCCCGGGTCTTCGCCCAGATCCCGCCCAGACCGGTGTTCGCCAGGATCGCGCAGCCGGTCGCGGCGGTCATCCCCCACCCGACACACGCGAGCGAGGCCGCGTGCGGCGGCGGCGCCACCGGCCGGATCCGCCGGGGCAGCAGATAGCCCACGCCCAGGGTGAGCACGAGCAGGAATCCGGCGAGCGCCGCCGCGGCCGGGAACACCCGTACCGTGTCCCGGTATTCGTAGCCGATCACGCCGAGGCCGAACAGGCACGCGAGCAGTCCCACCGTCAGGGCGGTCGGTGCGGGACGCTCACCGGAGGGTCGGACCGCGACAGCGCTCACGCGGCTTCCTCGGTGAACGTCAGCGAGCGCATCACGTCCCGTACCGGCAGCCAGTCCGGATCGGCGGTGTCCGGCGGCGCGAGCGCGATCAGCCGGATCGCGAACGCGTCCTCGGGGCCGGGATAGATCGCCGCCCGTCCGGTGTCGTCGCCCTGGTCCAGCGTGCCGACCATGCCCTGGGCTCCGGCGTCGGCGGTCAGCGGTCCCGGCGCGCCGAGCCGGGCGTGCCGGTCGCCGACCCGGACCGTGTCGCGCAGCCCGGTCCACAACGCGTCCGCGTCCTCGGCCCGAGGCAGCGAGATGTACGCGATCGACAGGTCCACGGCGCCGTGCCGCAGCACGAACACGCGCGAGGGTGTGGTCGCCGCCTGGTCCAGCGTCCAGCCGGAGCCGACCCGGAACCACGCGCGATGGTCGTCGTCCGGTCCGACCCGGAAGACCGTGCCGGCCCGGACCCGCTTGTCGCCGGCGATCCACGAGTCGATCAGCGGCCACCCGCCGGCGAGCAGCACCACGACGACGGCGACCGCGAGCGGACCCCACCGGCGAGCCCGCCGCGGCCCGGGGCGGAAGCGGGCGTCGGTCATGTCACCAACGTCCGACGAAGCGGGGGATTCCGCCCGACGAACATCGGCCGTCGGGCGGAATCGGTCCCTCGAAAGGGTTGGCGGACCCGCTCCGGTGATCGGCGCGGGCCCGTGCGATCAGAGCCCGAACTCGACGGGGGCCAGGTCGAGGGCGAAGCACGCGTCGCGCACGACGGCCTGCTCGGTCTTGTCGAAGTGGCCGTCCGCGCCGCCGATGACGATGCCGATCTGGATCACCGCGCGCGCCTCGGTCGGCTTCTTCTTGACCTTGCCGATGTCCTGGAGCAGGGATACCTTGCCCAGCTCGAAGTCGGCGGTGAGCTTGGCCAGATAGGCCTCGAAGCGCTGCTCCAGGTCGCTCGCGGCGAAGTTGCGCAGCACGTCGTTGGTGGTGATCAGCGTGGTGACCCGCTGCCGCTCGGCCGGATCGATCGAGCCGTCGGCCGCGGCCACCAGAGCGCAGATCGCCATGCTCGCGTCCCGGAAGCCGCCGCTCTTGAGCTCGTTCTTCTTCGCCTCCAACTGCCCCTGCATCGTCTGGGCCGACTGCTTGAACTTGTCCCACAGAGCCATCGGGATCCCCTGCCTCTCGCACACACGCGCTCGGAACTTGATCTACAGACTCGTAGAAGATACATGTCCCGCACACCACCCGCAGAATCCATTCGCCAACCGTCCGGCGCGACGAGGCGTCCCGCCGTCGCGGCGCCGGGGGCGTACGGCCGTTCCGTCGGTGACCGGCGGCGTCCGGGTCGGGCGGCGGGGCGCCGCGGGCCCGGGGCCGCGTTCCGGCACGAGAAGCGACCAGGGCCCGACCGGTCCGGTCGGGCCCTGGGGTGTACGCGGCTCAGCTCGCGAGGGCGCTCTTGGCCTTCCACTGGTCGTAGGTGAGCTGCCAGTTGCCGAAGCCGTTGCCCGGCTCGGTGGCCTCGGTGTTGTTCGAGCCCTTGACCACGACCGGGTCGCCGACCTGGACGCGGTTGTAGAACCACTCGGCGTCCGGGACGGTCATCCCGACGCAGCCGTGGCTGGTGTTGGCGACGCCGATGTTGGCGGTGTTCCACGCGGCCGAGTGGAAGAAGGTGCCGGAGGAGGTGAAGTGCACCACCCACGGGACGTCCGGGAGGTTGTAGCTGTCGCCGAGGCCGACCGTGGTCGAGTCGAGGGTCTCGGTGGCGTTCTTGTTCAGGATCACGTGCGTGCCGCCGCGCGTGGGGAACTCGTTCGAGCCGGCCGACATCTTGATCGTCTTGACCGCCGTGCCGTCCTCGATCACGGTCAGCCGCTTCTTGGGGATGTCCACCTCGACGACCCGGTTCGTGCCGACCGTGAAGGTGCTCTCGTAGTCACGGGTGAAGTAGGTGCCCGGACCACTGGCCACACCCGCCAGGTTCGCGTTGAGGGTGACCTTGGTACCGCTCGGCCAGAACTCGCGTGGCCGCCAGTCGACCCGGTCCTTGCCGGACTGGTCCTTGGTCCAGCCCCACGAGCCCTCGACGTTGGGCGCGGTGGCGACCTTGAGGTTGCGCTCGACCTCGGCCTTGTCCTTGACCGCGTGGTCGAACATGATCGACACCGGCTGGCCGACGCCGAACGTGCCGCCGTTGGCCGGACGCAGCGTGACCTTGTTCACGGTGTCGGCCTTGAGCGTGCCGAACTTGCTGGTGACGGAGGTCTCCGCGCCCTTCTTGCCGCGCGTGGTGGCGGTCACCGTGTAGGCCGCGCCCGGTATGGTCCGCGTGGTCGAGGTCCAGGTGCGGCCGTCCGCCCCCACCGTGCCCTCGATCGCCCGGTTCTGCGCGTCCACCACGCGCACCGAGGCCAGCGTGCCCGAGTCGGCGGTCACCGTGATCGGCTTGCCCGGCACGACGCCCTGGGTGCCGTCGACCGGATCCACGCTCACGCGCGCCGGTGTGTCCTTGGCCTCGTTCCCGTCCGAGCCCGGTTTCGCCTGCGCCTCGGACTTCGCCGCCTTGTCGGCCCCTCCCGAACCGCACCCCGCGAGCAGTACGGCGGCAGCCGCCAGGGGCAGCGCGACCATGCGAATTCCCTTGCGGGAGCCGGATATCAGGGGCTTGCGCACGTGCTGACCTCGCGAACTTGGACGACCGGGGATCGTTCAACAGTAACAATGCGGATCAATTCCCCATGCCCGTGCGGGGTGTGACGGTTTCGACACCCTTGCGGCGCAACCGCCCGGCCCGGCACGGCACGAAGCCGCGCCCGGAGGAAATCCCGGACGCGGCTTCGGAGTTCTCGAAGGCTCGCGCGACGGTCGACGACCGCGGCCCACCCGCCGCAGGCGGGCCCGACCGTCGCTACGCGGCGGCGGTGCGCCGGCGCGGGGCGCCGCCGCCGGTGGAACCGCCGGAGCGGCCCGAGGAGGCGCCGGAGGCCGCGGCGGACGGACGACGGCCCGTACCGCTGCCGCCGCCCTGGCCGGGACGACGGCCGCGACCGCGCCCACCGGCCGAGCCACCGCGACGCGGCGCCTCGGAGACCGGCGAGGAGATCACGACCGGGACGCCGGAGGGCACCTGGGCGCCGGTGACGCGGGTGAGCTCCTCGTCGCCCGAGCGGACCTGGATGGTCGACGCCTCGATGCCGGCGATCATCATCAGACGGGCCATCTCGCGGCGCTGGTTCGGCGTGACCAGCGTCACGACGCTGCCCGACTCGCCGGCGCGCGCGGTACGACCGCCGCGGTGCAGGTAGTCCTTGTGGTCGGTCGGCGGGTCGATGTTGACCACCAGGTCCAGACCGTCCACGTGGATGCCGCGAGCCGCGACGTTGGTCGCGATCAGCGCGGTCACGTGCCCGCTCTTGAACTGCTCCAGGGTGCGGGTGCGCTGCGGCTGCGACTTGCCGCCGTGCAGCGCCGCGGCGCGGACGCCGCTCTGCAACATCTGCCGGGTGAGCCGGTCCACCGCGTGCTTGGTGTCCATGAACATGATGACCCGGCCCTCACGCGCCGCGATGTGCGTCGCGGCGGTGTGCTTGTCGGCCTCGGTCACGTGCAGCACGTGGTGCTCCATCGTGGTGACCGCGCCCTGCGAGGGGTCGACCGAGTGCACCACCGGGTCGGACAGGAAGCGCTTGACCAGGCGGTCGACGTTGCGGTCGAGCGTGGCCGAGAACAACATCCGCTGGCCGTCCGGCTGCACCTGGTCGAGCAGCGCGGTGACCTGCGGCATGAAGCCCATGTCGGCCATCTGGTCGGCCTCGTCGAGCACGGTGATGCCGACCGCGTCCAGTCGCGCGTCGCCGCGGTCGATCAGGTCCTTGAGCCGGCCCGGGGTGGCCACCACGACCTCGGCGCCGTTGCGCAGCGAGCTGGCCTGGCGGCCGATCGACATGCCGCCGACGACCGTGGTCATCCGCAACTGGACCGAGTTGGCGTACGGCATCAGCGCGTCGGTGACCTGCTGCGCGAGTTCGCGGGTGGGCACCAGGACCAGGGCGAGCGGCTGCTTGCTCTCGGCCCGGCGGCCGGCGATCCGGGCGAGCAGCGCGAGGCCGAACGCGAGCGTCTTGCCCGAGCCGGTCCGACCGCGACCGAGCACGTCCCGCCCGACCAGCGCGTTGGGCAGCGTGGCCGCCTGGATCGGGAACGGCTCGGTGACACCCTGGCGGGTGAGCGCGGCCAGCATCGGCTTGGGCATGTCCAGCTCGGCGAACGAGCCCACCGCGGGCAGCGAGGGGGTCGTGCTGACGGGCAGCGCGAACTCGGCCACGGGGCCGGCGGTCATCGGCTTGCGCCGGTTGCCCGACGGGGCGCCGCCGCGGCCGCGGCCGCCGCCACCGCCGTAGCCGCCACTGCGGCCGGTGCTGCTGCCGCCGCCGCCGCGGCTGTATCGGTCGTTGGAGCGGGGGGTGCGATTCATGGAGAACCTTCCTCGATGCGGCGCGTATCGAGGACGTCTCCGCGGCGTGACGCCGCACAAGGAGTCGCAAGAACGAGCCGAACTAGCTGAAAAAGAACCGACGTGGTGACTCGGGTCACTCGCGTCGAGATAGTGCGCAACGGTCGGGCGCCTGCCGAAGAGCGGCGGCCGATGTGCCGGACCGTGCGGGGCCGAGGCGACGAGGTCGCGTCGGGCAGGGTCCTGATCGGCGGATGTCGGGCATCCGCCTGGGGTGCTGCACCGTGGCCTTCTCGGTCGGATGACCGTCGACCCCGATGGGGCCGCGGGCCACGGGAAGGGCCCGCACCGTGCGGCGCGGGCCCTCGCTGCACGGCCGAAGCCGCGCCCATGAGCGGGTTCAGACGATGTTGATGTTCTCCGCCTGCGGGCCCTTCTGGCCCTGCGTGACGTCGAAGGAGACCTTCTGGCCTTCCTGCAGCTCACGGAAGCCCTGAGCGTTGATGTTCGAGTAGTGGGCGAAGACGTCGGGGCCGCCACCGTCCTGCTCGATGAAGCCGAAGCCCTTTTCGCCGTTGAACCACTTCACGGTGCCAGTAGCCACGTATCTTCCCCTTCGGGGCAGTACCGGGATCTCGCACCCTGCGAGACCCGAATCGTTGCTGATTACCCCGCCCGGAGTTGGACACCGGAAAAACAAAAGTGCACCTGTTGGCTACAACCAGCAGGCGCACAGAAAATTCCATGGGAACCACAGCAGCAATTAACGTTAGCACGCCAGGCGGCCGGGCCGGCGGGATCGTCTCGATCTTGTGCGGGCCGGCGAATCCCGGCCGCGGTCGCGCGATGCCGCGCCGGTCCCGTGCCGATCCCGCGCTCGCACGCCGGGTGCGACCATGGACGCTCCTCCGCCCCGCCGGCCTCCCGGCACCAGCTTCCCCGAAGGGTTCGCGTGTCCTCCTCCGACTTCCCCGCGTCCGACGACTCCGCCCAGCCGATCCCCCTGCCCACCGTCGGCAATCCCCTGAGCCTGGAGGACGTCAGCGCGGTCGGCGGCTGCGGCGACGGGTGCGGGTGCGCCGGCGGCGGTGTCGACATCGACGCCGATCTGCTCGACGCGTTCGTCACCGAGCAGGTGCTCGTCCGCCTCGAATCCGAGCCGGCCTTCGTCGCCCGGTCCATCGCGGCGCTCGCCGCGACCGACGACCTGGACGCCGAACTGGCCGAGGAGATCGAGGAGTTGGAGTCCGACCCGGTGCTCCTGCTGGACGTGCTCGGGGCCACCCGGCAGACCCTGCCGGACATGGAGTCGGACGCCGTGGTGCTGCTCTTCCGCTATGTGATCGACCATGTCGCGCTCGGCCCGGAGGAACTGCCGCTGGAGGACCGGGTGCTGATCGAGTGGCGGGTGCCGCCGGTTCAGGCCTGACTCGAACGCGTCCCGCGTGGCGGCGCGGAGCCGTTCCCGGCCGCCTCCGGGCGCGGCTCCGCGGCCGGGAGCACGGCCTCCGCGGCCCGCGGCGCGCGCTCGGACGCGGGCCGCCACCGGCCCGAGAACAGGAATCCGGACCCGAGACCGATCAGCGCCGCCGAGAAGTGGCCGATCGTGGTGAAGTCCGGGAGATCGCCGTACCACTGCGCGGACGAGAACGGGTACAGCAGGCACGCGAGCGCCCACCACGGGCGCAGCCGCCCGGGCAGCAGCGGCGTGATCGCCGCTATGGCCGCCATCGAGGCGTAGCTCACCCCGTAGTCGAGCGTGTACCGGGTGTCCTGCGGATAGGTCCCGTGGTGGATCGCCGCGATCAGCACCACCGCTGTGACGAGCGTCGCACCCACGTGCCCGAGCACCGTGATCCCCACCGCGCGCAGCGTGCCGATCCGGTGCTCCAGGAACGCCATGCACACCCCGATCCCGAACCCGATGGTCAGCAGGTTGCCCATCAGCGTGCCGTGTACGTCCGCCAGCATCAGGCTGCCCGCCATCGCGCGCAGCGGGCGGTGGCCGAGGTTGTCGAGGTTGGTGCTGATGTCGGCCAGGAGCCGGTCCGCGGCCGCGTCGGACATGAGCCGGCCGACCACGATCCCGTCGATCGCGAGCAGGACCAGCACGGCGAACGTCGCCGGGCTGCGGCGCGGGTATCCGACGAGGCCGCGCACATGGCTCGCGGGGTTCCGACTCACGGTGCGACTCTCCTTGTGCCGGCGCGGGGACGCGGCGGGAAACCACCATGCTGCATCACCTCGACGGGTCGGCGCGGCCCGGCCCCCGGATCCGGGCGGCCGACGGTTCGGTGGGCGCCGAAACGACCCGCGCCTACCGTCGTGCCCGAAACCGAGTCCGCCGCCGGCGCGCACGTCGCGCACCGGCACCGCAGAGGGGTCCACTCGATGTCGGATGTACGTCTTCGCCCGGCGACCGGTCCCGATCGGCGCGCCCTCGCGGCGGCCGGGGTCACGGTCTTGTTCTGGGCGTCCGCGTTCGTGTCCATCCGCAGCGCGGGCGAGCACTTCGCGCCCGGGGCGCTGGCCCTGGGGCGCATGCTCTGCGGTTCGCTCGTGCTCGGGGTGGTCCTGCTGGTGCGCCGCGAGGGCCTGCCGCCGCGCGCCGCCTGGCCCGGCATCCTGCTCTCCGGCGTGTTGTGGTTCGGCCTGTACATGGCGGTGCTGAACTGGGGCGAGCGCGAGGTGGACGCGGGCACTGCCGCGATGGTGGTCAACATCGGCCCGATCGCCGTCGCGCTGCTCGGCGGGTGGCTGCTCCGGGAGGGGTTCGCGCCGCGCCTGCTGGCGGGCATCGGGGTCTCGTTCGCGGGCGCGGTCGTGGTCGGCGTCTCGATGTCCGACGGCGGCGGGGCGCCGCTGCTGGGTGTGGGCCTGTGCGTGCTGGCCGCGCTCTCCTACGCGGCCGGTGTGGTCGCGCAGAAGCCCGCGCTGCGGCACGCCTCCGCGCTCCAGGTCACCGCGTACGGGTGCTTCGTCGGCATGACGTGCTGCCTGCCGTTCGCGGGACAACTGGTCACGCAGACCGCCGGCGCCCCGCCGGCGGCCACACTCAACGTGATCTACCTGGGCGTCTTCCCGACCGCGCTGGGCTTCACCACGTGGGCGTACGCGCTGGCCCGCACCAGCGCGGGCCGCATGGGCAGCACCACCTACGCGGTGCCGGCCGTCGTGGTCCTGCTGGCCTGGGTCTTCCTGAGCGAGGTGCCCGGCCCGCTGACCTTCGTCGGCGGCGCGTTGTGCCTGGCCGGCGTCGCGGTCTCGCGCGGCCGTGGCCGGCGGCCGGTCGCCGGGTCCGATCGCGAGGCCGCCGATCCGCCGCCGGTGCGGCAGGATCTTCCCGGACGGTGATGGAACGAGGGAGATGTCGTGACAGTGGTGGGTCGGGTCCTGGCGGATCGGTACGAACTCGTCGAGCAGCGCGGTCGCGGCGGCCTCGGCCGGGTGTGGGCCGCCCGGGATCTGACCGAGTCCCGCGACGTCGCGGTCAAACTGCTGCACGGCCCGCCGGACGACGAGGCCGCGGAGGTGTTCGTGCGCGAGGCACGGGCCGCGGCGGCGCTGACGCACCCCGGCCTGGTCCCGGTGACCGACGCCGGGAGGGACACCGACGGCACGCCGTTCCTGGTCACCGAGCTGCTCACCGGCCGCGACCTGCGGGCGACGCTGCGCGCGGGGCTGCCCGAGGTGTCGAGCGTGCTCGCGTGGGCGGCGCAGATCTGCGCCGCGCTCGAACACGCGCACGGGGCCGGTTCGGTGCACGGCGATCTCAAGCCCGCCGACCTGTTCGTGTCCGAGGACGGCCGGGTGCGGGTGCTCGACCTCGGCCTGGCCGGTCGCCTCGCGGCGGTCGTCGCGACCGGCACACACCTGCTCGGGACCCTCGCCTACACCGCGCCCGAGCGCCTGCGCGGACAGGCCGCCGACCCCGGCTCGGATCTGTACGCGCTGGGCTGCGTGCTCTACGAACTGCTCACCGGAACCCCGCCGTTCGGCAACGGTGACGTCGCCGCCACGGTGTACGCCCAGCTCGATCGGGTCCCCGAGCCGCCGGAGCGGCGCCGCCCGGAGCTGCCGCCGCACGTGAGCCGGCTGGTCCTGGACCTGCTGGCGAAGGACCCCGCGCACCGCCCCGCCGACGCGGCCGCGGTCGCGGTGCGGCTGACCCAGGTGCCGCCGCCCGCCCCCGCCGATCGCCCCCGACCGCCCGCCGCACCGCCGATGATGCCGCCCCCACCCCCGCCCGGGCCGCCGCTCCCCACCGCCCGCCCCTCCTTGGCGAAGCCCCTGCCGGCGGCCGTCGAGGCGCACGCCGAGGACGACGAGCGGCAGCTCCGCGGGGCGGCGGCGGCCGGCGACCCGGACGCCGCCGTGCAACTCGCCTTCCACCTCGCGGACACCGGCCGGGAGAGCGAGGCCGAGGCGCTGTACCGCGAGGCGCTCGCCCGCAACCACCCGGAGGCCGCGAACGACCTCGCCGACCTGCTCGCCGCGCACGATCGCGCCGCCGAGGCCGAGGAGTTGTACCGCCACGCGCTCGCCCAGGGGCATCCGGACGCCGCGAACAACCTCGGCCGGCTGCTGGTCCGGCTCGGCCGGGCGCCGGAGGCGGAGACGCTCTTTCGGCACGCCTCGGCGCACGGTCACGACGACGCGGCGAACAACCTCGGCCTGCTGCTCGCCGGTTCCGGCCGCCTCGACGAGGCCGAGCGGTTGTTCCGGCACGTGTACACGCAGGGCCACCCGGACGCGGCGGTCAACCTGGCCGGGCTGCTCGGCGCGCGCGGCCGGTTCAAGGAGGCGGAGAAGCTCTACCGCCGTGCGTTCGCCGAGGGCCACCCGGACGCCGCCCTCGGCTTCGCCGGGCTCCTGGAGCGCCGGGGCCGCACCCGCGAGGCGGAGGAGATGTACCGCCGTGCCCTGGCCGAGGGGCATCCGGCGGCGGCCGGCCAACTCGCCCGCTTCCTCGACCTCCTCGGGCGCGGCCCGGAAGCGATGTGGCTGCGCTCGTAGCACCCGCGCGCGGCGGCGGGCCGGGCCCGCCGCCGCGGCGCCGAAGTCAGTCCGCGAAGACCTCACGGAGCTTGGCCTCCTGATCGCCGGACAGGTTGCTGCGCACCAGCTCGGCCTGGGCCCCGCCGAACGCCTCGTGCACCCGGTCCACCACGGCGTTCGAGGTCATCACGAACAGCGCGGAGGTGCCGGGGGTGATCTGCTGCCGCACCTCGGCGACGAAGTCGTCGTCGATGCCGACGTCGCTCATGCTGCCGCCGAGCGCGCCCGCCGCCGCGCCGATCGCCGCACCGAGCAGCGGCACGAAGAAGATCAGACCGAAGAGCATCCCCCAGAAGGTGCCGGACAGCGCGCCGATCCCGGTGAGGCTGTTGAGCTGCTTCGTCTTGGGCTTCTTCGCGTCCTCGGGCCACGACACCACGGCCGCGTCGTGCACCTGCACGAGTTCCTGCTTCTGGAGCGCGAGCAAGGTCTGTTCGGCGTCGGCGGCGCCGTGTGCGGTGGGGAACTTCCAGACGGTGAGCGTGGACACGGGACAACCTCCGGTATCGACAGGAAACCGCCACGCACGGGGCCCTCGCGGGTCCGTGCGTGGCGGATGGTGCGGACGGTGCGGACGGTCGGGGGTCAGGACATCGGTTCGTCGCGCTCGATGTCCCTGCGGTGCGCGCCGGTCCCGGTCCGATGGGCCTCGTCCCGGGCACGCCATTCGGAAACGCTCTCCTCCGAGTAGCCCTGCGCGGCGCCCCAGCGGACGGTCAGCGCGAACAGGACCACCAGGTCGAGCGCGATCACGATGGTGGACCAGACCGGGTGTGCGGCCAGGAAGCCGATCTGGCCGATGATGTTCAGCATCACCAGCACCGAGCCGACCACGCGGGCCCAGGTCGCGCCGGTGAGCAGTCCCATACCGACGAGCAGTTGCAGCCCGCCGAAGATCAGCAGGATCACGCCCCACGTGTCGTAGCTCCACACCAGGAGCTGACCGGAAGTGGTGACGAAGTACCCGTCTTCGAACAGTGCCGCGAACCCTTGGAAGAGGTTGAGCACACCCAGGACGAGCAGCGTGCAGGCAGCGAATGCCACCCATCCGGACCAAGCGCTCGTCCTGCCCATTTTGCTGTTCATGGCCTACTCCCAACCCCGGCCGGGCGGCCGGGCGGTGTTGCCTGCCGCTTGCCTGCCATCGCAGGGGATCCACGACCGTACAAGTCGGCTTCTCGCACCTTGACACGAGATGCGGCTATATGCACCTTATGCCCGCTAATCTCCCGTACATCATTGGCCCACCGCGAGTAGATGTCCGATTTCCATGGAACTGGCTCGGAACACAGGGTCACCCATGGTCACGAATGGTCACTTGCGGGAGGGCGCCTCCGATGTCCCAGTCAGCCGAGCAGGTCCGGAGCCGGCACCGATTGCGGCTCGCGGCGGCGTGTCTGCTGCTGGCCCTCGCGTGCGTCCTCACCCCGGTCGCGGTGGTCGCCGTGTGGGCCGACGACGAGATCGGCAACACCGATCGTTTCGTCGCCACGATGGCGCCGCTGTCCTCGAACGAGGCCGTACAGGACGCCGTCGCCGACCGGGGCGCCGCCGCCGCCGTGCGGGCGGTGAACGTGTCCGGCCTGAGCGACGCACTGCGCGAGGCGCTCGGGCTGGACCCGAACAGCGGGTCGGGGCCGGTGTCCGGATCGATCCGGGGCCTGTTGAACGAGGCGGTCGGTCAGGCCGCGCAGGCCTTCGTGGCCAGTGACGCGTTCGCCGTCGTGTGGCGCGAGGCGCTCCGCGCCGCGCACTCCTCCGCGCTGGCCGCGCTCGAGGGCGAGGACGAGGGCGCGGTGACCTCGACCGGCGGTGAGGTGGTGCTGGACCTGGGGCCGGTGGTCGACGGGGTCCGCAGGAATCTGGCGGCCACGGGCATCCCGCTCGCGACCGTCATCCCGGACACCGATCGCCGGTTCGTGCTGTTGCACCGCGAGGGCCTGCGCAAGGGCCAGGACGTGTTCCGCGTCGTCGACGAGGCCGGGACCTGGCTGCCGATCGTCGTGGTGCTGCTCTTCGTCGTGGGCGTGTGCGTCGCGCCCCGGCGGCGCCGGGTGATCATGTGGGCGGGTGTGGGCATCGTGCTCGCGATGATCGTGCTCGCCATCGCGCTGGTCGTCTCCCGTCGGATCTACCTGGACGATTTGCCCCGGGACATCTCCCGGGACGCCGCGGCGGCGATCTTCGACGCGCTGATCCGATTCCTCCGCGATACCACCCTCACGCTGGCGATCGTCGCGGCCGCGGTCGCGATCGCGGCGTTCCTGGTCGGCCCGGCGCGGTCGGCCGAAAGGCTCCGGCGCGGGCTGGCCGCCGGGCCCGACGCGGCGGGCGGCGCGCTGGCCCGGACCGGTGCGGGCACCGGGTCGGCGGGCCGGTTCGTGGCCGCGCGACGAGGCCCGCTGTACGCCCTCGTGGGCGTGCTCGGCGGGATCTGGCTGGTGCTGTGGGACCACCCCACGGTGGGCTCGGTCCTGCTGGTCCTGGGGGTGGTCGTGGCCGTCGTGGCCGTCCTGGAGGTGGTCGCGGCGGCCGGGACACCGGAGCCGGTCGCGGTCGACCGGTGAGTGTGCGGGCACCGGCCGGGGGGTTCGGTCCGCGACTGCGGGGCCGGGTGAAGGACTTGCCGGTGATGGCCTTCGTGGGTCGGCTGACCACCAGGTTTCTGGTGGTCAACAGCATCGAGGCGGCCACCACGCTGGCCGCGAAGGTGTTCCTGGCCGGCGTCCCGGCGCTGTTCGTGTTCGCCGCGTTCGCGCCGGAAGCGGTGCGCGAGGAGTTGCGCGACTCGCTGCGCGCCGTGCTCGGCCTGCCGGCCGGCTCCCTGGACGAGGTCGCCCGGGTCCACGACGCGGGTGCGCACCTGCGCCAACAGACCGGTGCGGCCAGTGCGGTGTTCACCCTCCTGATGGCGGTCCAGGTGGCCCGGTCGTTGCAACGGTTGTGCCGGCGTGCGTGGTTCGTGCGCGCGACCGGCTTCAGTCTGCGGCTGATCCTGCGCTGGCTGCTGTGCATGTCGGTGTGGCTGGTCGCACTGCTGCTCCAGTCGCAGTTTCACGAGGGGTTCGGCGTCGGGCCCCGGCTTGGCGTGGTGCTGCTGTTCGTGGCCTCGATGCTGGTCTGGTGGTGGACCCAGTACCTGTTCCTGGAGGGCCGGATCGGCTGGCTGCCGTTGTTGCCCAGCGCGCTGTTGGCCGCGCTGGGCACGGTCGGCGTGCAATACGGCTCACATCTGGTGATGCCCAGGGCGGTGGCCCGCAGCGTGGCCGAGTTCGGTCCGTTCGGACTGATGCTGACCCTGATGTCATGGCTGGTCGTGGCCTGCGCGGTGGTGGTCTTCGCGATCACCATCGGCGCGTTTTTGGCCGAGGAGGAGCCGCTGCGCGGCCTGCTCGGGGCACCCGCGCCGCCGTCGACCATCGACCCCCCTCAATTCTGACCGGAGGTCTGTCCCGTGCGCCGGAACTCGGACGGCGACTGGTGCACCCGGCGGGAGAACAGCCGGGCGAAGTAGGCCGGATCGTCGTAGCCGACGTTGCGGGCCACCTCGTGGATGGACTGGTCGGTGGCCAGGAGCAGGCGTTTGGCCCGGGACAGCCGGGTGCGCACGATGTACTCCTTGGGGGTGGTGCCGGTCGCGCGCTGCATCTCGCTGCGCAGGCCCGCCTCGTCCAGGCCCAGTCGGCGGGCGTGTTCGCCGACGGTGAGCGGCTCGGTGGCGTGTTCGTCGAAGTAGCGGACCACCCGCGAGCCGTCCTCGTCGACCCGGATCGTCTTCAGGTCGATGATCAACTGGTGCACGATCGCCGAGGTGACCACCTCGCGGTTGGGCGCGCCCGGCTCCACCGCGGTCAGCAGGCGGTCGAAGCCCTGGCGCAGCGGCCGCACCCCGCCCAGCGACATCACCGGCTCGGTCCGGTCCAGGAAGCCCAGGTCCTCGTACGCCGCGGCGGTCGGTCCCTCGAACAGCACCCAGTGTTCGCGCCAACCGGTGGGGTCGGGGCTGTACGCGTGGTACTCGCCGGGGAAGAGCAGGAAGGCGGCGGGCGCCTGGACCGGGATCCGCGGCGCGTGTCGGTTGCCCGAGCGGAACCAGCCCGATCCGCCGGTGATCAGGGTGAGTTGGTAGCAGCCCAGCACCCGGCCCTCGAACTGCATCGCGGTGACCTGCTGCCACCCCACGCCCAGGCACACCAGGCCGAGCCGCTGGTGTTCCCGGGCGGGCGTGAGGTAGCGCGCGAAGATCATGGTGCGCCGATCGTACGGCGGCGCGCGGTGGGCGCGCGGCGGTTGTTCACGCCTTCACCCCGCCCGCGACCAGGTCGGTGCGCCAGAACCGCTGGAGCGACCAGAAGGCGGCGACCAGCGGGATCACCGACACCAGCGCGCCGACCACGACCAGGTTGGCGTGCGGCTGGTTGGGGTCGCTGTTCCACGCGTTCAGGCCCAGCGTGACCGGCCACAGGTGCTGGTCGTTGAGGGTGATCAGGGGCAGGAAGAAGTTGTTCCAGACCGCGACCAGTTGGAACAGGAAGATGGTCACCAGCGCGGGCGACATGATCCGCAGGCCGATGGTGCGAAAGATCCGGAACTCGCTCGCGCCGTCCAGGCGGGCCGCCTCGATCAACTCGTCCGGCACCGACGCCTCGGCGTAGGTCTTGGCCAGGAACACGCCGAACGGGCTCACCGCGGCGGGCAGCAGCACCGCCCAGACGGTGTCGACCAGGTGCACCTTGGAGAGCATCAGGTAGATAGGCAGCGCGAGCATCGGTGTGGGGATCAGCACCGCGCCCAGGATCACCGAGAAGATCGCGCCCCGCCCGCGGAATTGGTACTTGGCCAGCGCGTAGCCGGCCATCGCGGCCAGCAGGGTGGCCACCACGCCGCCGCCGACCGCGTACAGCACCGAGTTGAACACCCAGCGCAGGAAGATGCCGCCGTCCTCGGAGAAGAGTTGGCGCAGGTTGGCGCCCAGGTTCCAGTCGGCGAACCAGAAGCCGTTGCTGCCGAACAGGTCGCTGGAGGACTTGGTCGAGGAGACCAGCAGCCACCACACCGGCATCAGGAAGTAGGTCGCCACCAGGAACAGGAACGAGGTGGTCAGCACCTGCGAACGCATGGGCGTGGTACGGCCCTTGCCCAGCTCGGTCGCGGGTCGCGGGGTACGTTCGCGGACCGGGCTCGCGGGCGGGGTGGTCAGCGTCGTCACAGCGAGGACCTGCCGTTCGTGAGCCGGGCGGAGAGCTTGAGGACCGCGAAGGACAACACGCACGTGCCCAGGGCCAGCAGCACCGAGACGGCGGCGCCCTGGCCGTAGTCGTTGTTCTCGACGGCCTTGTGGTAGGCGGACATGATCGGTGTGTAGTCCGCGTCCACGGACGAGGTCAGCGGTCGCAACACGCGCGGTTCGGTGTAGAGCTGGAGCGTGCCGATCACCGAGAACACGGTGGTGAGCGCGATCGCCGGGGCCACCAGCGGAACCTTGATCCGCCACGCCGTGCGCCACGGCCCGCAGCCGTCCAACTCGGCCGCCTCGTACAGCTCTTGCGGGATCGCCTGGAGCGCGGAGTAGATGACCAGCATGTTGTAGCCGGTCCAGGTCCAGGTGACCACGTTCGCGATCGACCACAACACGGCGTCCTCGCCGAGGAAGTCGGAGGGCAGGCCGACCGCGTCGAGCACGCTCACCACCGGGCTGGAGCGCGGCATGTAGAGGAAGGCCCACAAGATGGTGGCGACCACGCCGGGGATCGCGTAGGGCAGGAAGTACGCGGTGCGGAAGAAGCCCTTGAGCCGGGCCGACTTCGCGTCCAGGAGCAGCGCGAGCACCAGCGCGAGGCCGAGCATCACCGGCACCTGGACCACGCCGAACAGCAGCACCCGGCCCACGCCGTGCCACAGCGCGTCGTCGCGCAGCGCCTTGGTGTAGTTCTCGAAGCCCGCGTACACCCGCTCGGGCGGGGTCAGGCCCAGGCCGGAGCGCCGCATCTTGTGCAGGCTCTCGACGATCGCGTAGCCGACGGGGACCGCGTACATCGCGGCGAACAGCACGCCGAAGGGCGCGAGGAAGATCAGGGGTGCGGACCGCCGGCGCTTGCGCCGCGGGATCGGTGCGCTCAAGGGCGGGCTCCCGGTGGATGGTGCGGTTGGCTGGAACCGGTGGATGGGGCCGACGGCGGCGTGCCCGCCGTCCGCGCGAGGTGACGCGGGACGGCGGGACACGGTGCGAACCGCCCGCGACGTCGGGGTGGTGACGGCGGGTCAGCCCGCGGCGGCCTTCAGGCCCTTGTCCTGGACGGCCTTGATCGTGGTGCCCTGGACGCCGGTCAGCGCGTCGGCGAGCCTGCCGTTGCCGGCGCCGGCCTTGCCGAGCCGGTCGGTCAGGTCGGCGGAGACCTGGGTCATCGTGGGGCCCCACTGCCAGCCGGCCGGGGTCTGGGCGGCGGACTCCTTGAAGATGTCGTAGATCTTCGTGTTGCCGAAGTACGCGGACGGCTGCCGCATCACGTCCAGGCTCGCGCCGGACGTGGCGGCCGGGTAGATGCCCGCGTCCTTGACCAGCGTGGTCAGGCTCGCGGTGTCGCTGCTCATCCAGTCCGCGAAGGCGACCGCGGCCTTGGTGTTCTTGCAGCCCTTGAGCACGGCCGTGCCCGAGCCGCCGATGTTGCCGGTGGTCCTGCCGTTCGCGTCCCACTGCGGCATCGGCGCGACCGCCCACTTGCCCGCCGCGTCCTTGGCGTTCTCCTCGAGCAGGGCGGTGAACCAGACCGGGGCGACGTAGCTGGCCACGCTGCCGTCGCCGAAACGCTTGTACCAGTCGGGGGTGAAGGTCGGGTCGGACGAGACCACCTTCTTGTCCAGCAACTGCTGCCAGTACTGGGTGACCTTCTGCGTGCCCGGCTCGGTCAGCGAGACCTTCCAGGTGTCGCCCTCGGGCTTGAACCAGGTTCCGCCGTTCTGCCAGGCCATGCCCGCGTACCACCACGGGTCGTTGCCGCCGAACGCCGAGTAGGCCACCGACGGGTCGGCCGCGTGCACCTTGTCCGCCTGCTGCGCGAACTCGTCCCAGGTCTTGGGCGGGGTCAGGCCGTTCTTGGCGAACACGTCGGTGCGGTAGAACATCGCGACCGGTCCGGTGTCCACCGGGATCCCGTACGTCTTGCCCGCGACGCTCATCTGCGACCAGGCGCCGGCCGAGTACTTCGACTTGGCCGCCGCCGCCTCCTTGTCCACGTCCTGGAGCGCGCCCTCGACCAGGAAGCTGGGCAGCGTCTCGTAGCCCATCTGCGCCAGGCACGGCGCGTTGTTCGCCTTCACCGCGGCGAGCATCTTGGCGTAGCCGCCCTTGGAGCCCGGCTCGACCTTGTTGTAGTTGACGTGGATGTCGGGGTGTGCGGCGTTGAACGCGGCCACGGCCTTGTCGTAGGCCGGGTTCCAGCCCCAGAAGTCGAGCTGGGCGGTGCCCTGGCCCCCGGCCTTGTCGCCCTGTGCCGCCTTGTCGGTCCGGTCGCCGGAGTCCGAGTCGGAGCCGCAGGCGGTGAGCACGGTCAGGGCCGCGATCGTGGCCGCGACGGCGGCGCGCCGGGTCGTCCTGCCGGCTCGACGCGAGGTGCGCGAAGCGGCGGGTGACGACGGGCGCGGAACGCGGGTGCTACCCCACATGAGGTGGCCGTCCCTTCGGGAAATGGGCAGGACTCGACGGAGCCCGGCGCGTGGTCGGAGGCAGTGGAGGCTGTCTTGGCCGCCGATCATGTGCCCTGCCCGACAAGGCGTCAACGGGTTGCCGCCACCCTCGTGCCTTAGTCGCAATGATCCTCAAGAAAAGTCCAAGTGCGTGGTCACCGAATGGCAAGGACAGTGAACCAGAGAGTATCCACCCTGGTGAGAGCCCCGACCGGACGGGTGGTGGGGTGCACAAAAGTCCACGACACCGTGAAGAAGAGTGCACATCCGAGCCGCGCGCCTCGTGCACGATGATCCGGTCCCACCGCACGGATCTGCCCGAGGAGTGTCTTGACCACCCCCAGCCTCGTCCCGAGTCGAGACGGCTTCACCCTCGACGGCAGGCCGTTTCGCATGCTCTCCGGCGCCTTGCACTACTTCCGCGTCCACCCGGAGCAGTGGGACGACCGGCTCGCCCGGCTGCGCGGCCTGGGCCTGAACACGGTCGAGACCTATCTCGCCTGGAACGTGCACGAACCCGCCCCGGGACGCTTCGACTTCACCGGCGGCAAGGACCTGGTCGCGTTCTTGCGCGCGGCCGAGCGGCACGGGCTCAAGGCGATCGTCCGGCCCGGCCCCTATATCTGCGCGGAGTGGGAGTTCGGCGGCCTGCCCGCGTGGCTGCTCAAGGATCCGGGAATGCGGCTGCGGTGCGCCCACCCGCCGTACCTGGCCGCGGTGGACCGCTATCTGGACGCGGTGATGCCGCTGCTGGAGCCGCTGCTCGCCGAGCACGGCGGGCCGGTGATCGCGCTCCAGGTGGAGAACGAGTACGGCAGCTACGGCAACGACGTCGCCTACCTGCGGCACCTGGTCGAGGGGCTGCGCCGGCGCGGTGCGAGCGGGCTGCTGTTCACCTCCGACGGGCCCACCGAACCGATGCTCCAGGGCGGGACCGTGGCCGGCGTGTTGCCCACGGTGAACTTCGGCTCGCGCGCGGACGAGGCGTTCGCGACGCTGCGCCGCTGGTCGCCGGACGGGCCGCCGGTGTGCATGGAGTTCTGGAACGGCTGGTTCGACCACTGGCGCGACCCGCACCACGTGCGGGACGCGGCGGACGCGGCGGGCGTGCTCGACGACATGCTCGCGGCCGGCGGGTCGGTGAACCTGTACATGGCGCACGGCGGCACCAACTTCGGGCTGATGAACGGCGCCAACGAGCACGAGGGCGTCTACCGGCCGACGGTGACCAGCTACGACTACGACGCGGCGATCGGCGAGGCGGGTGAACTCACCGAGAAGTACTGGGCCTTTCGCGAGGTGATCGCGCGGTACGCGCCGCTGCCGGTCGAGCCGCCGCCGCTGCCGCCCCGGATCAAGCTCGGCGAGGTCGCGCTGCCCTCGGCGGCGGCCCTGCTCGCGCACGTCGAGGACCTGTCCGCGCCCGTGTACTCGCCCGGCACGCTGACCATGGAGGAGCTCGACCAGGCGTACGGCTTCGTCCTGTACCGCACGTGGGTCAGCGGCCCGCGCGAGGCGGCGCCGCTGCACGTGGACGGGTTGGCCGACCGGGCGCAGGTGTTCCTGGACGGGGTGCCGATCGCGGTGCTCGACCGCGGCGAGGGCGGCTCGACCTCGTGTGAGTTGGCCATTCCCGCGGGCGGCGCGCGGTTGGACCTGCTGGTGGAGAACTGCGGGCGGATCAACTACGGGCCCGGCCTGCACGACCGCAAGGGCATCACCAAGGGCGTGCGGTTGGAGCGGCAGAACCTGTTCGGCTGGCAGATGTACCCGCTGCCGTTGGACGCGCCGGGCGGGCCGGTGTTGCCGGACGCCGCCGGGCCGATCCCGGCGGGCGTACCGGTGCTGCGCTCGGGCACCTTCGAGGTGGAGACGGTCGGGGACACCTTCGTCCGGCTGGACGGGTGGACCAAGGGGCTGGTCTGGATCAACGGCTTCCTGCTCGGTCGCTACTGGAGCGCCGGTCCGCAGCGCACGCTGTACGTTCCGGCACCGGTGCTGCGCGTGGGGGCGAACACGGTGACCGTGCTGGAGCTGCACGGCCCCGGCGGGGCGCAGGTGACCTTCACGGACGCGCCCGACCTCGGCGAACCTGCGGCGGCGCCGATCGAGTAGGCGGGCGCGGTCGCCCGCCGGGTGGACCCACCGTCGGCTCGCGCCGGCCCCGGTCCACCGATCGGGCGGCGGGTCTCAGTCCGCGTCCGGTTCGCTGTGGCCGGCTCGGCGCGCCAGGTCGACGAACAGTCGCGCCGAGCGGGTGCGGGCGTTCTCCTTGCAGACCAGCATGATGCCGCGGCGCAGCGGCGGGTCGAGCGAGCGGATCACGGCCGAGTCGCCGAACACGTCCTCGGCCACGTCCCGGTACCAGATCAGCGAGCCCTCGCCGTTGAGGACGCCGGCGACCCAGTTGACCCGGTCGTTGTGCTCGCAGGCGCTGATCGGCCGCACGCCCATCTCGGCGAACATCGCCTCGAATTGCGAGCGCCGCTCGCTGCCGCGCTCCGGGAGCACCATCGGGAGGCCGTCCAGCGCGCTCCACGGCACCGGGTCCGGCAGCCGCGTGTCCGGCGGCGAGACGAGCACCACCTCGGCGTCGGCCAGCCGATAGGTGCGCAGGTCGCCGGGCCCGGGCGCGTCGGCCACCCCGATCTCGGCGGTGCCCGCCCGTACCGCGGCCAGCACCGCGCCGCGCGCGTCGTGCCGGGTCACCTCGATCGGCGCCTCGGGGTGCTCCCCCGCGAACGCCGCGACCAGTCGGGCCACGCGGCCGATCGCGAGCGTGGACGTGGTGGCGACGGTCAGCGTCGGCTCGGACACCGGGCCGGCCACCCGGCCGATGTCCTCGATCGCGGTGACGGTGTCGAGCACGGTCCGGGCGAGCCGGACCACCCGAGAGCCCTCGGCGGTCAGTCCCACCGTCCGGCCCTCGCGCACGAACAGTTCGGCGCCCAACTCGTGTTCGAGTGCCTTGAGCGCCCGGGACAGCGCGGACTGGGCGACGTAGAGGGCTTCGGCGGCGGCGGTCATGGTGCCGAAGTTCGCGACGGCGACGAGGTAGCGCAGTTGCTGGAGGGTCACGCGCCGCACCATAACGGTCACACCACCCATACCGGCAGGGTGCGAAACCGGCCAATTCCCTTTCCTGGAACGGCCGTCGGGGCGGGTCCGGCGGATCTCCAGGGCATCGGTGTATGCCGAGCGGGCAAGGTTCGACTTTGCGGAGGCCGTGCTTCCGGGGTGGTCCGGCGGGCCTCGCCCCATGTCCCGCTTGGGCGAGCGGGGTCCCGGGCGCACTCACCGCGGGCAGTTCGGACACGTCGCGGCGGGGCGCCCGTCGTTGACTCCTCCTTGCCGGAAACCGACGATACGGCGCAGTGATTCGGCTGCGGCCGATTTTTTCGACTTCACCCGGGTTTCGGCTGCGGGACGTGTCCCGGCAACGGCGTGGACGCGTCGATTCGCCGTGCCCGGAATCGAGTTCGCGCGCTCTCTCCACCGCACCGTTCATCCTGCCGCACGGTTTTCCGAACGGAGGCACGCCCCCATGACGTCGCAGTCCCCGCGTCGCGATCAGGTTCTCGCAGTGAGCCCCTTTGGTCGTCCCAACGCCCGACTCGTGATCGCCGCGCACCGGGCCGGCGCGCTCGGGGTGCTCGACCTCGGTCGCGATCGCGACGCGGCGCTCGGCGAGTTGGCCGAGGCGTCGGCGGTCCCGTCCTTCGGGGTCCGGGTGCCGGTGGGCTGTCCGCTGGAACCGGGTGAACTACCCGCGCACGTGGACGTCGTGCTGCTGGCGCCCGACGCGCCGTGGGCGCCCGGGACCGTCGGGCCGGGGCGGCGGGTCCTGGTCGAGGTCACCTCGGCCGAACAGGCCCACGCGGCGGTCGCGGCCGGGGCCGAGGGGGTGATCGCGCGCGGCGCCGAGAGCGGTGGGCGGTGCGGCGAGCTGACCACGTTCGTGCTGCTCCAGCAGTTGCTCGCGGACGAGCGGGTGTCGGTCCCGGTGTGGGCGGCCGGTGGCATCGGCCCGCACACCGCCGCGGCGGCGGTCGCGGGCGGTGCCGCCGGGGTGCTGCTCGACACCCAACTGGCCCTGGTGGCCGAGAGTACGGTGCCCGCCGACGTCGCGGCGGCGGTGCGCGCGATGGACGGCAGCGAGACCGTGGTGATCCGGGGCCACCGGGTCTACCGGCGTCCGGACCTGCCGATCGCGCGGCTGGCCGGACAGGCGGGCGATCCGGCCGCCGTGTCGGGCGCGCGCGGGCTGCACCGGGAGTTGCTCCCGGTCGGCCAGGACGGCGCGTTGGCGGGCCGGCTGGCCGACCGCCACGGCACGGCCGGCCGGGTGCTGCACGCGGTGCGCGAGGCGATCGTGGACCACGTGGCCTCGGCCGCCCGGCGCGGTGTGGGGCCCAGGCCGGTGCAGGGGCCGATGACCCGGGTCAGCGATCGGGCGGCGTTCGCGCACTCGGTCGCCCGGGCGGGCGGGTTGCCCTTCCTGGCGCTGTCCCTGTTGCGCGGCCCGGAGGTGCGCGCGCTGCTCGCCGAGACCGCCGAGGCCCTGGGCGACCTGCCGTGGGGCGCGGGCCTGCTCGGCTTCGCCCCACCGGAGCTGCGCGAGGAACAACTCGCCGCGGTGCTCGCCGCCCGGCCGCCGTACGCGCTGATCGCGGGCGGGCGCCCGGGGCAGGCCGCGCCCCTGGAGGCCGCCGGGATCCGCACCTATCTGCATGTGCCCTCCCCCGGACTGGCGGCGCAGTTCCTGCGCGAGGGTGCCCGGCGGTTCGTCTTCGAGGGCACCGAGTGCGGCGGGCACGTCGGGCCGCGCGCGAGCTTCCCGCTGTGGGAGGCGCAACTGGACGAGTTGTTGTCGTACGCCGAACGGCACGGCGGCGCGGCCGGGTTCGATCTGCTCTTCGCGGGCGGGATCCACGACGCGCGTTCGGCCGCGATGGTCGCCGCGGCGGCGGCGCCGCTGGTCGAGTTGGGCGCCTCGGTCGGCGTGCTGATGGGCACCGCGTACCTGTTCACCCGCGAGGCGGTGGACGGCGGCGCGATCCTGCCCGGTTTCCAGGCCGCGGCGCTCGAATGCGCGTCGACCGCGCTGGTGCGGACCGCCCCCGGGCACGCGACCCGCTGCGCCGGCACGCCGTTCGTGACCGCGTTCGAGGACAGTCGACGCGAGTTGGAGGCGCGCGGCGTGCCGGCCCGGCAGGTCTGGGCCGAGTTGGAGCAGCTCAACCTGGGCCGCTTGCGGATCGCCAGCAAGGGTCTGCGGCGCGAGGCGGGCGAGTTGGTCGCGGTGGACGCGGACGCGCAGCGTCGGGACGGGATGTTCATGCTGGGCCAGGCCGCGGTGCTGCGATCGGCGCCGACCGACGTCGCCACGCTGCACCACGAGGTCACCACCGGCTCGGCCGCGTGGCTGGCCCGCCGGGTGCGCGAGTTGGGCGGGTCGCCGCGATCGGCCGCACCCCGGCCCCAGGACGTCGCGATCGTGGGCATGGCCTGTGTGCTCCCGGGTGCCCCGGACCTGGCGAGCTACTGGCGCAACATCCTGGCGGGCGTCGACGCGGTGACCGAGGTGCCGCGCGAACGCTGGGACGTGGAGCGCTACTTCGCGCCGAGCTCCGAACCGGGCGCGACCGCGCGCGGTTCGGTCAAGGGTGCCGGCCCCGGAGCGGTCCCGGCCGGGCGGACCCCGTCCAAGTGGGGTGGATTCGTGCCCGCGATCGGGTTCGACGCGACCGGGTACGGCATCCCGCCCGCCTCGCTGGCCTCGATCGAACCGGCCCAACTGCTCGCGCTGCACGTCGCGTCGGGGGCGCTGGCGGACGCCGGCTACGGGCCGGGGCGGACCTTCGCGCGTGAGCGCACATCGGTGATCTTCGGCGCCGAGGCGGGTACCGACCTGGCCGGCGCGTACGGCTTCCGCGCGCTGTTCCCGGGCTGGTTCGGCGAGTTGCCCGACGACCTGGATCGGCAACTGCCCTCCCCCACCGAGGACTCCTTCCCGGGTGTCCTGGCCAACGTGATCGCCGGTCGGATCGCCAATCGGCTCGACCTGGGCGGCGTCAACTACACCGTGGACGCCGCGTGCGCGGCCTCGTTGGCGGCGCTGGACCTGGCCTGCAAGGAGCTGAACACCGGGTCGAGCGACCTGGTGTTGTGCGGTGGCGTGGACACCCACAACGGGATCAACGACTTCCTGATGTTCTCCTCGGTGCGCGCCCTGTCGCCGTCCGGGCGGTGCGCGACCTTCGACGCCGACGCGGACGGGATCGCGCTGGGCGAGGGCGCGGTGTGCGTGCTGCTCAAGCGGCTCGCCGACGCGGAGCGCGACGGGGACCGGGTGTACGCGGTGGTCAAGGGCGTCGGCGGGTCCAGCGACGGCCGCTCGCTCGGGCTGACCGCGCCGCGCCCCGAGGGCCAGCGGCGGGCACTGGAACGCGCGTATCGGGCGGCCGGCGTCTCACCGGCCGAGGTCGGCCTGGTCGAGGCGCACGGTACCGGCACCGTGGTCGGCGACCGTGCCGAACTGGACACGCTCACCGAGGTGTTCGCCGCGCACGGCGCGGCCCCGGGGGCCTGCGCGGTGGGCTCGGTGAAGTCCCAGATCGGCCACACGAAGTGCGCGGCCGGTCTGGCCGGACTGGCCAAGGCCGCGCTGGCGGTGCACTTCGGGGTCCGCCCGCCGACCCTGCACCTGCGCCGACCGCCACACCCGAGCCCGTTCGTGTTCGACGACCGAGCCCGCCCATGGAACACGCCGATCGGCGAACGCGTCGCGGGTGTCAGCGCGTTCGGCTTCGGTGGAACCAACTTCCACGCGGTGCTCGCCGGTTCGCCGCGATCCGGCGAGGCCGGGGCGGGCGGTGCGGACGCCGCGTGGCCGGCCGAGCTGTTCTGCTTCCGGGGCCCGGATCTCGCGGCGGCGCACGCCGCGCTCGACCGGCTGGCGGTTCGGCTGGACGCGGCGGAGGAAGTGCCGCTGCGCGGGCTGGCGGCACTCGCCGACGACGACGCGGGGGTCCGTGTCGGGGTCGGCGCCGGGGTGGGGATCGGCGGCGCGTCCGGAATCGACGTGGACGCCGGGACCGGGCCCGGAACCGGGGCGGACGTCGGATCCGATGGCCCGGACCCGGTGTGGATCGCCTTCGTCGCGACCGATCACGCCGATCTGCGGGTCAAGCTCACCCTGGCCCGGGCGGGTGCGGTCGATCCCGGTGGCGAGATCTTCCACCGGACGGTGATCGAGAACAGCGGCGGCGGCGTCGAGGCCGGAGTGGGGGCCGGGGCCGGGGTCGACGCCGATCCGGCCGGGCGGGTGGCGTTCCTGTATCCCGGGCAGGGCAGCCAGCGGCCCGGGATGCTCGCCGATCTGTTCGCCCGTTTCCCCGAACTGTGCGACGGCCTGCGGGACACCTCGCCGGAGTGTGTGGGGGCGATGTTCCCACCCGCCGCGTTCGACGCCGCCACGCGCGCCGAACAGGTCGCCCGGATCACCGACACCCGGCACGCGCAGCCCGCGCTCGGGGTGGCGGCGGTCGCGCTGACCCGGCTGCTCGACCGGTTCGGGGTGTGGCCGGACCAGGTGGCCGGCCACAGCTACGGCGAGGTGGCCGCGCTGTGGTCGGCGGGCGTGTTGTCCACGCGCGATCTGGGCCGGCTCGGCGAGATTCGGGCGGCGGCCGTGCTGGCCGCCGCGGGCCCCGAGCCCGGCGCGATGGCGGCGGTGTCGGCGGGCGCGGATGACGTGGCCGAGGTGCTGTCCGGCATCGACGGCGTCGTGCTCGCCAATCGCAATACGCCGACCCAGACCGTCGTGTCCGGCTCCGAGCGGGCCCTGAAGGCGGCGCTCGCCGCGCTGGACGGCGCCGGGCTGTCCGCGCGTCGCCTGCCCGTGGCGTGCGCGTTCCACAGTCCCGTGGTCGCGGCGGCGGCCGACACCCTCACGGCCGCCGTCGCGGACCTGGACGTGCGCCCGCCCGGGATCCCGGTGTGGTCCAACAGCACCGCGGCGCGCTACCCGGACACGCCCGCCGGGGTACGTGCGCTGATCGCCCGTCAGGTGGCCGAGCCGGTGCGGTTCGCCGAGCAGATCGAGGCGATGTACGCCGCGGGTGCGCGGATCTTCGTCGAGGTCGGGCCGGGTCGGGCGCTGACCGGCATGGTGCGGGCGATCCTCGGCGATCGGCCGCACACCGCCGTGCCCTGCGACGTGCCCGGCGAGGACGGCCTGCGCCGACTGCTCACCGCGCTCGCCGAACTCGCGGTGGCCGGCGTGCCGGTCCGGGTCGCGGGCGGCCTCGCGGGCCGGATCCGGCCGATCGACGTCGAACCGGGTGCCCGCCCGGCCTGGACCGTGGACGGCCACCTGGTGCGCACCGCCGACGGCCGCCCGGTGCCCGGTGGACTGCGCCCGGCGACCCCGGTGGCCGCGCTGCCCCTCGCACCGGCGGCCGGCGGCCCGGCCGCGCCGACCGGCTCCGCGCGGGACGCGGTGCTGCTCGAATACCTGGCCGGCGCCCGGGCCTCGGTCGCCGCGCAACGCGAGGTGCTGCTCGGCTACCTGGGCGTTCCGGGCGGCGTGCCGCAGGCGCCGTCGCCGGCTCCCGCGTCGTGGCCGGCTCCCGCGCGGGTGCCGTCGGACCTCCCGGAGGCGACTCCCGGGGAGGCGGCTCCCGGCGAAGCGGCTCTCGGGGGATCGGCTCCCGGGGGATCGGCTCCCGGGGGATCGGCTCTCGGGGGATCGGCCCTCGCGACCGAGGCGCCGGCCGGACCGCTCACGCGCGAGCACGTGCTGGCCGTGGTGCTGGACATCGTGGGCACCCGCACCGGCTACCCGAAGGACATGCTCGACCCGACGCTGGACCTGGAGGCGGACCTGTCCGTCGACTCGATCAAGCGCACCGAGATCATCGGCGAACTGGCCCTGCGGCTGCGCTTGCCGGCCGCGGCCGGCGCGGTCGACGAGGCCGTGGTCGAGCGGCTGGCCAAGGTCAAGACGATCGACGCGATCGTGTCCGGCGTGCTGGAGGCGGGCACCGAGCCGGGCGGATCCACCGCACCGGGCCAGGGCCCGGCGGCGCGGCCCGCCGAGTTCGCCGCACCCGCCGCACCCGCCGCACCCGCCGCGCCGTCCCGCGAGGATTCCTCGCCGCCGCCGATCGGCGACCGCCCCACCCGGCACCTGGTCGAGTGCGTGCCGATCGAGGATCCGCCGCCCGGCGCATCGGCGGACCCACCGACCGGCGAGGCGCTGCGCGGTCGCCGGGTGGTGCTGGTCGAGGACGGCGGCGGGATCGCGTGGGCGCTGGCCGACCTGCTGGAGGCACACGGCGCCGTGGTCGAGGTCCGCGCCCGGGATCGGGCCGAACCGGCCGGCGAACACCCGGATCCGGCGCGGTCGCACGTCCCGTGGTCGGACGTCGACACGCTGGTCCACCTGGCCGCGCTCGGCGACGGCCCGGACCCGGTCCTCCCGGACGCCTTCCCGCTGCTGCGGGCCGCGCTGGTGGGCGGCGTACGGCAGGTGTTCCTCGGCACCGCCGGCGGCGGCGACTTCGGCCGCTCGTCGGAGCCCGCCGCCGGCCCCGACCCGGTGCCGGGCGCGGGCCTGGCCGGGTTCGCCCGCTCCGCCGCGCTCGAATACCCGGACCGCGTGGTGCGCGTCCTGGACGTGGATCCCAAGGAGGAACCCGCGCGGCCCGCCCACCGTCTGCTGATCGAACTGGCCCGCACGACGAACCGGCCCGAGCCCGGGGCACCGGTCCTGCTCGGTCTGGCCGACGGCCGCCGGACGACGCTGCGCACCCGGCCGGCGTCGCTGCCGGAGATCTCCGCCGCCGATCGGGACGCGCTGCTGCGCGAGCGGCTCGGTCCGGACTCGGTGCTGCTGCTGACCGGCGGCGCCCGGGGGATCACCGCCCGGGCGGCGCTGGGCCTGGCCCGGGCCACCGGTTGTCACATCGAGCTGCTCGGTCGGACCGGCGACGGCGGCGAACCGGAGCCCGCCGCGCTCGCCGCCGCGACCGACGCGCCGGCGCTGCGGGCCGCGCTGATCGCGTCCGGGGTGCGTGAGCCGGCCCGGATCGAGGCCGAGCTGACCCGAGTGCTGAACCGCCGCGGGGTCCGCGCGACGCTGGCCGAGCTGGCCGAACACGCGGCCTCGGTACGGCTGCACGTCGCGGATGTCACCGACGCCGACGCGGTCCGCCGGGTCCTGGCCGAGATCGCCGAGCGGCACGGTCGGCTGGACGGGATCGTGCACGGCGCGGGCGTGCTGGCCGACCGGCTCCTGGTGGACAAGACGCCGGAGTCCTTCCGAGCCGTGTTCGACACGAAGGTGACCGGCGCGCGCACCCTGGTCGCGGCCCTGCGCGCGCTGCGGCCGACCCTGGCGCCACCGGCGTTCCTGGCCATGTTCGGCAGTGTCGCGGGCGTGTACGGCAATCGGGGTCAGAGCGACTACGCCGCCGCGAACGACGCGCTGGCGACCCTGGCGCGGCACTGGTCGGCGGGCTCGGGTGACACGCTCGCCCCGGTGGCGGAGCGGGTGGTGACCATCGACTGGGGTCCGTGGGCGGCCGAGGGCGGCGGCATGGTGACGCCGGAGTTGGCCCGCGAGTACGCCCGGCGCGGCGTCCCGCTGATCGATCCCGGGCACGGTGTGCACGCGCTGCTCGCCGAGTTGGCGCTGGGCACGGACCGGCAGGCCGTGTACGCGTGCGTCCCGGCGGCCGGCCCGGTGTCCGGGTGAGCGCCCGCACCGGCGGACCCGGGCCCGGGCCGGACGACGCGGCGATCGTCGGGATCGGCGCGATCTTCCCCGGAGCGGCCGACCCGGCCGGCTTCTGGCGGCTGATCGAGTCCGGTGTCGACGCGATCACCGACGTGCCGCCGAACCGCTGGGACCCGGCCCTCTACTACGCGCCGGGCACGGCCGGCGAGCCCGCCCGCAGCGATCGCTTCTACTGCCGACGCGGCGGATTCGTGGACGATCTGGCCACGTTCGATCCGGTGCGCTTCGGCATCATGCCCGCGGTGGTCGCCGGTGCCGAACCGGACCAACTGCTCGCGCTGCGCGCCGGCGCCGAGGCGATCGCGGACGCGGGCGGCGAGGCGCGGCTGCCGGACCGCTCCCGGATCGGCGTGGTCTTCGGCCGCGGCGGCTACATGGGCGTGGCCACCGCCCGGCTCGACCAGCGGGTCCGCACCGCCCACCAACTGGTCTCGCTGTTGGGCGAGTTGGCCCCGGAGCTGGATCAGGCCCGACTGACCCTGATTCGTGAGGCGTTCCGGGACGCGATCGGCCCGGAGCGGCCGGACGCGTCGATCGGCCTGGTGCCCAGCTTCACCGCGTCCCGGATCGCCAACCGGCTGGATCTGGGCGGGCCCGCGTACACGTTGGACGCGGCCTGCGCGACCTCGCTGCTCGCGCTGGACCAGGCCGCGGCCGAGTTGCGCTCCGGGCGCTGTGACGCGGTGCTCGCGGGCGCCGTGCACCACTGCCACATCGCCACGCTGTGGAGTGTGTTCACGCAGTTGCGCGCGCTCAGCGCGAGTGAGCGGATCCGGCCGTTCGACCGGGCGGCGGACGGCACGCTGATCTCCGAGGGCACCGGTGCGGTACTGCTCAAGCGCTTCGCCGACGCCGAACGCGACGGCGACCGGGTGTACGCCGTGGTGCGCGGCGTGGGCGTCTCCAGCGACGGCCGCGCGGCGAGCCTGATGAGTCCGCTGGTCGAGGGGCAGGTACGGGCGCTGGAGCAGGCCTGGCGGGTGGCCGGGCTCGATCCCACGACACCGGGCCTGCTCGGCCTGGTCGAGGCGCACGGCACCGGTACCCCGGTCGGCGACGAGGCCGAACTGACCACGCTGGGCAAGGTCTTCGGGCCACGTGCGGGCGACGGCCCGGCCGATGTCGCGCTGGGCACGGTCAAGTCCAACATCGGCCACGCGATGCAGGCCTCCGGGATGGCCGGTCTGATCAAGGCCGCGCTCGCGCTGCATCACCGGACCCTGCCGCCGACGTTGCACGTCGAGGATCCGCATCCGGCCTTCGCCGGCACCCGGATGCGGCCTCAACGGCAGGCCCTGGAGTGGCCGGTCAACCCGCACGGAAGCCGCCTGGTGGCGGTCGACGCGTTCGGCTTCGGCGGCGTCAACGCGCACGCCGTGCTGGAACAGCCGCCCGCGGGCCGGGCGGTCGCGCTGCCCACCGGACCGGGCCGCTCTGCCGTGACCGACGTCCTGACCCTGGCCGCCGACTCGGTGTCCGAGCTGGCCCGTCTGCTGGCCGAGGTCACCGCCGGACGGCCCGCCCCGACCGGACGGCCCGGACCGTGCCGAATCGCGGTCGCCGACCCGACCCCCAAGCGCCTCGCGCTGGCCGCCCGCGTCCTCGATCGCGGCGTGCCGTGGCGCGGCCGGGCCGAGATCTGGTTCACCCCGCGCCCGCTGCTGGGCCCGTACGCGCGCACGCCGGGTCGGGTCGCGTTCCTGTTCCCCGGTCTGGAACCCGAGACCTCGCCGCGCCTGGACGATCTGGCCGACGCGTGCGGCCTGCCCCGGCCTGAGCTGACCGGCGCCGAGGATCTGGTCGGGCGGGCCGTGGACGCGCTGACCGCCGGTCGATTCCTGGCCGCCGAGTTGGAACGGGCGGGCCTGGTTCCGGATCTGCTGGCCGGGCACAGCATGGGCGAGTGGACCGCGATGGTCGCGGCCGGGATGTACCCGCGCGCGGCGGTGGACGGCTTCCTCGGCTCGCTGCGCCCGGACTCGCTGGCCGTGCCGGACCTGGTCTACGCGGCGGTGGGCTGCGGGGCGGACGACGCACGGCGGCGGGTCGGCGCCGGTCCGGTGGTCGTCTCGCACGACAACTGCCCGAACCAGAGCGTGTTGTGCGGTCCGCCCGACGCGGTCGCCGAGGTGTTGGCCGAGTTGCGCGGCGCCGGCGTCGTGGGCGGCGAACTGCCGTTCCGCTCGGGCTTCCACACGCCGATGTGGGCGCCCTACCTCGGACAGGTGACCGCCGCGTTCGAGCGACTCCCGCTGCGCGTGCCGCGCGTGCCGGTGTGGTCGGCGACCGCCGTCGGTCCCTACCCTCGGGACGCCGCCGCGGTCCGCGAATTGACCGTCCGTCACCTCCTCGAACCGGTCCGGTTCCGGGAGTCGGTCGAGGCCCTGTACGCGGACGGGGTACGGGTGTTCGTCCAGCCGGGCGCGGGCAGCCTGGTCGGGTTCGTGCACGACACGCTGCGCGGGCGCGACGCGCTGGCCGTCGCGGCGCACTCGACGCTGCGGCCGGGCCTGGCGGGATTCCGGCGGGCGGCGGCGGCACTGTGGGTGGAGGGTGCGGCGATCGACCCGGCCGCCCCGACCGGCCCGGCGCCGGCACCGCCTCCCGCGGCCGCCCCGACGCCCACCGGCCCGGTCGTCCGGCTCGATCTCGGGTCGCCGCTGGTCGCGCTGGGCTCGGCCGCCGGGCCGCTGCGGTTCGCGGGTGGGCATCGCCCCGCTTCGGCGGCCGGCGGGCATCCCGTCCTGGCGGCCTTCCACGCGGCGCTGGCCGAGGCCGACCGCTCGCTGACCGAGGTCGCCGACCTGGCCCTACCCCCCTCGGCGGCCTCCCCGCCGGCGCCGACCGGGGCTTGGGAGCACCGCGCGTACCGGTTCTCCCTGGCCGAGCACCCCTACGTCCGCGACCACTGCGTCTACGAGCAGCCCGAGTGGTGGCCGGACGCGGCGGACCGGTTCCCGGTGCTGCCGATGACCACGCTGATCCGGCTCGCGGGCGAACAGGCCCACGCGGCGGCCGGACCCGGGCGGGTGGTCGCCGGGTATCGGGACGTCCGGTCCCTGCGCTGGTTGCCGGTCGCCCCGGCCACCGACACCGAACTGATCCGCACACCCCTGGCCGGGGACCGGGTCCGGATCGAGTTCGGCCGGTACATGTCCACCGAGGTGCTGCTCGCCGACGAGCACACCGCCCGGCCGGCGCCGGCGCCCGACCGCACCCCGCTCACCGGCGAGGGCCCCGCGCCGGTGCGCGCCGAGGATCTGTATCAAGATCGCTGGATGTTCCACGGCCCCGGTTTCGCCGGGGTCGAGCAGGTGTTGACCGTCGCCGACGACGGCATCCGGGGCGTCCTGCGCGCGCTGCCCGCACCCGGCGCGCTGCTCGATGCCGCCGGCCAACTCCTGGGCCACTGGATGCAGTTGCGACTGAGCACCGATCGCCTGGTGTTCCCGATGTCGGTGGCCGCGATCGACGGGTACGGGCCGCCCGCCGAGCCGGGCGCGCGGTTGCTGGCCACCGCGCGGATCCGGGAGATCGGGCCGACCACGGTGCGCGGCGACGTCGAACTGGTCGACCCGGCCACCGGCGCGGTCCGGATCCGGGTACGCGACTGGATCTACCGCCGATTCGCCGCCGACGAGCGGGTGTGGCCGATGAAGTTCACCCCGCACACCACCGGGATCGCCGAACCACAACCCGAGGGCTGGTGTCTGCTGCGCACCCGCTGGCCCGATCCCGCGGCGCAGGAACTGGTCACCCGCCGCTACCTGGACACCGCCGAGCGGGCCGAGTTCGCCGCCAAGCCGCCCAGGGAGCGCCGGGGTTGGCTGCTCGGCCGGGTCGCGGCCAAGGACGCGGTGCGCCAGTGGTTGTGGGCGGCGGGGCACGGTCCGCTGTATCCGGCGCAGGTCCGGATCACCGCTGCCGGCAGCGACCGTCCGCTCGTGCGCGTGGTCGTGGCGCCGGACACCCGCGAACCGGTTTCGCCGTACCTCTCGTTCGCACACAGCCATCGGCTGGGTGTGGCCGTCGCGGGCGCGGGAGCGACCGGGATCGCCATCGAACTCCTCGACCCGGCACCCGAGTCCGCGGCGCCCGATGCCGCAGCGCCCGATGCCGCAGCGCCCGATCCCGCCGCACCGTGGCGCACGCCGTCGACCGAGGACGAACGCCGACTGCTGGACGCGCTCGTGCACGACCGGCCCGAGCAGCGCCGGTTGTGGACGCTGCGCTTTCGGTGCGCGAAGGACGCGGTCGATCGGGCGGACGGCACCGGACCGGCGGGCCGACCGGCGGATCGGCCGACGGGTCGGGTGGTGACCTCGGCCCGGCCCGTGGGCACCACCGACGCCGAGCTGTCGGTGGCCTCGCGCGCACCCGGCGCGGCCGAACACCTCGTGCACACCCGGGACGTCGAGGATCCGGCGCCCGACGGCACGCGGATCGACCGCTACGTGGTCGCGTGGACGGGCACGCGGCCGAAGGAACCCGACGCATTCCCCACCACCTCACATGGGAGCAGCCGATGAGCGCGGACCCGCACGCCGACCGGATCCTGGCCGAGGTCGCCGAGATGCTCGCCGAGATCGTCGGCGAGGAGCTGCTGATCGCCGCCGAGATCACCCCCGAGAGCGGCTTCGACGACGATCTGGCCCTGGAGAGCATCGAGTTCGTCGCCCTCGCCGGGCGGCTCCAGGAGCGCTACGGGGACCGGGTCGACTTCATCGCCTTCCTCGCCGACCTGGAGATCGAGGAGATCATGGCGATGACCGTGGGTCGGCTCGTCGAGTACATCGCGGAGCACACCCGCGCCGAGGCCGTCGGCGGTGCCCGGTGAGCGAGGTGTACGCGAACGGCCTGCGGTTTCACGTGCAACGGCTCCGGGCCCCCGCCGATCGACCGGCGCCGCGCACTCCGGTGGTCTTCCTGCACGGCCTGGTCCTGGACAACCTCTCCAGCTTCTACTACACGCTCGCCGCGCCGATCGCCCGCGCCGGGTTCGAGGTGCTGCTCTACGACCAGCGCGGACACGGCCGCACCGAGCGGCCCAGGACCGGCTACGACCCGGACACCGCGGTCGCCGACCTGGCCGCGCTGCTCAAGGCGTGCGACCTGGAGGCCCCGGTCCACCTGGTCGGCAACAGCTTCGGCGGCCTGCTCGCGCTGCACGCCGCGCGCACCCGGCCGGACCTGGTCGCGAGTCTGGTGCTGCTGGAGGGGCAGTGCCTGGACATCCCGGCCGGCGCCGAGCCGTACGCGGGCGGCTGGGTCGAGGAGTTGGCCAACACGCTCAACCTGGCCGCCCTGGGCCTGGAGTCGCATCGCGGCCCGGAGCGGCCGCCGGCCGGGCCCGCCCGCAAGGTGGCCCGCCTTCGGGCCGGTGCCGACGCGCTGTTGAACGGCACCACGCTGATCGAGGACGTCACCCTGCTCCGCGCGCCGACGCCGAGCGAACTGGCCGACCTGGCCTGCCCGGTCCTGGCGCTGTACGGCGAACTCTCCGAACTGCTGGCCCCCGCCGAACAGTTGGCTGCCCTGTTGCCCGACTGCACGCTCACCGTGCTGCCCGGCGTCGGGCACACCGTGCTGCGCGAGGCGACCGCGCCCGTGCTGAGCGCGCTGCTCGACTGGCTGCCCCGGCCCGAGCCGGCCACGCCGCGGCCCGAGGTCGGCCGATGAGATTCATGTTCGTGGTCCCGCCGTTCACCGGGCACGTGAACCCCACCGTCGCGGTCGCCGCCGCGCTCGTCGGGCGCGGCCACGACGCGGTGTGGTGCGGACCGCCGGAGATCCTGGACCTGCTCCCGGTGGGCGCCCGGCTGTTCGCCACCGGCGAGGCCCCGGACCAGACCGGCGGCTACGCCCGACTGCACACGAACTGGCAGCGGTTGCGCGGGGTGGCCGCGCTGCGCTTCCTGGTCGAGGAGACGCTGGTGCCGCTCGCGCACGCGATGTTGCCCGGGGTCACCGCGGCCGTGACGGCATACCGCCCGGATGTCGTGGTGGCCGACCAGCAGACCTTCGCGGGCGCCTTCGCCGCCGTCCGAGCCGGCGTGCCATGGGCCACGTCCGCCACCACGTCGGCCGAGTTCACCCGACCGCTGCTGGGCTTCCCCAAGGTCGCCGACTGGGTTCGCACGCGCATCGCCGGCGCCGCGATCGCGGCCGGTGTGCCGGCGGACTGCGATCCGCGCTTCTCCGCGCGCCTGGTGCTGGTCTTCTCCACGCCGGAACTGGTCGGCCTGACCGAGCCGGCCCCGGCGCATCACTGCTACGTGGGGCCCGCGTTCGGACCCAGACCGGCGGCGGTGGACTTTCCGTGGGACCGGCTCGACTCGGGCCGACACCGGGTGCTGGTCTCGCTGGGCACGCTCAACCGCGAGGCGGGCGCCCGGTTCTACCCGGCCGTGGTCACGGCCACCCGACCGCTCGCCGATCGGCTCCAGGTGATCCTGGCCGCCCCCGAGCGGCTGGCCGGCGAACCGGCCGAGCACGTTCTGATCCGCGAGTTCGTACCCCAGCTCGACCTGCTCCCGCACCTGGACGCGGTGGTCACACACGGCGGTCACAACACCGTGTGCGAGGCGCTCGCGTTCGGCCTGCCGCTGGTGCTCGCGCCGATCCGGGACGACCAGCCGATCGTGGCCCGCCAGGTGGTGGCCGCCGGCGCCGGGGTCCGGGTGCGCTTCGGCCGCGCACACGTCCCGGAGATCCGCGCCGCCGTCACCGACGTGCTGGATCGGGCCGACCTGCGCGCGGGGGCCCACCGGGTACGCGCCTCGTTCGCCGCCGCAGGCGGTGCCGACGCCGCCGCCGACCGTCTGGAGAAGCTGTGCTGAGCCCTGTCGCCGGACCGTTCCCGTGGCTCGCCCTGCTGATCGGCCTCGGCCTGGCCGGCGGCACCCGCACCCTGCGCCGCCGACTGCGCGCGCTGCCCGTACTGCCCGTCGGGCCCCCACCACCCGCGCTGCCCGCCGATCGGCCCGTCGGCGCGTGGACGTGTGTGACCGCGCTCGGGGTACACCCGGACGAATCCACCGTGCGCGCCGCCGTCGGGCACGCCGAGCACACCGGACTACTGCTGCTCGATCTGGTCCCCGGCGACCTGCCCGCCGACGAACTGCTAACCCTGCTGGGCCGATTGGACCCGGACCGGGTGCGCCGCGACCCGCTCGCCCGCGGCCGCGGCGCGGGCCACGCGCTCGTGGTGCGCGACGACGTGTTGCGCCGGGCCGCCGTCCCGGCCGCCGACCTGGTCGACCTCGACCAGCCCGGCCTGATCGAACTCACCGCCAGGCTGCGCCCGTTCGCCGCGCTGGAGACCGGCCACGCGGTCGCCCCCGAACTGACGGCGACGCCGCCGGATCCGGCCCTGCGCAAGCGCCGGCTGCGGGCCGAGGGGGTGCCGGTGTGGCCCAACCTGATCGGCCGACTGGGCGAGGCCGCCGCCTACACCGGCGCGTGCGTGACCACCCCGTTCTGGGGCGCGCTGGTCTTCCTGGTCATGTGGGCGCAGCCGTACGCGGTGGTCGCCGGCCTCTCGCCGGTGCGCCCGCGCGACCTGGGTCGGGCCACCGCGCTGCGGCCGTTCCTGGCCGGATGGCGCTGGGTGCGCGCGGTCCTGGGGCCGCGCCCGGACCGGGCCCACACGCCCGCGATGGATCCCGCCGCGCTGCGTCCGGAGTACGCGCGCGGCGTCGCGCACGGCCTGGGCGCGTTCTTCGAGGAGCGCCGCGAGACGTGCCCGTGGTGCGGCTCGGACCGGATCGGGGTGCACCGCCGGATCGGCGACCATCTCCAGGGCAAGCCCGGCCGGTTCACGCTGGAGCGCTGCCGGGACTGCGCGCACGTGTTCCAGAACCCCCGGTTGTCCCTCGCCGGTCTGGAGTACTACTACCGCGACTTCTACGACGGCCTCGGCGGCCCGGGCGCCGAGGCGCTGTTCGGCACCATGTCGCGCACCTACCGGGCCCGCGCCGAGTTGTTGCGCCGACACCTGCCGGCGGACACCGCCCCGCGCGCGTGGCTGGACGTGGGCACCGGACACGCGCACATGTGCGTGGTCGGCCGAAGCGTGTTGCCGGACACCGCCTTCGACGGGCTCGACCTCGGCGACGGGGTCGCGGCGGCCGAACGGCGCGGCTGGATCCGGACCGGTCATCGCGGCCAGTTCCCCGACCTGGCCGACGATCTGGCCGGCGGCTACGACGTGGTCAGCATGCACCACTACCTGGAGCACACCCGCGATCCGTTCGCCGAACTGGACGCCGCCGCGAAGGTCCTGGTGCCGGGCGGTCGGCTGCTGATCGAACTGCCCGACCCGCGGTGCTGGTACGGCCGGCTGCTGCGCGGCCTGTGGTTGCCGCTGTTCCAGCCCCAACACCAGCACCTGATGCCCCGGCGCAACCTCGAAGACGCCCTCAACGCACGCGGGTTCACCGTGCTCGCACACGAAACCGGCCGGGCGCACCAGGGCAACGACTTCACCGGCGCGGTGTCCCAGGCGCTCACCGCGCTCGGGCCGAATCCGACGATGCCCTGGATCGCGGCCGGGCCGACCCCGTGGCGCCGGGCCCGTCGGGCGGCTCTGGTCGTGCTCTCGGTGCCGTGCTTCGTGGTGGCCGTACTGCTGGACGCGGTCGGTTTCCTGCTCGCGCGGGCCGCCGGCGACCACGGGGCCAGTAACGCCTACCGTCTCCTCGCCCGAAAGGACCCGGGATGACCCGCCCACGACCGCGCCCGCTCCCCCGCACGAGCCCGCGGACCGGTCCCGGGACCGACTCGCGGACCGGCACACCGGCCGCCGCCGGGACCGGCCCGACGCCGATCCGGCCCGACGCCGCGGCACTGCCCGCCGAGCGCGGCGCCGCACCCGTGCTGCGCCTGGTGCCGTTCGTGTTCGCGGAGGCGTTCGGCCGACCTCCGGCCGGTGTCTGGTCCGCGCCGTACGTGCTGCGCCTGTCCGGCTCGCGGTCCGGGCCGGGCGCGGCCGTGCCGCTGTCCTGGCGGGTCGTGATCGCCGCCGCGCCGCGCGCCGACGGGGTGGTCCGGGTCGGTTCGATCAACCGGCCACAGGAGTCGGCCGAGATCGACCCGGCGGTCGGCGTCGGCCCGCTCCCCGCCTGGGCCCGCCCGGTGTTCGCGGGCACCACCGGCGCGGGTGGGCTGGACCTGCTCGTGCACACCGACCTGCCGGACAACACCGGCCTGTCCGCCTCGATCCCGCTGACCTGCGTGGCGGCGCTGGCCGAGACGGCGTTCCACCACCCGGCCGCCGGCATCGGTCGGCGGGCCCGGATCCGGCTCGCCGACCCCCCGCTGGGCGCGGTCGCGCTGCTCGGCCGGCCGGGCCACATCACGCTGATCGAGGACGACGCGGGCGCGGTGGAGCACGTGCCGTTCGACCCCGAGCGGCTCGGCCTGCGGTTCGTGCTGACGGTGCCCCGGTGGGCGGACGGCCCGGCCGACGACGCGTCGGCGGCCGGGGCGGCCCCGGACCGAACCGCCGCCGCGTCCCCGGCCTGCCGGGCCGCACTGGCCTCGGGCGCGATCGAGGCCCACCCGCTGGGTGCGGGCGGGCCCTCGATCGCGGTGGTGCCGGGCGCCGCGCTCGCGGCCGTGCGCCGGGCCCTCGTGGACACCTACACGCGCGCCGGCGAACCGGCTCCGCGCGTCCTCAGCGCCTCGGTCGGGTCCCCGTGCACTCGGGTCGCGTAGGGCGTGTCCTCAATCCCCCGTCGGGCGAACGAAGACGCGCCGTGGGACGCACGGCACACCCGATGGGCATGGCGCCGCTCCTCACACGTACTCGATCTCCTGGACGCCCTGACGGCGGCTGTAGTCGAGCAGCGCGCGCACCTCGCGGCTGATCGGGCCGCGCCCGCGCACCAGGCCGATGGTCCTGACCAGCCTCGGACTCATCGAGCGCACCGTGACACTGGACGCGAACGGCTGGGCCAGGTCGGCGTACCACAACACCGAGCCGTGCCCGGCCAGCACGCACGGGATCCACGCGCCGCGATCGTCGGTCTCCATCGCGACCGTCGGCCGTACCCCGGCGGTGGCGAACAACATCTCGAAGTCGGCCCGCCGCCCGCTGTGGCGGGGCGGCAGGATCATCGGCAGCCCCTCCAGATCCGTCCAGGAGACCGGATCCGGCAGGCGGGTGCCCTTCGGCGAGACCAGGACCACCTCGTACGAGCGCAGCGGCAGCACCTCGAAGCCGCCGGGCGCGGGCAGATCCACCAGCGCGATGTCGCTGTCGCCGGCCCGCAGCGACGCGAACAGGGCCTCTCGGCTGTCCTGTCGATCCACCACGATGTCCAGGTCCGGGTGCGACTTGGCCAGACCGGGCAGCAGGCCGCTGGTGCACTCGATGGCGAGCGTCGCGGTGGCGGCCAGGCGTACCGTGTCGGCCTGTACGGGCTCCTCCACCCGCACGATGTCCTTGATCGCCTGCACGCCGCGGAGCACCTTGCGCGCGAGGGCGACCACCTGGACACCGGCCGCCGTCGGCACCAGGCCGCGACCGACCCGGGTGAACAGGACCACGTTCAGCTCGCGTTCCAGGCTCTGCAAGGATCGGGACAGAGCGGGCTGGACCACGAAGAGTTCCTGTGCGGCACCGGTCATGCTGCCGTGTTCGGCGACGGCGATCAGGTAGCGCAGCTGTTGAAGGGTCACGGGGTATCCACGCCCCCGATCGGGAGCTCGACCCGATCGCGCGCTCGGGTCCGGGCTCGGGCTCGGTGTGTCGCACGGTGGCTGTCGACCATGGTGTTCCTCCAGGGTGTGCCGTGGTGCCGGGGTGGGTGAAAACGGTGGCTGAACCTCGGTTCCCGGGGCGGCCGGACGGGCCGGCGCGGCGCCCGGGGCGGCTGCCCCGAGCGACACGCCGACCCATCCGGCCGGAGCTGTGCTCGCACTGTGCGCTTCGACTGTGGTTCAGAACCAGGTGACATTCCAAGGGAACGCGGTGGTGGCTTTCGCGCCCGCCGCATCGGTCGCGTCCACCTCGACCGCGAACGACCCCACACCCCACGCCCGACCACCCACCACACACGTGAACGGATTCAGGAACAACCCGGCCGGGAGATGACGCGCCGCACACGAATACGGCGCCGTCCCACCCGAGACCCGAAGCGCCAGCGTCACCTGCTGATTGAACCTCGACACCTGCGCCCCCGGACTCGCGATCTCCACCCCACCCGAGGGCGTCGCGGTCACCGTCCACCCGAACGACACCGGCGCCGACACCGCACCCACACTGTCCGCGGCCGTCACCGACACCTGCGAAGTCCCCGGCACCGACGGCGAACCCGACACCACACAACCCCCACCCGCCGCCGACAACCCCACCGGCAGACCCTGGAACACACACGTGTACGGACCCGTACCCCCCGACACCGCCACCGCCAACGACACCGCCCGACCCACCACACCCGACTGCGCACCAGGACTCACCACCGACACCGGCGACGGACCACCCGGGATCGCCTCGGGCGGCAACGGGACCAACCACAGCGGGCTGTTCGCGCCCTCGGAACCGACGTACAACGACCTGCCGTCGGGTGCGTACATCAGCGACTCGCCCTGCGTCGTACTCGGCGACGCGAACTTGGCGAGTTGTTGCCCGGGCGCCGAATAGATTGTGATGTCGCTGTAGTTGCGGATCGCGAACGAGCGCCCGTCCGGCGCGAAGGCGCCGTCGGTCGCGGTGTCCGGCGCGGGCCCCACCGCGGTCAGGTCGTTGACCTGGTCGGTGCGCAACCGCAGCGGCGCCGAGTAGAGCGAACCGGGCGCGCCCAAGAGTTTGCTCGCCACGTACAGCCGGTTGTCGCGCGGGTCGATCATCGCGGTCTCGGCGTCGTGCTGCCCGTCGGCGAACCGCAGCGGGAAGCTCGTCGCCGGCACGGTGGCATCGGCGAGCGTCGCGGGCTCGGCGATGCGGTACAGCGTGACCTGGGCGCGCGTGCCGAAGTTGTTGCCGACGTCGGCCGCGAAGATCGCCGGGGCACCCGCGTCGTCCTTGCCGACCGCGATGGCCTCCCAGTCGGTGTTGGTCGCTCCCGACACGCGCAACACCGCGACGGTGCGGCAGGTGCTCGTGTCGATCGCGAACACGTCCGGCGTGTTCCCGCTGTCGTTGAGCGTGTAGGCGATGCCCGGGTGCCGGGAACTGGGCGCCAGGCCACTGGATTCGCCGATCCGCGCGTCGGCCAGATTGCACCGCACTTGGGGCGGGTCGACGGCGTGCGCGGGGGTGATGCCGGTGAGCGTGGCCAAGGCGGTGACCAGGGCCGCGACGCAGGCGGTGCGGGCGGTGCGGATCGCACGGGCGGCACGGGCGGCACGGGCGGCACGGGCGGCCCGCAGGTGGTCGAGCCGCCCGCGTGCGCCGATCGGTGGGCGGCTGTGCGGTCTTGGCTGGGGACGTGGTCTATTCATGTTTCCAGGAGATGAGGCCCATCTCACCCGCGTCCAATACCGGTCGGGCATGCATTCATGACGCACCGACATGGGTGGGCCGGCACCGCACCGCTTGGGCATCGGTACATGAGCGCTGGGTCGGCGTACGACCGCGATCATCCGGCGTTTCGGGCGGAAGGGCGCCCCCTCCCGGCCAGTTCAGGCACGGAAGTCGACCCCGGGACGTGGGCCCCGGGCCGGGGTGCACCCATTCTCCGTGCTCGCGACGGGCGTTGCTTCGTCGGGGTGCCGATTCCACGCTGCCATTCCGCTTCGTCCACGCCCAAGGAGGCGCCAGGTCATGTTCGACTCCGGATCCGGGTCCCGGTCGAGGGCCCGGGGCAAGCCCCGATCGGCCACATTCGTCGCGTTGTCCCTCGCGCTCGCACTCGGCGCGATCACCGCCGTGACCGCCCCCGCCTCGGCCGGTGCCCCCGACCGTCCGACGGCGAAGGCCGCCGCCGCGATCCCGCGCTACGACCACGTGGTGGTGGTCGTGCACGAGAACGCCAACTACGAGGAGATCATCGGCAATTCGCAGGCCCCGTACATCAACCAGCTCGCCGCCGGCGGCGCTTCGTTCACCGATTTCCACGGCGAGACGCATCCCAGCCAGCCCAACTACATGGCGATGTTCTCCGGTTCCACGCAGGGCGTCACCGGCGACGAGTGTCCGCCGCCCGGCTCGCCGTACGCCGCGGACAATCTCGCCAAACAACTGATCGACGTGGGCGCCACGTGGGGCAGTTACAACGAGGACTGGTCGGCGGCCAATCCGGGTGCCTGCACCAGTGGTTCGTACGCGCGCAAGCACAACCCGTGGTTGTCGTTCGCGAACGTGCCCGCCGCCACCACGTATCCGGCCACCGCGTTCCCCACCGACTACGACACGCTGCCCACGATCTCCTACGTCGTGCCGAACCAGTGCAACGACATGCACGATCGCCTGTTCAACCCGGCGTGCGGGATCTCCACGGGCGACACCTGGACCCGGAACAAGCTGGGCGGCTACGCGGAGTGGGCCAAGACCCACAACAGCCTGCTCGTGGTCACCTGGGACGAGGACAACTTCCGCAGCGAGAACCGGATCGCGACCGTCCTGTACGGGGCACACGTCAAGCCCGGCCAGTACGCGGGCCGCAAGGACCACTACAGCCTGCTGCGCACGTTCGAGGACATGTACGGCACCCGGCGCTCGGGCCAGGCCGCGACCGCAACACCGATCACCGAGGTCTGGCAGGACGGTGGTCCGTCGCCGGTGTCGGTGGTGAGTCCTGGTGCGCAGTCGGGTGTGGTGGGTCGGGCGGTGTCGTTGGCGGTGGCGGTGTCGGGGGGTACGGGTCCGTACACGTGTGTGTTCCAGGGTCTGCCGGTGGGGTTGTCGGCGGCGGGTGGGGGTTGTGTGGTGTCGGGTTCGCCGTCGGTGCCGGGGACTTCGCAGGTGTCGGTGACGGCCGCGGACAGTGCGGGTGCGGTGTCGGCGCCGGTGTCGTTCGGGTGGACGGTGACCGCGACGCCCTCGGGTGGGGTGGAGATCGCGAGTCCGGGGGCGCAGGTGTCGAGGTTCAATCAGCAGGTGACGCTGGCGCTTCGGGTCTCGGGTGGGACGGCGCCGTATTCGTGTGCGGCGCGTCATCTCCCGGCCGGGTTGTTCCTGAATCCGTTCACGTGTGTGGTGGGCGGTCGGGCGTGGGGTGTGGGGTCGTTCGCGGTCGAGGTGGACGCGACCGATGCGGCGGGCGCGAAAGCCACCACCGCGTTCCCTTGGAATGTCACCTGGTTCTGACCGGCGGACCGTCACCCGGTGCCGACCGATCCCTCCCCGGGTGACTCGCTTCGAGTGTGCCGAGCGCCGGAACCGGCGCTCGGCACCCAGGACTTGCCCTTTCCCGCGCCGAGCCGCAGCCGGAGGCCCCAGGATGTACCTGTCGTCCAGCCGTTCCGCCGACCTCGCCTCCGGGACGCGTGCCGCCCGTGCGAAGGCGGCGCCCGTCAAGGGTGCGCCGCCGCCGGCGTCACCGCCGCCGTCCGGACGCGGCGCCGCTCGGGTCGCGCCCGTGGTGCTCACCCTCGGCGTGGTCTCGCTGGTGACCGACGTGTCGGCCGAGATGGTCACCGCGGTGCTCCCGGTCTACCTCGTGCTCGGACTCGGGCTCTCGCCCATGGCGTTCGGCGTGTTGGACGGGCTGTACAACGGCGCGACCGCCGCGTCCCGGCTGCTCGGCGGCCATGTCGCGGACCGATTCCGCCGGCACCGGACGGTGGCCGCGGTGGGCTACGGCATCTCGGCCGGCTGCAAGCTGCTGCTGCCCGCCGCCGGCGGGGTGTCGGCGATCGGCGGGGTGCTCGCGGCCGATCGCGCGGGCAAGGGCCTGCGTACCGCGCCGCGCGACGCGTTGATCTCGATGGCCGCGACACCGGCGGACCAGGGTCGGGCCTTCGGCGTGCATCGAGCGATGGACACGGCCGGCGCGCTGTTCGGCCCGCCGGTCGCGCTCGCGGTGTTGTGGGTGACGGCCGACGCGTACGACGCGGTGTTCGTGGTGAGCTTCTGCCTGGCCGCGTTCGGTCTGCTCGTCCTGCTGCTGTTCGTCCGCGATCCGACGCCGGACGCGGCCGGCGAGGCGGGCCGGCGGGCGGGCCGTACGCCGGTGCGACTGCGCGACGCGGCGGCGATGTTGCGGGTGCCGGGCTTCGCCCGGGTGTGTCTGGCCGCGCTGCTGCTCGGCACGGTCACCATCGGCGACGCGATGCTCTACCTGGTGCTGCAACGGCACACCGACCTGTCGCCGCACCTGTTCCCGCTGTTGCCGCTGGGCACCGCGCTGGTCTTCCTGCTGTTCGCCGTCCCGGCCGGCACCGCCGGGGACCGGTACGGACGCGGCCGGGTCTTCCTGGTCGGCCACCTCGCGCTGCTCTGCGGCTACCTCGCGCTGCTCACCCCGCTGCCCGACCTCGCGCTGATCCTGGCGATCCCGGGGCTGCTCGGCCTGTTCTACGCGGGCACCGACGGCGTCCTGATGGCGCTGGCGGCACCTGCCGCGCCGGCCCGACTGCGCGGCGGCGCGCTCGCGCTCGTGCAGACCGGACAGGCCGCCGGCCGGGCGCTGGGCGCGGCCGGATTCGGCGCCGCCTGGACGCTGTACGGCCCGCACACCGCCGGCGTCCTGGCCGCCGGCGCGCTGGCCCTCGCCCTCGCGGGCGCGACCGCGCTGCTGGCCGGCGGCACCCTCACGCCGGGCGGCCCCCGCCCGGCCGCGTCGAGAAAGGCGTCCCGATGACCCGCACCACGCGCCTGACCGTGCTGGCCCTGGTCACCGCGCTGCTCGTCGGCCTCGCGGTGGTGTACACGCTGCGCGCGGCGGGCGACGCGCGCGCCGGCCGAAACGGCGACTACACGACGCTGAGCCTGGACCGACCGGGCCGGATCGTGTTCCGCAGCACCGCCGCCGACGCCGGTCGGGACCACGTCGCGGCGGTCGACGCGGCCCATCCAACCCGGCGCGACGTCGCCTCGCGCCGCTGCCTGGTCTTCCACGCCGCGCACGGCACCGGCGTGTGCCTGCAACCGGCCAGGCTCGCGCTCGGCACCTACGACGCGGTGCTGCTGGACGCGAACCTGCGCGAGAAGGGCCGCCACGCGCTGGCCGGGACGCCTTCACGGGCCCGGGTCGCGCCCAGCGGACGACTGGTCGCGTGGACGTCGTTCGTCAACGGCGAGTCGTACGCGGGCCTGAACTTCTCCACCCGGACCGCGATCCTGGACACCCGGACCGGCCGACTCGACGACAACCTGGAGTCGTACGCGCTCTATCGCGGCGCCGAGTCGATCCACGCGCCCGACGTCAACGTCTGGGGCGTGACCTTCGCGGCCGACGACAACACCTTCTACGCGACGGTGGCCACCGGCGGGCACACCTGGCTGGCCCGGGGCGATCTGGCCGCGCGCACGCTGCGCACGGTGCGCGAAAACGCCGAGTGCCCGTCGTTGTCCCCCGACGGCACCCGCGTCGCGTACAAGAAGCGGGTTCCGGGCGCGGACGCCGACCGGCCCTGGCACCTGTTCGTGCTGAACCTGGCCACCGGCGTGGAGACCCCGCTCGCCGAGACCCGGACCCTGGACGACCAGGCGGAATGGCTCGACGACGGCAACGTCGTCTACAGCCTGCCGGGGGACCTGCGCGGCGACGTGTGGACCGCGCGCGCCGACGGGACGGGGCGGCCGAGCCTGCTGATCCCGCACGCGTTGTCCCCGGCCGTCCTGCGCGGCTGAGTTTCCGGACCTCGCCGCCGGCGAAGGCTCCGGGCGAGACGAGTCGTCCGGCGTCCGTCGTCCACGACGGGCCGGCCCCTTCAGCCCGTCCGGCACTTGAGGGCGACCCGAACACACACCTTCGACCCGTCCGGCGCTCGAGGACGATCAGGCCCCGTCCGAACCACCCTCCACAGGACGCCGATGCACGACCCGAGCCGACGTCTGATCCCGCGCCAGCACCAGCATCGAGTCGATGTTCACGTGCGGCGGCCGCGTCGCCACCCACCCCACACACTCCGCGATGTCCTGGCCCACCAGCGGCGTCATCCCCGCGTACACCGCCGACGCGCCCTCCGCGTCGCCGCCGAGCCGGTTCAGCGTGAACTCGGTCTCGACCATGCCCGGGTCGATCTGGCACACCCGCACCGGTTGCCCACGCAGTTCCAGCCGCAGCACCCGCGTCATCGCGGTCACCGCGTGCTTGGCCGCGTTGTACCCCGCACCGCCCTCGTACGGCTCGCGCCCGGCCACCGACCCGATGGTGATCACCTGGCCGTCCCCGGACGCGATCAGCAACGGCAGGAACGCCTTGGTCACCCGCAGGGTGCCGAGCACGTTCGTCTCGTACATCGCGGTCCACGCCGCCTCGTCGGCCTCCGCGACCGACTCGGTGCCGCGCGCGATGCCCGCGTTGTTGACCAACACGTCACAGCGGTCCACCGCGGCGGCGAACGCGGCGATCGAGGCCGGATCGGCCACGTCCAACGGCAGCGCGCGACCTCGGCCCGCACAGCGCTCGACCACCTCGTCCAGCCGGTCCTTGCGGCGCGCGCCGAGCACGACGTCGTAGCCCAGACCCGCCAGATGCACGGCGGTCGCGGCCCCGATCCCGCTGCTGGCGCCGGTGACCACCGCACAGCCTCGGTACGGCGTCGTGGGGTTCGCGGTCTCGCCCTGGGTCATCGCGCGGTTCCTCTCATGCGTGGCGGCCACCGGCGAACCGCCCGTGCGGTTCGCGGTGACCGCGTTGCCGGTCTTCCCGCACCGTATGCCGGATCGAGGCGACCCCGCATCGCCGCCCCCCGCCCCGGCCCCCGCGTCGCCGGCCCCGCCTCACCCCGAGGATCCGCCGTGCCCCGACACCCAGGGCCACCCCAGCCGACCCCGCCGCTGGGGTGACGCGTGCGGCTCGGGCGTCCCCGGCCCCGCGGACGCCCCCGGCAACGGCGGCAGTTCCTCGCGAAACAGCCACGCCTCGAACAACTCGTCCAACGGCCGCGGGGCGTACCGCGCCACGTGCGCGATGAAGTCCTCCGTCGTGACCACCCCGTGCCGGTGCGACGTCACCCAGTCCCGCAACATCGCGAAGAACGGCGCGTCGCCGAGCGCACACCGCACCGCGTGTACGGTCAACGCCCCCCGGGCGTAGATCCGGTCGTCGAAGATCAACTTCGGACGCGGCGCCCCGAGCAGCAGATCCTGTGGCAGCACGTCCAGTTGCCCGTGCTCGACGGCGGCCTGCACGGCGGCCTTCCGCCCGCCCGTCCGCTCCGCCCACAACCACTCCGCATAGCGCGCGAAGCCCTCGTTGAGCCAGATGTGCCGCCAGTTCGCCAATCCCACGCTGTTCCCGAACCACTGGTGCGCCAACTCGTGCGCGACCAGTCGCTCGAAGCCGCGCGTGCCGTCGACGTGGTTCGCGCCGAAGGTGGCCAGTCCCTGCGCCTCGATCGGGATGTCCAATTCGTCGTCGGTGACCACCACGGTGTATTCGCCGAACGGGTACGGGCCGAACAGCTCCTCGAACAGCGTCATCATCTCCGGCTGCCGCGCGAAGTCGACCAGAAATCGCGGCACCAGCCGAGCCGGCACGTGCGCGAACTGCGACACACCCGCGTGCGGTTCCAGCGGCCCGATCGTGTCGTAGCGGCCGATCGAGACGCTGACCAGGTAACTCGCGGTGGGCGCGGACTGCTCGTAGACCCACGTGGTGTTGCTCGCCCGGGTACTGCGGGTCAGCAGTCGGCCGCTGACCACGACCGTGTACACCGACGGTGCGGTGACCGAGATCTGGTACGCGGCCTTGTCGTCGGGCCGGTCGTTGCACGGATACCAGGACGGCGCGCCGATCGGCTGGCCGGCCACCAGCGAGCCGTCGGTCAGTTCCTCCCAGCCGACCCCGCCCCACGGACTGCGCACCGGCTTCGGATTGCCCGTGTAGTGCACCTCGACGGTGAACGCGGCCCGCGCGCGGATCGTGGTGCCCGGCCGCACCCGCAACTTGCCCGCACGGTGCGTGTAGTTCGCCCGGCGTCCGTCCACCAGCACCCGCCCGATCCGGAACTCCGCCAGGTCCAGCGCGAACTCGTTCAGCGGACGATCCCCGGCCAGCGCGCCGATCCGTGCGGTACCGGCCAGTCGGTTGGGGCCGGGTCGGTAGTCCAGGGTCAGTTCGTAGCGGTGCACGCGATAGCGCGGGTCGCCGTGTGTGGCGAAGTACGCCTCCCCGGCGCCTGAGCGCGGCCCCTGGTCGATCACCGATTCGTGCTCCGTCCCCGTCGCGCCCACCGTCGCGGGACGGGCCGTGTCCCGCGACGCCGCCTCGAAACGCATTACCGTCGCCACGCCTCGATCGGGTTGCCCAGCCAGCCGGTGTCCTCGGGAACCGTCTCGCCGCGCATCACCAGCGAGGCGGGACCCAGCGTGCTGCGCGCCCCGATCGTGCTGCCCGGCAGCACGATCCCCCGCGGACCCAGCGTGGCGCCCTCGCGAAGGATCACAGTATCCATCCGCATGATCCGGTCGTGGAAGAGATGCGTCTGGAGCACACAGCCGTGCCCCACGCTCACCGCGTCCTCCAGGGTCACCAGGTCCGCCTCCGGCAGCCAGTAGCTCTCGCACCACACGCCGCGCCCGATGGACGCCCCGAGTCCGCGCAGCCACACGTTCATCACCGACGTACCGGGCACCCGGCCGATCAGCCACGGCACGGCCAGTACCTCGACGAAGGTGTCGGCCAGCTCGTTGCGCCACACGAAGCCGCTCCACAGCGGGTGCTCCACCGGCCGGAACCGGCCGACCAGGAGCCACTTGGCCGCGATCGACACGACACACGCGAGCACGCCGCACCCGAGCAGGACCAGGCCGGACAGCAGCGCCGCCAGGATCAGCGAGTGGCTGCCCAGCCGGGCCAGCGCGGCCAGGGTGAGCAGGGCCAGCGCTGCGGAGCACAACACCGGTACCGCGCGGCACAGCTCGACCAGGCCGCGCGCCCAGCGCAGCCGGGCGGGCGGGTCGTAGGTCAGGCCCTGATCGGCGACGTCCGCCGAGCGCGGCAGGCGCATCGGCGGCATGCCCAGGTACGAGCCGCCCTTCTTGGTCTTCTTCGGCGTCGCCGACAACACGCCGACCAGGCCGCGGGCCGGCACCGAGCGGCCCGGCGCGGTCATCCCGGAGTTGCCCAGGAAGGCCCGCTCGCCGATCTCCGCCGCGCCGATCCGGATCCACCCGCCGCCGAGTTCGTAGGAGGCGATCAGCGTGTCGTCGGCCAGGAAGGCCCCGTCGCCGACCGTGGTCAGGCTGGGCAGCGCGAGCACCGTGGAGGCCTCGACCCCCTTGCCCACCTTCATCCCGAGCGCGCGCAGCCACACCGGCGTGAACAGGCTCGCGTACAGCGGGAACAGCTTGTCCCGGGCCAGGTCCATGAGCTGGGTGACGGTCCACGCCTGCCAGCCGATCCGGCCGTGCAGCGGGTGGTATCCGGGCCGCAGACCCAGGCTGAGCAGCCGGACCAGGAGCACGATGGACAGCGCGTACACCAGCGCGAACGCGGCCACGGCGGGCACCAGCGCGAGCAGCGCTCCGGTGAGCGCGGCGCCGAGACCGGCACCGGGCTGCACGAACGCGCCCAGGATCGGCAGTACGGGCAGCGCGGCCACGATCGGCAGGAGGGTCGGCAGCAGTCCGCTCGCGCCGTACAGCACCGCCCAGCTCGTCTTGCGCGGCGGACGTTCGCCGAGCCGGCTCCGGTCGACCTTGCCCAGCCGTATCGCCGGCACCCCGCCCCAGCGGCGGCTCGGCGGCACGTTGCCGGTGACCGCGGAGCCCGCCGCCACCTCGGCCGAGCGGCCGATCCGGGCGCCCGGGAAGAGCGTGCTGCGGGTGCCCACGATCGCGCCCGCGCCGACCTTTATCGCGCCGATCTCCAGTCGGTCGCCGTCCAGCCAGTGGCCGGACAGGTCCACCTCGGCCTCCACCGCGCAGCCCCGGCCGAGCTTGAGCAGGCCGGTGACCGGCGGCAGGGTGTGCAGGTCGACGTCCTGGCCGACCTTGGCGCCCAGCGCCCGGGCATAGCGCAGCAGCCAGGCCCCGGACAGCGAGGTCGCACCGCTGACGTCGGCCAATTGTTCGGCCGCCCACAGCCGCAGGTGCACACCGCCGCCGCGCGGATAGGTGCCCGGACGCAACCCGCGCAGCAGCAGGCGGGCGCCGCCGGCGGCGATGGCCACCCGGGCGGGCGGGCTGAACAGCGCCGCCCAGCCGGCCGCGACCCACCACCAGGACGCGGTGGGCGCCCACGGGTAGTTGCCGAACCAGGCCGCGACGTTGCCGAGCGCGAGCAGGCCGACCGTCCAGCGCAGCCCGATCAGGGTGAACAGCGGGATCAGCATGAGGAGCTGCGCGATCCGGGCCCGGGTCGGCGTCGGCGCCACCTTGCGCACCGCGCCCGCGTCCTGTGCCGAGCGCTCCAGCCGGCGGGCCAGCTTGCGCAGCGTGGGCTGCTGGTAGATGTCCGCGACGGCGGCCGCCGGATATCGCTCGCGCAGCAGGGTGGTGAGCCGGGCGGCGGCCAGGCTGTTGCCGCCGATCGCGAAGAAGTCGTCCTGCGCGGTGTCCGGGGCGATGCCGAGCACGTCGGTCCACTGCTCGGCGAGCCAGGCCTCGGTGCCGTAGAGCTGTTCGGTGGGTCCGGCGTCCTCCGCGTCCGCGAGCGGCCACGGCAGCGCGTCCCGGTCGACCTTGCCGGAGGTACGGGTGGGCAGCTCGGCCACCGGGGCGAGCCGGGGCACCAGGGTGGCGGGCAACTCGGCCCGCAGCCGGCGTACCGCCTCCTCGCGGTCCCAGTCCTCGCCGGTCACCAGGTAGCCGACCAGGAGCTGGTTGCCGCCCTTGACGGTGCGGACGGCCGCCGCCGCGCCCACCACGCCGGGCAGCGCCTGCAGGGCCGCGTCGATCTCGCCGAGTTCGATCCGCCGGCCGCCGAGTTTGATCTGCTCGTCGCCTCGACCGACGAAGACCAGGCCCTCGGCGTCGGCGCGCACCACGTCGCCGCTGCGGTAGGCGCGGTCCCAGCCCATCGACTCCAGCGGGGCGTACTTCTCCGCGTCCTTGGCCGGGTCCAGGTAGCGGGCCAGGCCGACGCCGCCGATCACCAGCTCGCCGGTCTCGCCCATCGCGACGGGCCGGCCGCCGCCGTCGACCACGGCCAGTTCCCAGCCGTCCAGCGGCAGGCCGATCCGGACCGGGCCCTCGCCGGTGAGCAGCGATCCACAGGCGACCACGGTCGCCTCGGTCGGGCCGTACGTGTTCCACACCTCGCGGCCCTCGGCGACCACGCGCTCCACCAGCTCGGGCGGGCACGCCTCGCCGCCGAAGATCAGCAGCCGTACGTCCAGCAGCGCCTCGGTCGGCCACAGCGCGGCGAGCGTGGGCACCGTGGACACCACGGTGATCTCCTGTTCGGCCAGCCAGGGCCCCAGGTCGGCGCCGGAGCGTACCCGCGAGCGCGGCACGGTGACCAGGCACGCGCCGTACCGCCAGGCCAGCCACATCTCCTCGCAGGACGCGTCGAAGGCGACCGACAGGCCCGCCATCACCCGGTCGCCGGGACCGATCGGCTCCTCCTGGAGGAACAGGCCGGCCTCGGCGTCCACGAAAGCGGCGGCGTTGCGGTGGGTGACCGCGACGCCCTTGGGCTTGCCGGTGGAGCCGGAGGTGAAGATGATCCAGGCGTCGTCGCCGGGGCCGGGGCGGGCGGACGGCGCGGGATCGGCCTCCCGGACGACCCGCAGCTCGCGGTCGGCACCGAGCACGGCGCGTACGCCGGCCTCGCCGAACACCAGGTCGGCGCGCTCGTCCGGGTCCTCGGCGTCCACCGGGACGTAGGCGGCGCCGGCGGCCAGCACGGCGAGGATGGCGATGTACAGGTCGTTGCTGCCGGAGGGCACCCGGACGCCGACCCGGTCCCCGACGCCGACCCCGGCCTCGGCGAGCCGGCGGCGCAGCGCCTCCACCTCGGCGGCCAGGGCGCGGTATGTCAGCGTCCGCCGGCCGTCGTCGAGGGCGGGCTCGTTGGGGTGGGCCCGGACGGTGGCGTCCAGGATGTCCACGAGGGTGCGGGGCGCGGGGGCGGGGCGCCCGGGGTAGACGGCCGGGGTCGGCGTCGGTGCGGTGCCGGACGGATCGTCCGCTCGTACTGGTAGCGCGATGGCCATGAATTCCTCATCATCCCTGGTCCCCGCTAGGCCCACTGGCAGGCACCCGGGGAGGTGTCGCGTCCCCGGTCCCTGGCCGGCCGGGTCGCTTCTCGAGCGTGGCAACCCGACCGACACTAGCTCCGTTCGACGCGGTTCGACGACCCGAGATGCGATCAACTACCGTTAAAACAAAGGCATCTGACGCATCGTCATATATGATTTGACGGCCCGTCAGATGCCATCACCCCCTACGGGCAAGCTTCTTGACGATCCGTCAGCCCAGAACCCGACTTACGCACCACGTCTCACTTCTGTGACCCACACCACACCGTAATCCCACCCCATCCACCCCGCCCCCGGGACTCCCCCGGACGGATGACACCCCCCGCACAAGCCCTCGAACGGGCTACGAACGGTGCCCGCCACGGCACGCGGAGTGCGGGGCGGGGCCGCGCCGGCCGGTGCGGTCGTACCTCCTCCGCTCCGGCTTCCGGCTTCAGCCGAGCCGGACGGCCAGCGGAAGGCGGTTCAGCCGCGCCGGGTCGGCGATCACGTCGATCTCGGTGATCCGCCCGTGCCCGATGGTCAGCCGCAGGGCCAGGAACAGCCTCCCGTGCGGAGCGATGACGATCCCCGGCCTGCCGTCCACGAGCGCCACGTCGCCCACCCGGGCGCGGTGCGCGAAGACCCGGGTCTCCTCGGCCACCGCCCGCGCGCCTCGGACGTCGGTGGCCACCTCGTCCGGTACGGCGAGCCGGTCGGCGCGGCGTACCACGTCCGGCGCCAGCAACTCGACCAGCGTGTCCAGATCGCCACCACGCGCGGCGGCCAGGAACGCGTCGACCACGCCGTAGTCCCGAGCCAGATCGACCTCGTCGACCGTCGCGACGCCGCGCACCCGGTCCCGCGCCCGACTGGCCAATTTCTTGCTCGCCACCGACGACCGCCCCACGACCGGCGCGATCTCGGCGAACGGCACGGCGAACAGGTCGTGCATCACGAAGGCGACCCGCTCGGCGGGTGCGAGCCGGTCCAACACCACCAGCAGCGCCTGCCCCACCGACTCGGCCAGCACCGCCTCGTGCTCGGGTTCGACCCCGCCCGGCCGCTCCAACACCGCCTCCGGCATCGAGGCCAGCGGTTCCTCGCCTCGGGTCCGCCGGATCCGCAACATGTCCAGGCACACCCGGGCGACCACGGTGGTCAGCCACCCGGCCAGGTTCTCGACACCGTCCACGCCCGCCCGGTCGACCCGCAGCCAGGCGGCCTGTACGGCGTCGTCGGCGTCGTCCAGCGAGCCGAGCATCCGGTAGGCGACCCCGCGCAGGTGGTCGCGATGCGCCTCGAAACGCACCGCCAGGCCCTCGTGTCCGTTCATGGTCACCTTTCCCGTCACGCATCGGTCAAAGGGGGGACGGACCACTTCCCACGAAGCCGACGAGAAGGAGACAACAGGCGAGTTTACCGTCGCCGCACCCTCACCCACTCGGCCGTACACCCGCCTCACCCGGTACCCGCCGGACCGGACCGAACCGGTTCGCGCGGCACCTCGTGCTGCCCGATCGGCGGCCGCTGCCGCCCGATCCCCCGCTCGTCCGATCCCCGCTCGCCCGATCGGCACCCGCCCGATCCGCATCCGCCGGCTCCGCCGGATCCACACACAGGAGAAGCCCGATGAAGTTCTTCCGACTCGACTCCAGCATCCGCACCGAGGACTCGGTCACCCGAACCCTCGCCGATCTCGTCGAGGCGGAGTGGACCCGCGCCTACCCGGTCGCCGAGTTCGTCCGCCGTGACCTGGGCCGCCGACCGCTGCCACAGGTCTGGCCCGTCGCCGAGGCGAGCCGTACCACCGAGGAGGCCGCCCGGACCGACGAACAGCGCGCCGCGACCGCGCTCGCCGCCGAACTCACCGACGAGCTCCTCGCCTGCGACGCCTTCCTGCTGGCCGTACCGATGTACAACTTCGGCGTCCCGCAGCAGGTCAAGGCGTGGTTCGACCTGGTCATCACCGACCAACGGGCCGCCGACGTCACCCGGCCGCTGCTCCCGGGCCGCCCGGCCGTACTGGTCGAGGCCCGGGGCGGCGGCTACGCCCCCGGCACTCCGCGCGCCGGCTGGGACCACGCCACGCCGTACGTCCTCCGCATGCTCACCGATGTCTGGGGCCTCGACGTGGTCACCGCCCGCGCCGAACTCACCGCCGCGGACGTCAACCCGGCGATGACGGAACTCAGGCCGCTCGCCGACCGCCTCCTCACCGAGGCCCGGACGGCAGCGACCGCACACGCCCGGTCCATCGCCGAACGGCTGCGCACCACACCGAGCGATCGCACACCGGCCCCGGCCACCACCTGACCCGGCACGGCAGAGCCCTCGCGGCGTGTGCGGCCGCGGCTGCCCACGCCGCGAGGGGGGGAGGACACCGTCGATGGGTTCGCCGCTTCACTGATGCTCCGTCATGGCCCGGACGGCGAACGGCTGCTGCGCACCGAACCGGAGGAGTAGGAGCTTGCCGCAGCCGAACGGGCAGAGCAGCGAACCTTGTCCGTGCCCGTCACGGCCGGACTCTGCGGCGACAGAACACAGTTCATCGCCGTGCCGGAAGCCCGTCCAAGCTCCGAGCCCCGGCCGTTCCCGCGTTTGCCCGCGGTGGGCGGGTTGTTACAGAGGCTGCTCGTTCTCGTGCCGGCCGGGCGTCCAACCCGTTGCCGGACTTTCGGTGCGGCGTGGCGGAACGCGCGCGGCGTGCGGGTGGTCGGGGGGCGTGGGGGCGAGCCGGGATGTCCGCTGTTCCCTCTCGTGACCATGTCACCGGTCTGCGACAGCGGCGTCGTGGGACGACGACTCCCGTATCCCCGGCGTCCGCGGCCGCTTCATAGTGATCACGCAAGCACCGGGGAGCCGAACGCGCTTCGGCCCCGACCATCGGATACCAAGGGGTTTTCTTCATGTTCGGCCAACGTCGCAAGGCCATCCTCGTCTCCGCAGCCCTCGCCACCGGCGCCATGCTGATGACGGCGTGCCAGGACACGGACTCGGACAAGAACACCGGCGCCGCACCGCCCCCGGCCTCCTCGCCCGCCACGCAGGCCGGCAACGCCGCCCCGCCCGCCGCGCCCTCGACCACCGGCGGCAACCAGAGCGGCGGCCAGGGCGGCGGTACGACCTCGACCTCCGGCGGGAAGACCTCCGCCGGCCAGGGCACGACCGCCGGGACCGGCACCGGCGGCAACGACGGCTCGATCGGCAAGTGCCGCACCGACGACCTGCAGGTCAGCGCGATCGACGCCACCATCGGCGGCGACACCGAACGCACCGTCGCGGTCACCTTCAAGAACATCGGCCACAACTGCACCATGTCCGGCTTCGCCGGCGTCGACCTGCAGAGCAACCAGGGCCCGCTGTCCGCACAACGCACCGGCGCGCCCGCGGACGCGTTCACGCTCAAGAGCGACAAGTCCGTGTCCTTCGGCGTCACCTACCCGAGCAACGACAGCGGCGGCTCCGGCGTCCGCATCACGGGCCTGCAGGTCACCCCGCCCGGCGAGACCAAGACCGTCACCGTGCGCTGGCCCGGCGCCGCGTCGCTGCCCGTCACCGACGGCGCCGGCTCGCCCGTCAAGGTCGGCCCCATCGGCAGCGCCGGCCAGGGCGGCTGACCCACACCCGCGCAACACCGACGCACACCCCGGGCCCCGCCCCACCGCACAAGCGGTGGGGCCCCTGCCCACAGACCGGCCGAGGCAGCCGCCCAGACGCCGCCACTGTCGCGGCACCGGCACCGGCACCGGCATTGTCGCCGTCGCCGTCGCCGGACGAGCCCACGGCCTGTCGCCACGAACCGTACTCCGGCGGAAGTCCCCTCCACAGAGCGCCGATTCGTTCTTCCCACGGATCCCGTCGATCGGTTCGCGCCGGCACGAACGACAGCCGCCCCGGCGCCACGACCGGTGACAACGACTCGCAAGCGGCCCGCACGTCGCCGTCCAGGGTCAGTCCGCGGAGCGGCGGCGCGCGAGTTCGCCTTGCCGGCGGGGGAGCATGTCGGCAAGCGCCTGAAGGGTGCCGTTGGCGTTGGCTTCGTCGAGGGCGGGCTGGTACTCCTCTTCGAAGTCCATGCGCAGATCGTCCGGCAGCTCGGCGCGCAGTTCGGCGGGCGTGGCGTGCTCGGGGCCGCCGAAGCCGATGGTGTACCGGGGCCGGCGGGGATCGGTGATGTGCTCGTCCATGCGGACAGCGTGGCATCGCGCCTGCGCCGATCGGTAACCGACGTCTTCGCGGGGGATACGCAACCCACTGTGCGCCCAGCGACTCCCGGGGGCCGCCGCCACGGCCATCCCGGTGGGAGATCCGGTTGCCCGATTCCGGCCTGACCCGGAAGCCGCAGGGTGTCTCGACGCTACCCCTTGACGATTGCGTCGATCGCGTCGGCGAGCTTGAAGTCGAGCTCGGTCACCACTCCACCCGCACTGTAGGTGGTCATGCTGAAGCGCAACTCCTGCCAGTGCAGTTCGACGTCGGGGTGATGCTCCAGGTCCTTCGCGATCTCGGCGACTTCGGCGATCAGCCGCACGCCGTCGTGATAGTCGACCGTGTAGGCCTTTGCGATGCGCGTCGTGTCTCCGGACCAGCCGTCCCGGGCCGCGAGCCTCGCCGCCACGTCGGCTGCGTCGAGGGGTGTGCGCTCGCCCATGAAGTCCTCCTCAGCCGTTTGCCGGCCTGCCGCCCAGGCCGGCCACGAGCTGCTCAGCCTGCCGTACCCGTGGCTCGTGATGCCAGGGGGCGAGTTGCCGCCAAGTGGTCTCGACTTCGCCGCGCAGACGCGCGGATCCGGTTTCGTGGGCGACCCGGACGGCGCCGACGAGGGCGTCGACACTCTCCGGCAGGCGCTGTTCATCCGCGAGCGCGGACGCCTGCCGGGCGAGGAAGACGCCGCCGTCGCGGCGTGACGTCGGCGGCAGCGCGCCGAGCACCTGTTCCCACAGGCCGGTTGCCTCCGCACCCAGGTGGAGCCGGCTGTAGCAGGTTGCGCGCTGGATCTCGACGTAGTCTCCCGTGCGGCGACACGCGTTGCCCCAGGGGTACTCGTCGTCCACGCGCCCCATCAGCCTGGCTGCGCCGTCCAGGAGGGTGTCGACCTCCGAGCGGTCGCCGAGCATCGCGTGGCCGTGCGCCGCCTGCTGCATGGCCTGGACCCGAACCTTCGGGCACAGCAGCCGACCCTCCCGAAGAGCCGACGTGGACAGCTCGACCGTCGCACGCCCGTCGCCGGCGTCCATCGCCACCATCGCCTTGTTGGTCAGGGCATGGCTCACGAGCTGTGCGTCGCCGGCGCGGTGCGCGAGTTCCAGGGTCTGGTTCGCCCATACGGACGCCTGCCCGAGATCGCCGACGTCCTGGTACAGCCAGGTCGCCAGTCCGCAGTAGGCCGCGGCGACCTGGAGGAGGCGGCGTCTCACGTCTCCGCTCGCCAGGTCCAGGAGCTTGACGATGAGTTGGTACTGCACGATCACGGTGGGGACCAAGTGGTGCGGGCCGAGCATGACGTCCGCGCGGTAGTGCCCGTCGAGTTGTTGGTGGAAGTAGTCCACTATCGCTGGGTCCACGCTCCGACCGGATGACCCGGTGCCGAAGGTGGACAGGGGAAGGGTTGTGACGGCGAGGAATTGCCTTCGGTCCACGGGTTCCACGCCAAGGACCGGGAGTGGGCGATCCGATGGCGCTTCGGGGCGCTTCGGGCCGATGCCGAGTTCGGCTTCCGTAAGGCCCGTCAGAGCGACGAGCACCCGCCGATAGATCGGCCGCGGCCGGGCGGTGTCGCCGTCTTCCCAACGGGCGATCAGCCGGGCGTCGACGGAGAGCTGTCGTTCGCCCATCTCGTCGGCCTTGGCCTGGAGTTCCAGGGCGAACTCGGCCCGGGACTGCTTCCACTGGTCCTCGCGGACCGCGCGGAGGCGGGCGTTGGGTGTGCGATTGATCGCCATGGCGGTCCCCAGACATGCGGCGGCGGTGCCACCACGCTATCCACCCCAAAAGCCTGTGAGCGGAGGAAACGGCGCGGAAATGCCATCGAATTGCCATCGACAGAGACATCGGTCTGCATCGCGCTTCTCGCGATGATCGTCACGTCCGGATCGAACTGCCAGGTGGGAGCGCGTGATGAGTACCAGGACGCCGAGAGTCACCGCTTCCGGCAATTCCGATCGCCCAATTCGGATCGAACTCCCGGACCGAGAGCCCTTGGACATGACGCGCGACGAGTTGGCCGCGCTGGTACCGGAAGCGCGCGGGTACCTGATCCGCACCTTCGCGGACCGGTCGCTCGGCCGCATCTCGAACTCGGGCGGCTGAGACCGGCCGTTCGTCTTCGCCCGGCGGACGGCTCGGCCCAGCGGCGTGATAGGCGCTGCCGGGCCCCTCGACTGCCGGTCCCGCCGCCACCGGCGCGGCGGCGGGACCGGCCCCACACCTCGCTCGGCCGAAGATCGCGCCCACCGCGCGGCCGGGGCAAGGCACCACCCACACCCGCCTTGGAGAGCCATGTCCACCTCGCCCCCGTGGCTGCCCGGCGACGTCGCCTGGCGCAAACTCGGCCCCCGCGACCACCACTTCGGCACCATCACCCGCGTATGGCAGGACGCCGGCCGATGGATGGTCGAGTACGAGCACGGCGTCCGGCCGAGCGACCGCGCACTGGTGACCGCACCCGCGGACGAGATGTACGCGGACCGACCCTGCACCCGGCCGGTATGACCCGTCCGACCCGCACCCGCCACCGCCCGCCCGCCCGCCCGGCCGCCCGGCCGCAACAGTTCGCGGCAGATCCGGTGCCGGCTCGGGATGGCGGGGGTCGGTGGTGTGCTCGTCCATGCCGTCAGGGTGGTATCGGCGTGGCCGTGTTCGGTAACCGACGTACACGGGCGGGTTACGCGCGGGCCGCGTCGGTCCAGATCGTCCAACACGACGCTCCACGGGTAGGTGGGGATGCGTGTTCCGCCGGTCCCGGGTGACGAGCACGACGGAGCACATCCTCCGCCCTCTCACCGTGGCCCGCGCGACGCGTGCGTGCTGCCGCTTCGAGGTGCCGTTTGCCGTGCTCGACATCCGCTGCGGTGCGTGGCAGTCGCCCTCGTGTGGTGGCGGCGTCGGGGGGACGTTCGTCGGGGTCCTTCGGCCCCCTCTGCGAGCGGCGCCCCGATCGCCCGACTCGACGATACGTAGGCCGCCCCGGCGGGTCAGCCCATCGTCTTCGCGCCGTCCAGTGCTTCTCGGAGGATGTCCGCGTGTCCGGCGTGCTGCGAAGTCTCGGCGATGACATGGAGGATGACGCGGCGCACGGACCACCGGGCACCCGGCTCGAACCACGGGGCCTCGGGAAGAGGATGGGACGCGTCCAGATCGGGCAGCGTGGCCACCAGGTCGTCGGTCGCACGTGCCACGCGTTCGTACGCATCGAGCACTCCGACGAGAGTGTCATCCTCGGTCATGCGGAACTGACTTTCCCAGTCCACCGGTTCGCTCATCATGGCCTCCGCGCCGCCGACCGCGAATCGCATCCAGGACGCCTCGGTGCCGGCCACGTGCTTGATCAGGCCGCCGAGGCAGAGCTCACTCACGGTGGTACGCGTCGCCGCCTGTTCGTCGGTGAGCCCGTGGACCGTTTGGCGCAGGAACCCGCGATGCCGCGCGAGAGATTCCAGCAGGTCGGCGCGCTCACGCGTGGTCGTCATCCGGTCGCCGCTCATGGTGCCCGCCCTTCGATGTCCTCCACCAGCTCACACCCGCGCCGCCCGACTATGCCACAACAGGGATGGCTCACCGCAGATCGACACGAAGCGGCGAAGACGGGCGGGCCAAAGTCATCTCCTGCACTCCGCGCCGCCCCGCAGGATCATGGAAGGGCGGGGCGCAGGAGGTGACGCCCATGCCCAAGGCCTCGAAGGCGACCGCACGCTACAACGACTTCGGCCCGGTCGAGGACATGGAGGCGACCGACGGCTGACCGAGGGCTGACCGAGGGCCGGCCGACGCCGACCCGATCGCGGCTCGACGCCGGGGAGCGGCCCGCGGTCCGGCCCCCGACGGGCCTGCGGCAACGATCGGGGACTTCCGGATCGTCGTGGTCCCGATGCGGCGGCGCGGGGAACGCGAGGAGGTTGCGAAAGCCGGCGAACCAGGGGCCCGGAGCGTATCCGCCGTCCCGCCGTCGAGGAGGTCACATGTACGCCGCAACGACCCAGCCCGTCCGGCTGGAAGCCAGGCTCGAAGCGGAACCGTCCCGCTGGCTGTGGGTGGTGAAGTGGCTCCTGCTGATCCCGCACGTGATCGTGCTGTTCTTCCTGTGGATCGCCTTTCTCGTGGTCAGCATCGTGGCGTTCTTCGCGATCCTGTTCACCACCCGCTACCCGCGCCCGCTGTTCGACTTCAACGTCGGTGTCCTGCGTTGGAGCTGGCGCGTTTGGTACTACGGGTACGGCGGGCTGGGCACCGATCGCTATCCGCCTTTCGACTTCGCCGAACACCCCGAATACCCGGCGCAATTCGACATCGTCTACCCCGAACGCCTCTCACGTGGACTGGTGTTGGTCAAGTGGTGGCTGCTGGTCCTTCCGCAGCTCGTCCTGGTCGGGATCTTCACCGCCGGTGCGTGGCGTTGGGGTGGGCTCATTCCCGCGCTGGTTCTGTTCGCGGGCATCGCGTTGTTGTTCACCGGGCGCTATCCCAGGGGCATCTACGCGTTGGTGATCGGCCTCGACCGCTGGGTGCTTCGCGTGGTCGCCTACGAGGCCCTGATGACCGACGCGTACCCGCCGTTCCGACTCGATCCGGGCGGCGCGGAACCGCAACCCGAACCGGGTCCCCACCGCGAGTGAAACGGCGACGACGTGGTGCGCACTCGGCGCGAGGCGGATCGCGACGCACGGCGGGAGCCGACCGGTCGCGGTACCCAACCTCGCGGATCGGATCCCGGACCGGACCGGACCGATCCGGGATCCGATCCGGCGCAACCTCAGGATAATTACTCAAAGTAGATGATACGATACTCAACGTGTGCAATCGGACCTCCGGAGTCCCCGGACCAGGGACGATGGCGTTCAGGGCAGTGGCGCTGAACGCCATTTGTCCGTCCCCGGGAAGGCGCGCGAGGGGCGAGACCTCGCGTGCGAGCCTCCCGTTCGTCCAGCCGCTGGTCGTGCCGCCGGTCCTGCCGCATCGGCGACGCATATCCGCCTGAACGTGAGCGCGGACGCGGGCGCATGGACGTCGAGGATCCGCCGACCACCACGCAACGCGGTGACCATCCGGTTGTACGGGGCCATTCGGGGGCCGTTCGGAGCCGTTCGGGGCCGTCCGGGGCCGCCGACACCTCCACCACACGCCCTCTCCGGCACCCGCTCGGCGCGTTCCGCACGCGGCCGCAACCGAGACAACCCAATGGCCAAGACCTCCGTGCGGGCACCACCGGCGCGGTCACGCAGCCACGCGGTCACGTCCTCCGTCGGCACCCCGCGCCCACCCACCCTCCTCCCCCAAGAAGCCGAGGCGCGCCCGGCAGCAGCCCGGCCGGTCCGCCCTCGGGCACTCAACCGACCCCCGTCCGAAGACTCTCGTCCCCACCTCAGGATGTGCGATGAACCACCCCAACGGCCAAGGCAACGGCACCGGTCGCGCCGACCAACAGACCTACCGGCAGCTGGCCCGCGAACTGCTGCTGATCGGCCCCGAACCCACCAACGAAGACCTCAAGCTGCGCTACCTCGACACCCTCATCGACAACGGGCTGCAGCCGCCGCCGCAACGCAAACGCGTACTGATCGTCGGTGCCGGCATCGCCGGCCTCGTCGCCGGCTCGCTGCTGACCAAGGCCGGGCACGACGTAACGATCCTGGAGGCCAACGCCAACCGGGTCGGCGGCCGGATCAAGACCTTCCACACCAGGAAGGGCGAGCCGTCCCCCTTCGCCGACCCCGCGCAGTACGCCGAGGCCGGAGCCATGCGCGTACCGAGCTTCCACCCGCTCACTCTCGCGCTGATCGACAAACTCGGCCTGAAGCGGCGGCTGTTCTACAACGTCGACATCGACCCGACGACCGGCAACGAAGGCGTGCGGGTACCACCCGTGACCTACCGCTCCTTCACCGGCGAGGAGTGGACGAACGGCCCCGCCAGCCCCGAGTTCCGCGAGCCGGACAAGCGCAACCACACCTGGATCCGTACCAACCGCGAGCAGGCCCGCCGCGCCCGCTACGCCGAGCAGCCGTGCGTGCTCAACGAGGGCTTCCACCTCAGCGGCTACGAATCGCGGGTGACGGTGGCGCAACTGGTCCACGACGCGCTGGAGCCGGTCCGGAACTACTACTCCGACCTGATCGACGGCCAACGGATCAACAAGCCCTTCGAACAGTGGCTCGACGGCTGGGCCGCTGTCGTCCGCGACTTCGACGGTTTCTCGATGGGCCGCTTCCTGCGCGAGTACGCCGGTTTCAGCGACGAGGCCGTCGAGGCGATCGGCACCATCGAGAACATGACCTCGCGGCTGCACCTGGCCTTCTTCCACACCTTCCTGGGGCGCAGCGACATCGACCCGAAGGCCACCTACTGGGAGATCGACGGCGGCAGCCGGCTCCTCCCGGAGGCACTCGCGAAGGACCTGGGCGATCAGATCGTCATGGGCCATCGCATGGTCCGCCTCGAGTACCGCGACCCCGACCGGGACGGCTCCTCGTCCGGTGGCCCGACGGGCTTCGGCGGCGACGCGGTCGTCATCCAGACAGTGCCCGAGGACACCCCGTACGCCGAGCCCCAGACCTGGACCGGCGACGTCGCGATCGTCACCATCCCCTTCTCCAGCCTGCGCTTCACCCGGGTGACCCCGCCGTTCTCGTACAAGAAGCGCCGCGCCGTCATCGAGACGCACTACGACCAGGCCACCAAGGTGCTCCTCGAATTCTCGCGCCGCTGGTGGGAGTTCACCGAGGACGACTGGAAGCGCGAACTCGACGCCATCGACCCCGACCTCTACGACTACTACCAGAACCTGGGCGAGGACCCCGCCGAAGCCGCCCTGTCCGCCCCCTCCGCCGTGCGCGACCTGCCCACCGGACTGCTCGGCGCCCACCCCAGCGTCGACGAATCCCGGATCGACGCCGAGCAGGTGGCCTACTACCGCAACACACCGCTGTACGACGCCGGTGTGCGACCCGCCACCAACGCCTACGGCGGCGGCTCCACCACCGACAACCCCAACCGCTTCATGTACTACCCCTCCCACCCCGTCACCGGCAGCCCCGGCGGGGTCGTCCTCGCGAGCTACTCGTGGTCGGACGACGCGGTGCGCTGGGACTCGCTGGAGGACGGCGAACGCTACGGCTACGCGCTGCGCAACCTCCAGTCCGTACACGGGCTCCGCATCGAGGTGTTCTTCACCGGCGAGGGCCAGACCCAGAGCTGGCTGCGCGACCCCTACGCGTTCGGCGAAGCCGCCGTGTACACGCCGCATCAGATGACCAGCTTCCACCTCGACGTGGTCCGGCCCGAGGGCCCCGTGCACTTCGCGGGCGAACACGTCTCGCTCAAGCACGCCTGGATCGAGGGCGCCGTCGAAACGGCCGTACGCGCCGCCATCGCCGTCAACGGCGCACCCGTCCCCGCCCGGCACGTCGCCGCCGCCGAACCCACCGAGCCGGTGCGCCACGCCCCGGCGGATGGGGACGGATCCGTACAGCCCCACCGAATTCCCGAGGAGATGCCCGCGTCATGACCACCCCCCAGGACTGCACGGTCGCCGAATACCTCGCGATCAGACTCGAACAACTCGGCATCAAGCACCTGTTCGGCGTTCCGGGCGATCTCCTCGGCCCGTTCCTGACCACGATGCACGCCAAGTCCGCGGTGCGCTGGGTGGGTACCCCCACCGAGGTCGGCGCCGGGTACGCGGCCGACGCGTACGCCCGGGTCACCTCGGCCGACGCCGACCTCGCGCGCGGCGAGCAGGGCGTGGCCGCGTGTGCCGTCACCTACGGCGTGGGCGCGTTCAACCTGCTCAATCCGATCGGCGGCGCCTACGCCGAATTCGTGCCGGTGATCGCGATCAACGCCGCGCCCAGCAACGAACAGTGGCTCAACCAGCGGGCGATCGGCCTGCTCACCACCCACATGATCCAGCGCCCGGAAAGCAACCTCGACGTCTACCGGCAGGTCACCGTCGATGCCCAGATGATCTCCAACCCCGGCCTGGCCCCCATCCAGATCGACAGCGCGATCACCGCGTGCCTGACCCATCGCCGGCCGGTCTACCTGGAAGTCATGGCGGACGTGTGGTCGGCCCCGTGCCCCGCCCCGCAGGGACGCCTGACCAGGCGCGAACGGCCGTTCACCGAGGCGAACCGACGCATGCTCGCGAAGGCCGTCGCGGCGACCGTCGAACTGATCCGCGCGCGAGGCAACCCGATCGTGTGGGCCGGCGAGGAGATCGACCGCTTCCGGCTCTCCGACGAACTCACCGCGCTGGTGCACGAGACCCGCATCCCGTTCTGCACCACCATCGGCGCCAAGACCATCGTCTCCGAGGAGACACCCGGCTACTCGGGCGTCTACAACGGCAAGGCCAGCGACCCCGACGTGTACAAGATGTTCCACGCCGCGGGCTGCCGCATCGGCCTCGGCTCGTGGGCGACCTCGAAGAACCTCGGCGGCGAACAGTCGATCGGGGCGGACTGGGCCGTCGCCGCCCACGAGGGGGTCAACGTCGGCGCCTCCTACTTCCCCGACGTGCACCTCGAACGGTTCATCCCCGCCCTGCGCGAGGCACTGACCGCGGAGTTCGGGGCGGGCGTCTTCGCCGCCGACTACTTCGCCCAGGCGCATGCGGCGGGCCTGGACGTCCCCGAGACGACCGCCGCCTACCTGGCGGGCCTGGTGGGCGGCGACTACCCGACCGACCTGACGTACGACAGCTTCTTCCAGCACGTCAACGCCTTCCTCCGGGACCAGGACAGCGGCCCGCCCGGAGCTCGCGTCAACCCGTTCACCGTGGTCTCCGACGCCGCGTTCGCGCTGATCGGTTCGATGAACCTGCACATGGTCGAGCGCGCGTCCTACGTGGCCCAGAACAGCTGGCTGTCCATCGGCTACTCGGTCGGGGCCGCCTCCGGCGTGGCTCTGGCCAGGCAGGAGCCCGAGAAGCGGCCCCTGGTGTTCGTCGGCGACGGCTCCTTCCAGGAGACCTGCCAGGAACTGTCCACCCAGGTCCGACACGAACTGCGCCCCGTCGTGTTCGTCCTGGACAACGACGGGTTCTACGGCATCGAGCAGATGCTCGTACACCCCTGCTACTACGCGGAGAACCCGTCCGAGGGCGCCGAGTTCTACAACGACCTGCACGTGTGGCAGTACGAGCGACTCGCCGACGTCTTCGGTACCGACAAGCACCCGATGACCGGCGTGAGCGTACGCACCCACGCCGACCTCGAAACCCTCCTGGCCAAGGTCACCGACCCGGACCACTCGATCAACCGGGGCCCGATCCTGGTCCGGGTGCTGCTCGACCGGCGCGACTACCCGAGAGCGATGCAATACAAGATCGACGAGAACTGCCGGTAGCCGACCGCCAGAGTCCGGACACGATTCGAGCCCGCCTCCCACTCCCGGGAGGCGGGCTCGAACGCGTGACGCCTCTCCGGGCCTTGCCCTGAACAGCCCAGGCGCCGGCGGAGCAAGGACGCAAGACCCACGGCCGGCACGTACTTCCCCGGCCCGTGTCCTCTGGTGCGCCCCAGCGTCTCCGCACACTGAAGAACGCTGTCGCACACCTCGGTATCGGCGACACGCTCCACCTACGCCAAGAGGTTCGCAAGGTGGTAGGCCGCGTCCTTGTGCCCCTCGGCGAGAGCACGCCGATACAACTCCTCCGCCTCCTCGACCCGACCCAACTCTTTCAGGAGGAGCCCCAAGGCCACAGCCGCGTGCTCATGACCGTCGGCGAGGGCGCTCCGGTACCACTCCTCCGATTCCTCGACACGGCCCCGCTCTCTCAGGAAGTTCGCGAGGCTATAGGGCGCGCCCTTGTACCCCTCGGCGAGAGCCCGCCGGTACAACTCATCGGCCTCCTCGGTCCGACCCGACTTCTCCAAAAGGAACGCAAGGTTGCAGGCCGCGTGCTCGTCCCCATCGGCGAGGGCACGCCGATACAACTCCTTGGCCTCCTCGACCCGACCCAACTTCTCCAAGAGGAGCGCCAGGCCGTTGGCCGCGTACGCGTGCCCGTCCGCGAGAGCACGCCGATACAACTCCTCCGCCTCCTCGACCCGACCCGCGTACTTCAAGAAGCGCGCCAGATTGAACATCGCGTCCCGATCCCCATCGGCGAGAGCACGCCGATACAACTCCTCCGCCTCCTCGACCCGACCCGAGTTCTCCAGGATGATCGCGAGGTTGAAAACCGCATTCTTGTGCCCGTCCGCGGCGGCACGCCGATACAACTCCTCCGCCTCCTCGACCCGACCCGAATCCGCCAGGAAAAACGCGAGATTGAAGGCCGCGTTCTTGTCCCCGTCCGCGAGGGCACGCCGATACAACTCCTCGGCCTCCTCGACCCGACCCAACTTCTCCAAGAGGAGCGCCAGGCCGTTGGCCGCGTACGCGTGCCCGTCCGCGAGAGCACGCCGATACAACTCCTCCGCCTCCTCGACCCGACCCGCGTACTTCAAGAGGCGCGCCAGGTTGAACATCGCATTCCGATCCCCATCGGCGAGGGCACGCCGATACAACTCCTCCGCCTCCTCGACCCGACCCGAATCCGCCAAGAGGAGCGCCAGGCCGTTGGCCGCGTACGCGTGCCCGTCCGCGAGAGCACGCCGATACAACTCCTCGGCCTCCTCGACCCGACCCGACTTCTCCAGGAGGCGCGCCAGGTTGAACATCGCGTCCCGATCCCCATCGGCGAGAGCACGCCGATACAACTCCTCCGCCTCCTCGACCCGACCCGAGTTCTCCAGGATGATCGCGAGGTTGAAAACCGCATTCTTGTGCCCGTCCGCGGCGGCACGCCGATACAACTCCTCCGCCTCCTCGACCCGACCCGAATCCGCCAAGAAGAACGCGAGATTGAAGGCCGCGTTCTTGTCCCCGTCCGCGAGGGCACGCCGATACAACTCCTCGGCCTCCTCGACCCGACCCAACTTCTCCAGGAGGCGCGCCAGGTTGATGGCCGCATATCGATGCCCATCGGCGAGAGCACGCCGATACAACTCCACCGCCTCCTCGGCCCGACTCGAATCCTGATCGTCCTTGAGGCTGTCGAGGCCGGCGACTGCGGTCGAGGGCACCTGGGCGGTCTCCCCGGTGCTGCGGGCCGCCCGTGGGTGTTGTTCGCCGAGGACTGGAAGGCGATTTCGTGTCGTTATGGCGTTGGCAGGGCGGTCCTCGGGGATTTTGGCGAGGAGATCCAGGACCAGTTGGTTGAGGCTTGGTGGGACGTCGTCGCGTAGTTCGATCGGTGCCTGCGGCTTTTCATGGAGATGGGCGTACATCTGGCCGGATGCTTCACGGTGGGCGAAGGGGGTTTTCCCGATGAGGAGTTCGTGGAGGATGCAGCCGAGGGAGTAGAGGTCGCTGCGGTGGTCTCCGACGCGTCCTTGCCAGCGTTCGGGCGCCATGTAGGGCGTAGTGCCGATGATGGCGCTCGCGGTCGCGGTGATCGCGGCGTAGGTGCGAGCTAGGCCGAAGTCGAGGATTTTGATGCGGCCTTCGTGGGTGAGGAAGAGGTTCGCGGGTTTGAGGTCGCGGTGAACCAGGTTCACGGCCTGGGCGGCTTCGAGTGCGTCGCAGATCTGGCGAGTCCAGCCGATGACCTGGTCGATGGAGGGCAGGCCCTGCCGCAGGCTGTGCGCGAGGTCTTGGCCGTGAAGACGTTCCATCACGAGGTACAGGGGCTCGCCTTCGGCTCCGCCGCCGGCGTCGTAGACGGTGACGACGCCGGGGTGGTTGAAGGTGGAGGCGGCTTGGGCCTCACGAACGAACATGCGTTCGGCCACCGCGTCGCCGGTCTTGCTGAGCAATTTGACGGCGACGGCGCGGCGAAGACGGAGGTCGTGCGCGGTCCAGACCTCGCCCATTCCACCTCGACCGAGGCGATCGAGAAGTTCGTAGCGCCCGTCGACAATGCGGCGTGTGTCTGGCACGGCCGTCCCCCAGTCACTCCGTGTGCCGGCTTTGATTCGATGGTCTACCAGCGAGTGGCCGGGCGCATCGGGGGTTTCCCCGCATTGGCCGGGACGCGGGGCGCTGATCCGTTGTCGATGACCGGTGGGCGCATCGCACGTCGATGAAGTGCGGGATTGTGGCGGCGGAGTGTTCGGCAGGCCGAGGGCGAGACCTCATGCAAGCCGGGCGGCAAGCGGCTCCGATCGCATGTTTGGACGGCGACGCCCTACCAGCACACAGCGAGTCCGCAGCAGGAAATCGTGAGACTGCGCGGTTTCGGCCCCAATACCGCCCCAGCAAGAACAAAACGGGCGTCCACCTGTTTGGATGGACGCCCGATCAAAGCAGACAAGCAGGTCAGACAGGGTGGGCACAGACAGACTCGAACTGTCGACCCCTGCTTTGTAAGAGCAGTGCTCTAACCAACTGAGCTATGCGCCCGGATGTGAGAGGACAGCTTACCGAATGCGTGGGGGTGGTTCGTGCCGCTCGGGCGTGCGGATGGTCACTGGGCTCGGGTGACGGGCGGGCTTGGGGTTGGCCGGTCAGCCGGCGCGGGCGTGGGGGTCGGTCGGTCGGCCGGCACCGGTGTAGGGGCTGGTCGGTCGGTCGGTGGGCGTAGGGGCGGTCGGCCCGCGACCCGGGGCCGGCCGACCCGCAGCGCCGTCAGTTGCCGGGCTCCGGGCTTCGTCGGTCCATCGTGCCCACGCGGCGGAACCAGGGGAGGCGGGACAGGGGGGTGGCGACCTCGATTTCGGTGGGGCCGGTGTGGGTGGTGCCGTCGTCGGCCCGCCAGGTGCCCGGCGGGATGGTGATGGTGCGGGAGCGGGCGCCCTTGGTGGTGACGGGGGCGACCAGGATCGAGTCGCCGAGGAGGAACTGGTCGGTGACGGAGCCGTAGCCCAGGCCGGGGAAGACGTAGTCCAACGGGAGCTGGATCGGCTCGCCGGTGCGGGCGGAGGCGCGGGCCAGGGCCAGGATCTCCGGGCCCAGGTCGGTGTGCAGGCGGGCGGCCGCGCGGCACAGGTCGAGGTGTTCCGGGTCCAGGACGCGCCACGGGGCCGCCGAGAACTGCATCATCGGGAACAGCGCGGCGGTCTGCGCGTACCGCACGAACAATTCCGGGTCGAAGCCCTCGCCTCCCGGGCCCGGGACGAAGCGGAACTCGCCGCCGCCGATCATGTCGGGGCAGGTGAACGCGTGGCCCGTGACCGACTGGGCGAGCGCGTTCGGGATCAGGCTGTCCAGGCCGAAGCGGCCCTCCCACAGGTGGTACTTGTCCTGTTGGCGCTGCGCCAGCGGCAACCCGGCCGCCCGCCACGAGTCGCGGAACTCGTTGAGCGGCCACTCCGCGCCGAACCGGTTCCACGCGTGCGTGTACGCCTCCGGGTCGGCCACGCCGAGCGCGCGCCAGAACGGCGCGTCGCCGCCGTCGAACTTGAACCCGTCGATGCCGATCGACTCCTGAAGCTCCGAAAGCCGCCCGCGCAGCCATTGCGTCGCGTCCGGATCGAGCAGGTCCAGGCCCGCGCTGTAGCCGTTCCACCACGCGTGCACGCCGAAGTACCCGTCCGGACGCTCGACCAGCAGGCCCCGGTCGTGCAGCACCCGACACGTCGGCGAGTCCGGGGTCACGTACGGCACCAGCCACAACATCACCCGGAAGCCGAGTTCGTGCAGCCTCGCGACCATGGCCGCCGGATCCGGGAAGCGGCCCGGGTGGAACGTCCAGGTCCCGTAGTCCTCGCTCCACCGGTCGTCGATCATCAGTACGCCGGGCGGGAATCCGTGACGCAGCAGGTCCTCCGCGTAGCGGAGCACCTTTTCCTGGGTGGGCTCGAAGACCGTCTCGATCCACAGGTTGTACTGCGGCGTGGTGAACAACAACGGATCCGGCAGCCCACCGGACGCCGGATAGTGACGCCGCATCACCTCCAGGTACGCGTCCCGCAACGTCCCACCGGCAGCCACGCCCGTATCGACACCCATTTCCGCCCCGGACACCGCCGACGCCCCGGACGGCCCGGGCACCCCGACCACCCCGGACACGCCGAGCCCCCCGGGCACCTCGACCACCGGCCGCCCGCCCTCGATCCGAAACGCGAACGGCCGCGCGCAGTGCACCCATCGCCCATGGTCGGAGAGCAGCACCGGCATGCCCTGGTTGGCCTTCACGTCGCGCAGGTCGATCGCGTACCCCTCGGCGAACGGCATGTGCCGGCCGTCCGCCACCGCACCGCCCCACCAGTGTTCGCCGGCCCGCGGTTCCAACGCGAGCACGCCACTGTCGACCGAACCACTCTTCGTCATGCCGCCCGCTCCCCCACGCTCTCGCTCACACCCGCCGCCGACCAACCGGCGGCGAGGCGGGCCACCCAACCGACCCACCGGCGGCGGTGGCAGGCAGGCAGGCAACCCACCCGTCCCACCGCCGCCGCCGCCATCACCCGAACCACACCAAACCGACCCGCCCAGGCGTCACTTCATCGTGAAACCCTGCTCCTTGCCGAACGACACGATCCGCTCCTGCCAGTTGGACAGCGCGCCCGGCAGGTCACCGCCCGGCTTGTAGGCCTGGCCGATGGTGTCCTTGAAGATGCTGTTCGCGTACACCTGGAAAGGGAGGTACTGCCACTCCGGCCGCACCGCACCGGACATCTGCGCGAACACCTCGTTGGGCTTCGAGCCGGGGAAGTACGGGAGTTCGGCGCCGCGGAACGCCGGGTCGTCCAGCAACAACCGGGTCGCCGGGAACAGACCCACGTCGGTGTTCAGCGACTTGACCGCCTCGGGGTCCGAGTTGAGCCAGGTGGCGAAGGCGACCGAAGCCGCCTTGTTCTTGGCCTGCTTGGTCACCGCGACCGACGAACCACCGTTCTCCGCACTGGCCGGCGCACCGTCACCGGTCGGCATCGGCGCGACCGCCCACTGACCCGCGCCCTGCGGGATGTTCTTCTGCAGGACGGCGGGCGCCCACGCGCCGGTCATCCACAGCGCGTACTTGCCGGCCCCCATCGACTTCCACCACTCCTCGTTCCAACTCGGCGTGGCGTCCACCGTCTTCTCGGCCAGCATCGGGCCCCACGTGCTCGCCCACTTCGCCGTGCCCGGATCGTCCTTGAGCTTGACCGCCGCCGACGACTCACCCGAGACCTGGTACGGCTTGCCGCCCTGCTGCCAGATCATGCTGTTGGCCGTGCCCGCGTCGCCCTGGTCGACGTAGGTGACGAAGTTCTCCGGATTGGCGGCCTTGATCTTCCGGCCCAGCTCGGCCACTTCGGCCCAGGTCTTCGGCGGTGTGGCGCCGAGCTTGTCGAGGATGTCCTTGCGGTAGAACATCGCCATCGGTCCGGTGTCCTGCGGGACGCCGTAGATCCCACCGGCCACGTTGACCTGCGACCACGCGGACGAGGCGAACTTGTCCTGCAGCGAGGCGATTCCGTAGTCGGAGAGGTTGACGAGCTGCTTGGTGATCGCGAACTGCGGCAGCGCGAAGTACTCGATCTGCGCGACGTCCGGAGCGCCGTCGCCGGCTTTGAGCGCCGCCTGCAACTTGGTGTACTGGTCGGCCGATTGGCCCACGTTGACCAGCTTGACGCGCACCTTGGGGTACTTCTTCTGGAAGAGCGCCACGGTCCGATCCACATTGGGGACCCAGCTCCAGAAGGTGATCTCGGCGGGCTGGTCGAGAGCCGCCGCGACCGCCGCCGGATCGGCCTGCTTGCCGCCCTTGTCGTCGTCGGACTTCGAGTCCGACCCGCACGCGGCGAGCGACAGGGCCAACGCCGTGACGGTCGCGGCGGCGGTCACCGAGGTCGATCGGCGCGAGCCGAGCCGACCCACGATCGACGTTCTTGCGTTCATATGTGGTCACTCCAAAGGGAATTCGCGAACTCGGGGGACGTGCGAGACGAGAACGCGACGACAAGCGAATACGAAGACACGACGAAATACGAAGACATATGACATATCTGTACACACTCGGACACAGCCGGAGGCGCCCGGAGGCACCAGGGCACGCACTGAAGAAGGCACAGGCACGCCTAAGGCAGGCGCTACTGCTTGACCCCGCCCGCCGACAGGCCGGACTGCCAGAACCGCTGGAGGAAGAGGAAGGCCACGATCAGCGGCACGATCGCGAGCAGACTGCCGGTCAGCAGAATCGGGTAGATCGCCGTACTTCCCGCCACGCTGCCGCCGTTGGCCTGGCCGTTCCACCGGTTGAGGCCGACGGTCAGCGGGAACCAGTTCGGATCGTTGAGCACGATCAGCGGCAGGAAGTAGTTGTTCCAGGTCGCTACCAGCGCGAACAACAGCACCGTGACGAAGCCGGGCGCGAGCAGCCGCAGCGAGAGGGTGAAGAAGATCCGCAGCTCACCGGCGCCGTCCATGCGGGCGGCCTCCAGCATCGCGTCCGGCACCGCGTCGGCCGCGTACACCCGCATCAGATACAGGCCGAACGGGCTGGCCAGGGAGGGCAGGATGACTGCCCACGGCGTGTTCACGATGCCCGCGTCGCTGAACAACAGGTACGTCGGTACCGCCAACGCCGTGCCCGGAATCGAGATCGCGCCCAGCACCAGGGCGAACATCAGCCGCCGCCCGGTGAATTCGAACTTGGCCAGCGCGTACCCGCCGAGCGTGGCGATCAGCGCCGCGCCACCCGCACCGACCACCGAATACAGCAGGTTGTTGGCGAACCAGCGCAGATAGATGCCGTCGTCGTAGGTGAAGACGTCGTGGATGTTGTCGAAGAGGTCGAAGTCGTCGGCGAACCACAGCCCGCGCGAGGAAAGCAGGCCCTCGTTGGACTTGGTCGCGCCGAACATCAGCCACACCAGCGGCAGCAGCGTGTAGCCGAGCATCAACGCCATCGCCACGGTCAGCGCGGTGCTCTTGCGACCACGTCGATCGCCGCGATCCCCCGACCCGCGGCGCCCACGTCGCGCACGCCGATCGAGCCGCCCGCGTGGACGCGACAACCCGGCCCGCGCCACGCCGGTCCCGCCGGCCCCGTCCTTCTCGCCCGCCTTGCCCGTCGCACGCGATCCGTCCGGCAGAGTGGAGGTGCTCACTGCATACGCTCCCGTCGTGCGGTGGCCAGTTGGACCAGGTACGCGACGAACACGGTCACCACACCCAGGACCACCGCGATGGCGGCCGAGTAGTTGAACTGGCGGCCGCTGAACGCGAGGTTGTAGGCGTACAGGTTCGGGGTGTAGTTGGTCGGCACCGACGCCGGAGCGAGCGCGGCCAGGATGCTCGGCTCGTTGAACAGTTGGAAACTGCCGATCACGGAGAACGTGGTCGCCAACAGCAACGCGGGTTTCAGCGCCGGGAGTTTGATGCTCCACGCGGTACGGAACGCGCCCGCGCCGTCCATCTCGGCGGCCTCGTACAACTCTTCGGGAATCGCCCGCAGGGCCGCGTACAGGATCATCATGTTGTAGCCCACGTAGGACCAGGTCACCACGTTGCCGATGGACGCGAGCATCCAGTCCGGACTCAGCAGGTCGGGCAGGTCCGTGCCGAGCAGGTCGCCCAACTCGGCGGCCAGGCCGAACCGGTCGCCGTACATGTAGCCCCACATCAGCGCCGCGACCACGCCGGGCACCGCGTACGGAACGAAGATGCCGACCCGGAACAGGCCCGCGCCGCGCAGCCGGCCGCTGTCGATGGCCAACGCCGCCAGCAGCGACAAGGTCAGCATCAGCGGTACCTGGATCACGAAGAACAGCGCGACCCGGGCCAGTCCGGCCGAGAACAGATGGTCGCTCAGCGCCTTCGAGTAGTTGTCGAAGCCGACGAAGACCGTGCCTCCGATCATCCGGTCCTCGTACAGGCTCAACCGGAACGCGTAGGCCAGCGGGGCGGCGACGCCGATGACGAAGACCACCAGGAACGGGAAGAAGAAGGCGTGGCCGGTGAGGTTGCGCCGCAGGGCGCCGCGTTTCACCGCATACCCCGTCGGCGGCACGGGACCGGGTCGACTCTCACGGAAGGTCCTCCGGGACACTCGGGGATTTCGAGAACGGCGGGCGCACGGGTGGTCACCGCCGGCACCGAATGTTTGCGCCAACATCGCGGCGCGTTTCGAGAGTGTTCCGTCAGCCTGACCGGCTGTCAATAGCCATCTCTCGGATGCCCGTGCGGGAAGTTTCCCGCGAAAATGTCGCTTTTGGTGACCCTTGGCAATCCTTCGCCGTCGTTCACGACGCAGTGTTGACCCGCCATCATGTTTGCGCGAACATGAGCGCATCCGCCGCCCGGCGCGGGCGGCGTGAATGAAAGGATCGGGGCATGGCGAAGGACGGAGAGTCGGCGAAGCCCGGATCGGGCGGGTCGTCCGCGACGCGTACCCGACCGCCGTCCATGGCCGACGTCGCCGAGATGGCCGGGGTCTCCAGCCAGACCGTCTCGCGCGTCGCGAACAACCGCAGCAACGTGGACGAGGCGACGCGCGAACGCGTGCTCGCCGCGATGCGCATGCTGGGCTACCGACCCAACACGGCCGCCCGGGCGCTGGCCACCGGCAAGTTCCGGATGCTCGGCGTGATCAGCTTCGGCCTCAACGCCTACGGCAACGCGCGCACGCTCGAAGCCATAGTCGCCGCCGCCCAGGACGCGGACTACTCGGTGAACGTGGTGAGCGTGCGCGCGCAGACCGAGAGCGCCGTGCGCGACGCCTTCGATCGGCTGACCATGCAGGCCGTGGACGGCATCATCCTGATCGAGGCGCAGATCCTGGACACTCCCGCGCTACGCCTGCCCTCCGGCCTGCCGGTCGTGGTGGTCGACGGCGAGGAGAGCCGCCGGCATCCGGGCGTGGACACCAATCAGGCCGAGGGCGCCCGATTGGCCACCACACATCTGCTCGACCTGGGCCATCCCACCGTCTGGCACGTGTCCGGCCCGCAGGATTCGTACGCCGCCCGCCGGCGTGCCGAATCCTGGCACCGCACGCTCAAGGCGGCCGGCGCGCCCGTGCCGCCGCTGCTGTACGGCGACTGGACCGCCGCCAGCGGCTACGCGGCCGGCCTCGAACTGGCCGCGAACCCGGAGGTGTCCGCCGTGTTCGCGGGCAACGACCAGATGGCGCTGGGCGTCGTGCGAGCCCTGCACGAGGCGGGGCGTGCGGTGCCGGGCGAGGTCAGCGTGGTGGGCTTCGACGATCTCGCCGAATCGGCCTGGTTCCTGCCCTCGCTGACCACCGTCCACCAGGACTTCGAAGAGGTCGGTCGGCAGTGCGTGGCGCTGCTGTTCGACCAGTTCCGCACCGGTCACACCATCGTCCACGGCGCCAGGCCGGTCGCCCCGACCCTGATCGTCCGGGACAGCACCTCGGTGCCGCCCACTCCCTGACGAACGATCACGGCCACTCGCGCTCTCTGACGAACCGTCACGACCAAACGCACCCCTGACGGACCGTCACGGCCACTCCCGCTCCCATCCCGGCTCCCCTCCCGACCGTCACGGCTACTCCCAGCTCCCCGACGACGCGTCACACCCGCTCCCGGCCGACAGGTTCACGCGGCCTCCGCGCATCGCCCGCCGCCCACTGCCTGCCGCCCGCCGCCCGCCGCCCCTCCCGGTACGACGAAAGCCCGCGCAGGCACGGGACGGCACGCTCCGAACCGGACCGCACCGGCGGCACCGAACCGCGCCCGCCCTCCCGCCCCTCCCGCGCACCCACTCGTCCTCACCGCCCCGAAGTGACCCGAAGGAGAAGTGGCGCCCGTCCGAATACACTTCGGCCCCGGCGTGCCACAACCCACCGATGAACGACACCCCACACCGCACTGCCGACCGGCAGGCCGCACTGCGCGCCCGTCTCGGCGGCATCGGGTTCGGCGCCGACTACAACCCGGACCAGTGGCCCGAGGCCACCCGCGCCGAGGACCTGGCACTGATGGCCCGGGCCGGCGTCACCGTGGTCAACCTCGCCATCTTCGCCTGGGCCCGGGTCGAACCGGCGCGCGACGCCTACGACTTCGGCTACTTCGATCGGGTCATGGACGACCTGGCCGCGCACGGCATCACCGCGGACCTGGCCACGATGACCGCCGCGCCACCGCCGTGGCTGGTCACCGAGCACCCCGAGGTGCTGCCGGTGACCGCCGACGGCGTCGTCCTGTCCCCCGGGGGCCGACAGCACTTCTGCCCGTCCTCGCCGATCTTCCGCGACCGTGCCGCGCGCCTGGTCGAGGCCGTCGCGACGCACTATCGCGAGCACCCGGCGCTCGGTCTGTGGCACGTCGGCAACGAGTACGGCTGCCACGTCGCGGAGTGCTACTGCGACACCTCCGCCGCCGACTTCCGACGCTGGCTGGGCGAGCGCTACAAGAGCGTGGACGCGCTCAACGAGGCGTGGTCCACCGACTTCTGGTCCCAGCGCTACGCGTCCTTCGACCAGGTCCTGCCGCCGCGCACCGCGCCGACCTACCCGAACCCCTCCCAGCAGTTGGACTTCAAGCGGTTCAGCAACGACGCGCTGCGCGCCTGCTTCGAGTCGGAGACCGCGATCCTGCGCCGGATCACACCCGACGTGCCGGTCACCACGAACTTCCTGGCCGGGCTCAAGAGCGTGGACATGTACGACTGGGCACCGGCCATGGACGTCCTGTCCCTGGACAGCTATCCGGACCCGAACTGGGAGCAGGCGCACATCGGCGCCGCGCTCGGCTACGACATCATCCGCTGCGCGGGCGGCGGTCGCCCGTGGCTGCTCACCGAACAGGCGCCGTCAGCCGTCAACTGGCGGTCCCGCAACGCCGCCAAGTCCCCGGGCCGGATGCGGCTGTGGAGTTGGCAGGCGGTGGCCCAGGGCGCCGACGCGATCATGTACTTCCAGTGGCGGCAATCCCGGGGCGGCGCCGAGAAGTTCCACTCCGGAATGGTCCCGCACGCCGGTCCCGACACCCGCGTGTTCCGCGAAGTGGCTGACCTGGGCCGCGAGTTGGCGCTTGTACCGGAACTGGCCGGCACCCGGATCCGCAACCGGGTCGCGCTGTTGTCCGACTGGCAGAGCTGGTGGGCGCTCGAACTCGACTCGCACCCCTCCGACGCCGTCCGCCACCTGGACCGCGCACTCGACCACTACGCGCCGCTGTTCGACCTGGGCGTGGGAGTGGACGTCGTGCATCCGAGCGCCGACCTGTCCGACTACCGCCTGGTGATCGTGCCGAGCCTGTATCTGCTGTCCACCGAACACGCCGACCGGCTCGCCCGCTTCGTCGCCGACGGCGGTTCGCTGGTCGTGTCGTTCTTCAGCGGCATCGTGGACGAATGCGATCGGGTGCACCTGGGTGGCTACCCGGGGCCGCTGCGCGAGGTACTGGGTATATCGGTCGAGGAGTTCTGGCCGGCCGACGCGGGCGCGGTGTTCCCCGTACAGGGGGTGTCGGGGTCGGACCACGCACCGCCGACGGGCACCGGCGACCTGTGGCGCGAGGACGTCACGCTCAAGGGCGCGCGGGCCGAGCTGGAGTTCGCCGGGGCCGAATGGGTCGGCCGCCCCGCCGCGACGGTGCACACCCACGGCGCGGGCATCGCGCGGTACATCGCGACCCGCCCGGACGCCGCGACCATGCGCGGACTGATCGCCCGAGCCTGCGCGGACGCGGGCGTCGAGCCGGTACTGCCGGCGCTCCCACCCGGCGTCCAGGCAAGCATTCGCACCGGCGACGGGTACGACGTACTCGTCCTGCTCAACCACACCGACCACGCACACGAGGTCGAACTCCCCACCCCACGCCGGGATCTGCTCGCCGACGGCCAACCGACCACCCGCCGCGTCACGCTCGCCCCCCAGGCCGTGGCCGTCCTGGGCTCGCACCCCACCGAGCCCGCACCCTCCACAACCCCCGAATCCGGCTGACCACCCCACAGCCGCACCACACCACACCACACCACACGGCCGAACCACACCGCACGGCCGAACCACACCACACGGCCGCGCACCGCATCAACCGCATCAACCGCATCAACCGCACCGCAACGACCGCACTGCCGCACCGCACGCACCCCTCATCCCTCAACCGAGGCAGGTACCGATGCATCGCACCAGGCACCGACTGCTCACCCACCACGCTCCCGATCCCGCGGCCACCACCCGCTCCCGCACCTGGCACCGACCGCTCACCCGGCCCGCCCTCGCCCTGACCGCGCTGACCGCCATGGCCGCCGGCCTCCTGATCGGCCCCCGGGCCGACGCGGCCACCCCCACCGCACAGGCGGCCGCGCCGACCACCTCCCAGGCATCCACCCTCGCCGCGTCCTGGACAGCCCCCCTGTCCGCGAGCGGCCGCTGGATCGTCGACGCGAACGGCAGCCGATTCAAGCTGCGTTCGGCGAACTGGGCCGGCGCACAGGGCACCTGGAACGGTTCGGGCGACATCGCCGACCCCGCGAACCACCACAGCGGCGAGAACGCGAACGGCATGCCGCTCGGTCTGGATCGCGCGAGCCTGCCCGCGATCCTGGCGGGCTTCCACGCGGTCGGCGTCAACAGCATCCGGCTGCCCTTCTCGAACGAGATGGTGCACGCCACCGCGACCGTCCCCGACGCGGCCGTCGCCGCCAACCCGCAACTGCGCGGCAAGACCCCGCTCCAGGTGTTCGACGCCGTGGTCGCCGCGCTGACCGCGGACGGCTTCGCGGTCGTGCTGAACAACCACACCGGCACCACCCGTTGGTGCTGCGGCGTGGACGGCAACGAGCGCTGGAACACCACGCGAAGCACCGCCGACTGGGTGGCCGACTGGATCACCATGGCGAACCGCTACAAGACCAACAAGCGTGTGGTCGGCGCCGATCTGTACAACGAGGTCCGGCGCAACATCACCGACGACCCGAACTGGGGCTGGGGCAACGACAAGGACTGGCAGGCCGCGTCGCTGGAGGCGGGCAATCGCATCCTGACCGAGGCCAACCCGGATCTGCTGATCATCGTCGAGGGCATCAACTGGACCGGAGTCCCGGTCGACTTCCTGCCGCACGGCCGCCCCACACTGACCCCGGTGCGCACCCTGTCACACACCCTGGTCGACCCGAGGAAACTGGTCTACTCGGCGCACTTCTACGGGTACACCGGCCCCAACCACAGTGGCGCGTACGGCCTGGGGGAAACCCACGACGCCCGTTACCAGGACCTGACGCGTGATCAACTGTTCGCCGAGATAGACCGATCGGCGCAGTACGTGACCACCGACGGGCAGCACCACACCGCCCCGGTGTGGATCAGCGAGTTCGGCACCGGCGCCGAGGAGAGCGATCCGGTCGCCCGCGCCTGGTTCACCAACTTCACCGACTACCTGATCGCCCGTGACCTGGACTTCGCCTACTGGCCGCTGGTCGGCTGGAAGGGCAACGGCCAGGGCGACTCGTGGGCCCTGCTGCGCTTCGACCCGAACGGCGTGCGCAGCGGCATCGCCGACGACCCGACCGACTGGCGCGCCGCCGCCTGGACCAGGCTGATCGGAGCGACCGGGCGCACCGGCGCGATCGCGTCCTCCGCGCGCTGGAACATGCTCAACCTGGACCACGCCGACGCGCAACCCTCGCTGCGGATGCGGACCCGTCCCGACTGGGACTCCGGCGCCCGCAAGGGCGTCTGCCCGGACGGCGAGCGCGTCGTCGGCCTGGCGCACACCGGCAACCGAGGGCTGTGCACCGACGCCGGCGGCCCGGACCTGTCCCCGATCGGCGCCGGTTACACGGTCGTTCGCGACGAGTCGTACGTGCTCAACGACTGGGCCACGGGCTACACCAAGCTCGAATGCCCCACCGGCCGGATGATCACCGGATACAGCGTGCGCGGCGCGGCCGTCTCCGCGATCCTGTGCACGCAACCCACCACGACGCTCGGCACCTCCTCCCGCACGCTGTGGTTCGACCGGGGCGACAACCGCCCGGCGGGCGCCCCCGGCGGCGAGTTCGCCTCCGGCGCGTACAAGGGCCAGTGCGGGGCCGACGAATACGCGGCCGGCGTCGCGTATACCGGCCGGGTCGGCTCGGCCAGGACCCCCGACGCCCTCCTCTGCAAGCGCCTGACCTGACCCGACCACCCCGGCTCGGCCGCGTCGCCCCGGCTCGGGGGTGGCGCGGCCGCTTCACCCCCGAGCCGGGGGCGACGCGGCGCATCCCGACCTCCGCGCACTCAGCGGGTCGGCGTCGGCTGCCGCGGCGGTCCGACGGGCGGCGACGTCGTCACCGGCACCTCCCGCGTCCCGATCGTTTCGGGGTCGAAGGTCATCGGCACGTCCTTGAAGCCGGTCATCTTCTTGCGCGCGGCCAGATTGACCTCGGGGTCCACCCAGAGCTGCCAGAACGGCTTCAGGGTGAGCTCCTTGAGCCGGGCGAGGGTCAGCGGCGGCTTCTCCGACGGCGAGGCGGCACCGGTGTCCGTGTAGTCGGTCGTCTCCGTTACCGAGATCTCCACTCCGTCCGGACGGATCACCCGCACGGACCGGGTGATCCGCCCCGGCCCACCCGATCCGGCCTTCCCGCCGCTCCCGCTCCCGTCGGCCGCGGGGAACGTTTCCACGGTGTATCCATGTGTGCCGTTCGGTTCGGCGATCTGCACACACACGCCGGCGACCCGGTGCGTGTCGGGGCAATCGGGCTCGGCGGCCCCGGAGGCGCCGGCCCACACCGACACCCGAAGCTGCGTCGTTCCCTTGCCGTTCTCCAGCGTCACGGCGGCGGAGGCGCCCGCCCGGATCCCCGCGCCGCCCGACTTCGGGGAAAGCTCGCCTCCGATCGGAACCCTCGCGACGGCGCCGAACTCCGGCTGCTGGAGCAGTATCCGAGCGAGTTCCTGTGCCGAGACCGGCTCCATTCCGGCCGGTGCGGAGATCCCGGATCCCGGCTCCGGGGTCGCGCTCGGCGTCGGCGAACCGGTGGGCACCGCCGCCGCTCCCGACGCCACCCGGCTCCGCGGCGCGTCCTCCGCGGTGGTCGCCACCACCACACCGGTGCCCGCCACGGCCAGCACCGCCGCGGCGGCGGCGCCGACGCGAATCCGACGGGCCCGCCGCATCCGCCGCCCCCGGGCGATCCCTCCCGCGACCAACCCGGCCGGCAGTGCCAGTTCCGAAGCCGCCGTCCGCATCGCGGCCGCCAGTTCCTTCTCCTCAGATCTCGGGGTTGCCATCGGCCTGCTGTCTCCTAGACGTCCGTTCGACCACGTGTCCTGCCCCACCCGGAGGCCGTGCCGGCAGGCCACCCGACGCCCTCTCGGATCGCATGCCCGTACCGTTCCCGGCACGCCGCCATGCCCTCACCGTCCCACCCGGCACCGCGCCCGACACGGCGGGCGTCCCCATCGAAACCCGACCCGACCCGCGCCGCACGCGTACCCACTAACTAGAACGCAGTGGACCCCCCGGCCCGTCACGCGATTTCGCCCGGAATATCAAGTACGGCTCATATCCTGGCGATCGCACGAGACAACCGTGACCTGCCGGCCCGACCCGGCGCCATGCCCCATCGGCTCCGGCGTCCACCAGGACGGTCGGATCCCGCCGCCTCGGGCCGAGGCGGCGGGATCCGACCGCTTTGGACCGATGACGGTGCGCCACACGCGGAGTCCTGCCTGCGGACCCTCGACCGCATTCCCGCACGAGAAGGTGGCCCGATGAGCAGCCCGGCAAGCAACCTGCACGAACTCCTGAAGTCCCACGTCGACACCGGAGCTCTACCGGGCGCGGTGGCCCTGATCGCGCACCACGACCGTGTCGACGTCCAGGCGGTCGGCTCGCTCGACGCCGCCGGCACCCTCCCGATGGACCGCGACACGATCTTTCGCGTCGCGTCGCTCACCAAGCCCGTCGTCGCCGCCGCGGTGATGACCCTGGTCGAGGACGGTCGGTTCGCGCTCGGCGACCCGATCAGCCGCTGGTTGCCCGAGTTGACCGCGCCGAACGTGGTGCGTACGCCGGGCGGGCCGATCGACGACGTGGTCCCGGTGACCCGTCCGATCACCGTGTTCGACCTGCTCACCTTCCGGGCCGGGTACGGCTTCCCCTCCGACTTCGCACTGCCGGCCCTCGCGCCGCTGTTCACCGAGTTGGGCCAGGGACCGCCGCGGCCGCAAGCGGTCCCGGACCCCGACGAGTGGTTGGCCAGGCTGTCCCGGATCCCGATGCTGCACCAGCCGGGCGTGGCCTGGCTCTACAACACGTGCTCGGACATCCTGGGCGTGCTGATCGCCCGGATCTCCGGTCTGTCGTTGCCCGACTTCCTGACCGAGCGACTGTTCGAGCCCCTCGGCATGGTGGACACCGGCTTCTCGGTGCCGGCCGCCGATCTCGACCGATTCGCGTACTGCTACCGCACCTCGCCGTCCGGTGGCCTCGACCTGATCGACGCCCCCGACGGCCAATGGAGCAGCCCGCCCACCTTCCCCTCCGGCGCCGGCGGCCTGGTGTCCACCGTCGACGACCTGCACGCCTTCACCCGGATGTTGCTCGCCGAGGGCGGCGCCGCCGGCCGGCAGCTCCTGACCCCCGCGTCGGTGCGCCGGATGGCCACGGACCACCTGACCGCGCCGCAGCGGGACGCGTCCCGGCTCTTCCTGGAGGGCCAGGGCTGGGGCTTCGGCGGCTCGGTCGACGTCGAGCCCGTCGACCCCTGGAACGTCCCGGGCCGCTTCGGCTGGGTGGGCGGCACCGGTACGGCGGCACACGTGGTCCCGGCCACCGGCACGGCGACCGTCCTGCTCACCCAGGTCGAACTCTCCGGTCCCACACCCCCCACCCTGCTGCGCGACTTCTGGCGCCTCGCCTCCGGCACCTGAGCCGACGCCCGCCGGCCCGCCGGTCACCCGCGGGCCGGCGATCGCCGTCGGCCTCCTCCCGGCGCCCGACGGCCGGTCGCCGGCGCATCGTGCCGCCCCGGCCCGCGCCGGGCGTCGCCCACTCCAGGAATCTCTCGTCGACACAACGCGTTGGGCCACGACATGACGACACCGGATGCCGCAAAACCCCTCCGCTACACCGCCTTCTCCGCGGACCCGACCGGCGGCAACCCCGCCGGCGTCGTCCTGGCCGCCGACGGACTCACCGATCCGGCGATGCTCGCGATCGCCGCCGAACTCGGCTACTCCGAGACCGCGTTCCTCACCCGGTCCACGGCGGCCGACACCGGCACCGGCACCGGCACCGGCACCGGCACCGGCACAACGGTGGCCGACACCGCCGCGCCGGCCGCCGACCCCGCCCGCGCCTTCGACGTGCGCTACTTCAGCCCGCTGGCCGAGGTCCCCTTCTGCGGCCACGCCACCGTCGCCGCCGCGGTCGCGGTGGCCGAGCGGATCGGCCCCGGCGCGCTCGTCTTCGCCACCCGCGCGGGCATCGTCCCGGTCGACGTGGCAACCGACGCCGACGGCACCCTGCGCGCCACGCTGACCAGCGTCGAGCCGCGGCATTCCGCGGTTCCGGCCACCGATGTCGCCGAGGCGCTGGCCCTGCTCGACTGGGCCGCCGACGACCTCGACCCGGCCATCCCGCCGGCCTACGCGTACGCCGGCGCCCACCATCTGGTCCTGGCCGCCGCCGGCCGGGCCCGGCTGGCCGATCTGCGCTACGACTTCGACGGCTTGGCCGGCTTCATGCGGGCCCGCGACCTGACCACCTTCCAACTGGTCTGGCGCGAGAACGCGGACACCTTCCACGTCCGCGACCCGTTCCCGGTCGGCGGCGTCGTCGAGGACCCGGCCACCGGCGCCGCGGCGGCCGCCCTCGGCCACTACCTGCGGGCCCTGGACCTGGTTCCCGCGTCGGCCACGCTCACCCTGCACCAGGGCGACGACCTGGGCCGGCCCGGCGTACTGACCGTCGACCTGCGCGCCGACGACCCCCGGGTCCGCGTCTCCGGCGTGGCCGTCCCGATCCCGGACCCGCTCGGCTGAAATCACCGACCGTGACCGGCCGCGGCGTTCGCCAATTTGTGCCGGCACAGGTCCAGACCATTGCCCGCCCCGAGGCGGGCCTCCTAGCGTGATCGAGCGCACCCCGGTAACGAAGGCACGCGACTCGCGCAGGTCGCACCGAAGCGGTCCGCACCCGGACCGTGTGGCTGCACGTTCGGATGCGGATTCGACGGTCCCATCGACTCGACGACCACGCCCCGCGGCACCCGGGCGGGTCGGTTCGAGACCGCGCCGAGCGGTCGGCCGGTTCCGGCACGACTTCGTTCACGAGGAGAAGTTCCATGCGCAAGAGGACCATCCTGGCCACGCTGAGCGCGGCGGCGGTCGCGCTGCCCTTCCTGATGCTGCCGTCCTCGGCCTCCGCCCACGGGTTCATCTCCAGCCCCAAGAGCCGCTCCGCGCTGTGCGGCGAGGGCAAGGTCAAGAGGTGCGGCCAGATCCAGTGGGAGCCGCAGAGCGTCGAGGGCCCCAAGGGCTACCCGGCGGGCGGGCCCGCCGACGGGAAGTTGTGCGCCGGCGCGGACGGCCGATGGGCCCCGCTCGACGACCCGCGCAGCGGCGCCTGGCCGACCACCGCGCTCACCTCCGGCGCCACGTTCAGCTTCACCTGGGAGATCGAGGCCCGGCACTCGACCAGCACGTTCCGCTACTACATCACCAAGCCGAGCTGGAATCCCACCCAGCCGATCAGCCGCGCACAGATCGAGAGCACGCCGTTCCTGACCGTCCCGTACGGCGGCGCCCTGCCGGCCGCGCACACCGTGCACACCGGCACTCTCCCGGCCGGCCGCACCGGCCAGGCGCTGATCTTCGCGGTCTGGGACGTCGCGGACACCGACAACGCCTTCTACTCCTGCTCCGACGTCAAGTTCTGACCCGGATCCGCCGGTCCGGCGGCCACGCCACGCCATACCGCGCTGCGCCACGCCGCCGGGCCGGCCCCGGATCTCCCGGGGACCGGCCCGAGATCCGCGCTCGTCCCGGATACTCCACCACCCGGTCACACCACCGCCCCGGCAACGGCGGATCATGGCGCAAGAGGCGATCACCGCGCCCGGACCGGGCCGAAACGGCGCGACCGGGATGATCCCGAGCAGCAGGTGCGGGCGCCGAGGCGATCACATCGACCACCATCGAGCGCCCCTGCGATCGGCCGGCCCGTACGGCACGTCCGCCGCCGGATTCCCGACCGGCGCCGCCGCCGTGGCCGACACGGCCCGCGCGCGCGAGCCGGGCGCCCGCACGCCGAGCACACGCTCCTCGGCCGGCCCCGCGATCACCGACTGCCGGAAGGAAATCCCGGCGCCCTCTCTCCGGTCCGGCCCCGGCCCCGGCCTCCCGGCCCACCCCGACCACCCCGACCACCCCGACCACCCCGACCACGATCGCGTGCGGACCCTTCGCCTCGCCCGTCGCGGGCGCCGAGCCCGCCCGGCCCATCGCCGTAAGGGCCGCGCCGACGAGTCCGACGGCGAGTACACCGCGTCGGCGGTCGGTAAGGGAAAGGGAGGGGCAACGCACGTTCCGCCCTCGGTCGTCGCCTGTGGTTGTCGGTGATTGCCGGCGAGCCCGGGTGATGACACAGGGAGCGCACCCGCGCACTACAGGCGACAACTGAACCCGGCGCGGCCCATCCGTCCGGTCGGACACGCCCCGGGGGACGGTTGGTGGACCTCCATCGGACAGCACCTGGAAGGATGGGCAGGATGGAGTGGGCACGGTTCGCACGGTGACGGGAGCAGGCGTGGTGGTCGGATCCGCACGACGATCCCTCGGGGTCGGCCTTCCGCTGTCGATCACGCTCGCGCCGCTGCTCCTGGCCGTGCTCCCGGCCGCGTTCGCCGGCGAGACGCGCCCGTGGCGTCGCCGCAAGGACGCCGCCCGCTCGGCCGCGCTGGCCGCGCGCGAGGCGGCGGGCGAGGCGTTCCTCCAGCTCGACACCGCGCAACGGGACATGATGCTTTCGCTGGAGACGGTCCGGGCGGTCCGCGGCGCCCGCGGCACCGAGGACGCGCTGCGCGCCTTCGCCGCGGTGAGCCTGCGCATCGACGAGGCCAGCGCGGCGTACATCGCGCTGATGGACCGTCATCCGCTGGACGTCGAACTGGAGACCGACGAATACGAGGCGGCTCGCCGGGAGTTGACCGAGACCGCGCGCAAGCTCGACGCGGTCCGCCAGGACCTGGACCGGTTCGCCGGCTCGCTCGGCCCGCTGCTCGCCGACGCCGAGCACGCGCTGGGGCAGTTGCCGCCGGCCGTGGATCGGGCCCGTCGCGCCGCCGCCGAGGCCGCCCGTGCGGTCGCCGACACCGAGCGGGCGGGACTGGGCACCAGCACGCTCACCACCCGCCTGGCCGCGATCCGCGGCGACCTCGCCGAATTGGACAAGGGCCCGGCCGCGCTCGGCATCCCGGGCACGCTGGAGGTGGCGGGCCGGATCGAGACCTCGGCCGGCGAACTGCGCGCCGAGGCGGAACGGCTGCCCCGACAGCGCGAGGAGGTGACCAACCGGCTGTCCTCGCTGCGCACCCGCGCGCAGGCCCTGGAATCGCGACTGGCCGGCGTGGAACCCGCCCTGCATCGACTGCGCCGCGACTACGTACAGTCCTGCTGGACCGACCTGGAGCAGGTCCCGGCCAAGGCCCGACAGTCACTGGGTGTCGCGCACGCCCGTCTGGAAGAGGCCGGCACCTCGGCCGGACGCGGGGAGTACGCCGACGCGGTGAGCCGATTGGCCACCGCGCGGGCCACCCTCAAGGAGGCCGACGAGGCGATGGCCTCGGTCTCCGACCGCCTGCGCGCGCTGGAGGAGGTGGCCCGCGACCCCGAGGCCGAGTTGGAGCGCACCCGGTTCGCGCTGCGCGACGCCCAGCGGCTCGCGCTCGGCGGTCGGGCCAATGCCGAGGAGCGCTACGCCCGCCGCCTGGACGCCTTGGTCTTCCGCTTGGAGGCGATCGCCGCCGAGCCCGAGCAGCCGCGCCCGAACTGGTGGCGATTCCTCAGCGAGACCCGCGCCATCCGGGCCGAGGTCGCGGCCACGGTGCAGGTCATCCGCGAGGACCGGGCGGGCCCTGGACCGCACTGACATCACGTCGCGTCAGCACCTGAAATCAGAAAAGCGACATTTAACGCATATAACACACTTTACGCAACTCAGCGTAGTGAAATCGTCGCCGTGTTCGACCAGTCGGGTAAAGAATCGGCACCATCGCCCACCTTCCCGAAATTTAAGGTTTAAAGTCGTCGGACCGGCCGACTTCGGGACCTTGATCCCGATTCACGGGTCCGAAACCCCGTATGCCTCGCCGTCGACCACGATGCTGACACCGGGAAGTCGCACATGCCCGTGCTCTTGATGCCTTTGTTCGCGCTTCTCCTCGTCGTTCTCGCGCTGCCGAACCTGCGCGGGCTGCGCCGGGGGCCGCGTACCGCCCCCGCGCTGCCGCTGCACACGAACGACATGACCGACATGCATCGCATGATGGTCCTCGCCTACGAAGAGGAGCGCGCGGTACTGCATCGCCAGGCGGTCACGTGGCTGCACTCGCTCGGCCGCGGTCCACTGCGGGTGACCGACGCGCAGGCGGCGAGCGGCAACCGGGGCTGCGATCTGGTGACCCTGGGTGACGGCACCGTACTCGGCCTGTCCTCGACCGGGCTGGTCATGCACGAGCTGTGCGGCGCGCTCGACCGGTTCACCGAGGTGGCGCTGACCCGGGTGCGGGCCGCGCGGGACGGCTTCGAGCTGACCTTCGACATGGAGTGCGGCCGGCAACTGCACGCTCGGGCCGAACTACTGACCGTCCGCGGCGCCTGCGTCTGAGCCGGCCGGCGAGCCCGGCTCCGAGGCCCGTCCCAGGCCCTACGCCGGGCCCCGCTCCGGGCCTCGCTCCGGATCCGGGTCGACGCCCCGCTCCGAGCCCGTCTCCCGGATCGGCGACGCCCCCGCCCACCGCTCCACCACCGCGTACCGCCCGAGCCCACGCACCGCCACGGTCGCGGCATAGCCCACCCCCGGCGTCAGGTCGTACATCCGCACCGCCTCCTGCTCGCGGTGCGGATGTCGGCTTTCCGGGTCGGCCCACCCACCGCCCGAATCCCCCGCGGCCGGCACGGTCGCCGGCGGATCCGGCCAGTCCAGCAGCCGAGGCGGCTCACCCGCACCGGACACCGTCAGCTTGCGCGGATCCACCGTCAGGCCCAGCCCGTACACCTTCAGCAGCGCTTCCTTGCGGGTCCACCGGGTGATCGCGTCCACCGCCCGCGACCGCGTCGGAAGCCGGGCCTGCGCGGCCAGTTCGGCCGCCGACAAGGTGCCCTCGACGGTGGCGATCCGCTCCACGTCCACGCCGACCTCGGCGCCCTCGACCACCGCGAGCACCACCCGCTCGCCGGCGTGCGAGATGGAGAAGTCCAGGTCGGCCGGGCCGCCGAGGACACGCGGTTTGCCCCGGTCGCACCCGCACAGCCGGCACGCGGTGTCGAAGCGCACGTCGCCCGGGGCCACCTCCAGCCGAGCCGCGAGCACACCCCGGGCCAGCGCTCGGGCGGTGGCGAACCTGGCCTGATCGGCGGGCCGCCGATAGCGCTCGTACCTGGCCCGCTCGGCGCCGTCCAACCAGGCCCGCGCGACCGCGTCCGGATCCGGCTCCGCCCACCACACCGCACACTCGGCAGGATCCACGGCGCTTCCTCTCCCTCGTCGCGGCCCATTCAACCGTGCCGGACCCGAGGCCGCGCCTTCAATCCCCCGCCGAGACCGCCAAGACCACCGACCGGCGACCGGCGACCGGCGACCGGCGACCACCTGTCACCGACCACCTGTCACCTGTCACCGCACCGGCGAACGGCTCCGCTCCAGCAGCCAGGCCGCGATCCGCTCGCCCGCCGACACTCCCTGCTCGGTGAGCGCCTCGACGTGCGGCGCACCCCAGTTCGTATCGGCCAGCTCGCCGTGCCCCGGGCGCACCCCGGCGTCCGCCGCGCGCAGCAGTTCGATGTCCAGGAGCGAGTCACCCGCCGCGAACACCGCGTCCGCGCCGGCCCGCCGGGCGACCTCGCGCACCGCGTCACCCTTGGTCAGGGCCTCCGGGACGAAGTAGAGCTTGCGCCCCTGGAGCGAGACGCCGTAGCCGCGCTCGGCCGCCCACGCGGTCGTCTCCGGGACGAACTCCGGCGGCAGGTCCGCTCGTTCCACCACCAGGTAGGTGAACAGGTCCTCGGCCACCCGGAGTTTGTGGGTCCACTCGGGACGGGCGACCCGTTCCAGGTAGGCGACCACCTCGGGCAGCGGCGCGGCGTTCGCGGCCAGCGTCTTGCGCACACCCGCCTGCCAGTCCGGGTCGCTCTCGCCGTGCACGAGCAGGTGGCCGCCGTTCGCACAGATCGCGAACTCCGGCGCCCGGCCCGGCAGGACGATCCGCGCGTACTGCTCGCGGGTACGGGTCGTGGTGGGCACGAAGGTGGTGTGCTCGGCCAACTCGGCGAGCAGCCCGGCCGCGCCGCCGGTGACGAACGACATCGGCGCGCCGTCGTACAGCTCCACGCACACCAGCTCGGGCGTCGGGTCCGTGGCGGCCAGGCCCAGTCGGGCGGCGGCCTTCGAATAGATGAGGGTGCGGTCCAGGTCACTGGCCACCACGATGCTCACGCGTTGCCCCCGTCCCGGCGAAAGCCCGGCTTGACCAGGCCCACGCACGAGTACGGCAGGTCGTCCACGTCGACCACCGGCACCTCGCGCTGGGCGGCGAGCATGCGCACGTGGTCCAACTCCGCGCCGACGCCCTTGCGGGCCAGGATCTGCCACGGGACCCGGCGCAGCAGCACCCGCGTGGTCTCGCCGACCCCGGGCTTGATCAGGTTGATGTTGTCGATCTCGTACTCGGCGCCGATCCGCTCCACCGCGCGCCATCCCTCCCAGGTCGGCGACCGGTCGCTCGCGGCCAGCAGCGGCTGATCGCGCGCCACGTCCTCGGCCACCGCGCCGAACCGCGCCGTGACGGCGTCCAGGAACAGGCCGGACACGTCGACGTCGGCCAGTTCGGCGTAGAACTTCGCGCCGTGGAACTCGTCCGGGCCGATCAGGTCGTCCCGCAGCACGGTGCGCGAAACCAGCCCGGACACCGTCGAGTTCAGGCACGCGGACGGGATCAGGAAGTCGTCGCGGGTGCCGTAGGTGCGTACGCACGAGCCCGGATCGGCGAGCACCGCCAGTTCCGGGTCGAAGCGCATGCCGGTGGTCTGGGCGGTCAGTTCCAGCGCGTCGGACAGTTCCCGGGTGATCGCGCCCTTGCCGGTCCAGCCGTCCACGAAGACGATCCGCGACGGGTCGAACTCGCGACCCAGCCAGCGCAGCGCGGTGGTGTCGATGCCGCGTCCGCGCACGATCGACACGGCGAAGTGCGGCAGCGTCAGGCCGTGCGCGCGCTCGGCCCAGCGGCGCATCAGCACGCCCACCGGGGTGCCGGCGCGGGCGAGCGAGACCAGTACGGCGTCCCGGCCGCGCTCGGCCAGGATGGTCTCGGTGACCACGCCGACCGCGTGCGCGATGCGGTCCGCCGAGGCGTCCAGCGCGGCGTGGAACAGCGCCTGGTACTCGGGCGAGGGCTGGTACTCGATCGGCAGCGACTCGGCGTAGTGCGCGCCCGCGTGCTGGATCGCCTCCTCGCGCTCCTCCAGCGGCGCTTCCAACTCGACCGCGGACAGATCCTTGAGCAGCCACGCGACCTCGTCGGCGGCGTACGAGGAGAACGCGGGCCCGTACAGCGGGTCCGGCAGCTTGCCGGTGTCGTGCCCGTGCGGGCTCGGCGGGTGGTTCATGACCTGCGCACCTCGGGGGTGAAGGAGGGGACAACGAGCAGACCGACGTGGTCGGTGACCCGGGACAGCGCGTCCAGCAGGCCACCGGGCGCGTGCAGTTCGGGGGTGTCGGCGACCGAGTCGACGACGATCAGCACCTCGTCGAACCGCCGCGCGGGGTCGGTGCCGGCCGCGACGTTGTACGCGTAGCGGGCGCCGGGACCGTCGGCGGGGTCGTCGTGGGAGGGGAATTGCAGCCGGGTGCGGATCGCGTAGCCGGGATCGTCGACCGCCAGCACCGGCGAGCGGGTCGTGGTCGAGTAGCGCACCTCGACGTCCGCGCCCACGTGTTCGGCCAGCGCGCGGGCCAACCGCAGTGGGGTGTACATCAGTTCCTCGAAGCCGAGCACCAGGATCCGCCGACCGAGCACCCGCTCGGCCAGCGCCGCGCCGAGCGCGGGCAAGGCCGCCTCCAGCGCGTCCTGATCGGCCTGGGTGAACCCGTGCCGGCCGCCGTCGGGCAGGTCGGCGGGCCAGTCCAGGTCGAGCGTGCGCACGCGGCCCGCCCCGCCGCTCTCGGGCCGCTCGCCGTCGTGCGCGGCCACCAGTTCGGTACCACGCGCGAGCACGTCCTCGGGCAGCGCGACGGTGCCCGAGGACAGGGCCACCACATCCACCCGGGCGCCGAGTTCGGCCGCGAAGACCTCGAACTCGGCCCGGTCGGCCGGGCCGCGCACGTCGATCAGCGCGGCGATCACGTAGTGCGCGCGCGGCGCCACCGCGTGCAGCGCCCGGATGGTGTTGGCCACCGTTCGCCCGGTGGACAGTTCGTCGTCCACCAGGACCAACGGCCCGCTTCCGGCCAGAAGTTGCGGATCACGCGGCAGGATCAGGTGCGAGGTGGCGTGCGAGTGCTCCTCCTCGAACGCGCCGAACTGCGCGACCCCGGCCACCGGGCGCCGGGTCGAGTGCAGGTAGGTCGCCCCGGGCAGCGCCTCGGCCACGCAGTGCCCCAGGCCGGTGGCGGTCTCCGCGTACCCGAGCACCACCGGCGTCGGCTCGCCGGCCAGTACCGCCGCCACGCGCGCGCCGAGGTCGCGACCCGCGTCGTGGACCACCTCGGGTCGTTGCGGGATGTGCTTGCCGAGCACGGTGGACACCAACAGGTGGGCCCGGCGCGGGTTCCGCCGCAGCGCGAGCCCGACCAGCGCGTCGAGTCCGTCCCCCGCGAGCGTCACGTCGAGCCGCTCGGCGACCCAACTCCCCGACCAGGTTTCCATCCGATGTTCCCTCAACCCACGAACCCGCTTCCCTGATACCCGATCGAATCCCACCGCCCCGGGACGCTCGGGCCCCGGTGGCCGGTTCACTCCATGCCGGCCGCGAGCAGGTCGACGAAGGTGACCTCCTCGCGCGCGACGCCGAAGGCGTGCGCCCGGCGCAATATCGCCTGGGCCCAGGCCCGGTGCGGCTTCACCTCGTTCATCTTGTTCGTGTACGCCGAGCGCAGCACCCCGCCGCCGGCCGCGCTCTCGGCCAGGATGTCGGTGGCGTCGCAGTACTCCTCGTGGGTCACCACGGACATCGCGTGGATCACCGCCACGTGGCTGGGGTGGATCGCGGTCTTGCCGAGCAGGCCGTTGGCCTTGTCCAGTTCGAGTTCGCGGATCAGCCCGTCCAGGTCGGCCGAGATCAGCCGGGTACGCAGCTCGACCGCCTCGTCCGGGTCCTCGGCCTCGGCGAACGGCGTGCGCCGCAGTTGCGGCTTGAACAGCCGCTCGCCCTGCGGGAAGTACTCCCACACGGGTCCACTGATCACGTGTCCGGTCCCGTCCGCGCGGCCGAACACGTTGACGATGTCGCCGATCAGGCCGGCCACCAGGTGCACGTCGTACGCGGTCAGATCGCGCGAGCGGCGCAGCGCGTACGCCGACTGGAAGTCGGTGGCGCCGATCCGCACCGCCAGGATCCGGTCCCGGTGCGCGCCGATCAGCTCGGCGAGTTCGGCGAGCACCGCGCGCCGGTGTTCGATGTAGGCGATGGACGGCGATTCCAGCACCGGCATCGCGTACAGCGGGCGCCCGCTCATCGCGATCGCCTCGTCCAAGGCCTTGAGGTAGCGCGCGCCGCTGTCCGGCTCGAACTTGGGCAGTACGAACCCGGACAACACGTGCAGGGTGTCACCGAGGCGCTCGGTCAGGTCGGTGATCTGCTCCGGGTGCCGGACGCGGATGAACAACAGCGGGCCCTCGGCCCCGGAGCCCGCGAATTCGGCCAGTTGCTCGACCAGGTTCTGCTCGGCGCCGACCACCTCGCGGTCGTCGATCGAGTCCTCGAGGCACAACACCATCGAGGTCACACCGCGGGCTGCCTGCTTGACGATGTCCGCCGCGAGCGTGCCACGGGTCGCGGGGCAGTACAGCGTCGCGCCGAGCGCCGAGGCCAACACGGCGGGGTCGCTGTCCCGGTCGAAGGTCCCCGGCGGGCGGTGGAACAGATGATCGCGGACCGCATCGTCCAGGTAGCCGAAATGCCGCATCGTGTTCTGATCCCCCTCGACTGACGGTGGTGGTGGCAAAGGCGCGATGGGGCGGGAACCCGTACGCGCCCTGGGTTGTTCCGAAGGCGCATTCGCGCCGAGCCGGTGAGCCGCCGGCAGGCGCTGCCTACGGTAACCGAAAAGCAAAATCGAAGACGTACGATCCGGTTATAGGACCATGTGTTCACACAATCGTCACGAGCACGCCCCACGTTGAGCGCAGCTCCTTCGGGACGGCAGGATGGGTGCATGACCCAGGTGATGTCCAAGGGAGCGAATACGGCCCTCCCTTCCCGGTCCGTGCGCGTGGTGCTCGAATGGCGGCCGGGAGCCGGTGTTCCGGACATGGACGCCTCGGCTCTGCTGCTCGGCGCGGACAACAAGGTGCGCGGCGACCACGACTTCGTCTTCTACAACCAGCCCCGGCACCCGTCCGGCACGGTGGTGCACGAGGGCAAGAAGACCGCGTCCGGCCACAGCACGGACGGCGTCCGGGTGGACGTCGCCGCCCTCGGCGCCGATGTGCAACATGTGATCGTGGCCGCGTCCGCGGACGGTGGCACGATCGGTTCGGTGCCCGGCCTCGTCCTTCGACTGTACGACGTCGACGGCGGCGGCGAGCTGCTCAACTTCCCGATCGCCGGAGCCACCAGCGAGACGGCCTTCGTGTTCGGCGAGATCTACCGGCGCGGCGACCAGTGGAAGTTCCGCGCGGTCGGGCAGGGCTACGCGAGCGGTCTCGCGGGCCTGGCGACCGATTACGGGATCAGCGTCGACGACGAACCGAGCGCCCCGGCGCCGGCTCCCGCGCCGACGCCGCCGCCGGTGCACCAGTCCCCGCCGAGCGCGCCCGCCCCGCCGGCGTACCGCGACGGCCCGCCCGCGCCGCCCTCGTACCAGGAGCCGGCCCCCACCGCCGTGTTGCCGCAGCCGCACTACGGCCAGGGCACGCTGCCCGCCCCGCCCGCGCACCGGCAGGCCCAGCCGCAGGGCGTCCTGCCCATCTCCGGCAACACGCCGTACGGCGGCGCGCCCGTGCCGCCCCCGCCGCCGCGCCACGACGGCCCGATGATCCCGCCGCCGCCGGCCCCGCACACGATCGGCGGGCCGCCCCCCGGCTACCCGCACACCCCCTCCGGCGGCGCCTCGGTCCCGCCGCCGCCCGCGCACGGCGGCACCCCGCCCCAGGGCTTCCCGCCGCAGGGCACGCCGGCGCACGGGATGTCCTTCCAGACCCCGCCGGGCGTGATGCACATGCCTCCGGGCGGCCCTCGGCTACCCGCGCCGGGCCAGTACCCGCCCGGTCCCGGCGGACCGGGGCAGGCCGGACCGTACACGCCCTCGCACGGCGCTCCCATGCCGCCCGGGATGACCCCGCCGCAGGGCATGGGCATGCCGCCCCAGCAGCAGTACCCGGGCACACCGCCGCAGGGTCAGGGCGGTCCGCCCCAACTGCGCCGACTGGACACCCCGCCACAGGGTCCGCAGTTCCAGGGCTGACCGAACCAGGCCCCGTGCGTGAACGCCGCCGCACCCGCGGCGGGGTTCAATCACGGGGCCGCTACCGGCGGGCGAGCACCGGTGCGGCGGCCACCGGTCGGGCGATCACTTGTAGCCGCGCGCCCACAACAGCCCCCATCCGTACTCGCGGTCCAGCTCGGCCTGGTATCCGTGCACGTAGCGCACCTCGCGCCGCACCACGATCTCGTCGCCGTGGTTCTCCACCACCGCCACGGCGCACGTGTGCGCCTCGCGCGCGTGCTCGTCCAACCGCACCTCGATCGGCAGCCCCGAGTTCGGGAACAGCGTGACCACCCCGTTGACCTGGTCGAACGCCGGGATGCCCTCGTAGATGTAGACGAAGATCAACAACCGGCGCACGTTCCGCGCCTGGTCGATGTTGATGAACAACGTCTCGCCCGACGCCGAGCCGGACCGGTCGTCGGTGTCCAGCCGCACGTAGGGCGGCTGGCTGAAGGCCCCGTAGAGGTTGCCCAGCGCCTGCACGACGCCCTTCGAGCCGTCGCTCATCTCCCACATGCACCCGAGGTCGAGGTCGATCTTCTGCGGCAGCGGCGGCGACTGCACCGCCAGCGGCCGGAACAACCCGCCGCTGCGCTGGCGCGGCGGCGCCTCCTCGACCTGTGGGTTCCAGTGCAGATTGACCCGCAGCGTCCCGGTCGCGGAACCCGCCTGGGTCAGCGAGACCTCGGGCGTCGAGCGGGTCAGCGCGACCTTGTGCCCGCCGTGCTCGGGCTCGCGCTCCATCAATCCCCGACGCCAGTCGAAAAGCGGCATCAAGCCCTCCCTGATCCCCCGGCCGGTGCGCGTACGCGTAGTGGCGGCTTCAGTACACAACATAACGGGGCCGGAAAAAACCGGTACCGCGCCCGAAGCGGTGCTCGGGCGCGGTACCGGTCGTGGTGCCGCGTGCGGGGTGAGGCCGAAAGCTAGGCGTCGACCTTCACACCACTGCTGTTCTGCCCCGGAACGTGTCCGATCCGCTTGTTGCGCATGATCGAGGAGACCAGCGCGACACCGATGAAGCCGACCCCGACCAGGCCGGTGATCACCTCGTGGATCTCCCACTTGATCGACACCAGCAGGATGCTCGCCAGCGCGCCGATCGCGTACATCGCGCCGTGCTCGAGGTACACGTAGTCGTCCAGCGTGCCCTGGCGCACCAGGTAGACGGTGAGCGACCGGATGTACATCGCGCCGATGCCCAGACCCAGCGTGATCATCAGCAGGTCCTGGGTGATCGCGAACGCGCCGACCACACCGTCGAAGGAGAACGACGCGTCGAGGACCTCGAGGTAGAGGAACATGA
>NZ_JBSFEO010000023.1:0-178477 GCF_053594475.1 Embleya sp. NPDC001921
GACGTGTGCTCTCCCGATCTCCGGCGCGGCGTGGGGGGGGGCGCCCGCCGCCGCCGCCTCCTGCGCCGGCGCGGCGGCCGGAGCCGGCGCCGCGGCACCGGTGCCGTCGTCGATCACGGCCAGCTCGGCGCCGACGTCGACCGTGTCGTCTTCCTGGGCCTTGATGGACACCAGAATGCCGGCGGCGGGGGAGGGGATCTCGGTGTCGACCTTGTCGGTCGAGACCTCGAGCAGGGGCTCGTCCAGCTCGACGCGCTCACCCTCCTGCTTGAGCCAGCGGGTGATGGTGCCCTCCTGCACGCTCTCGCCGAGCGCGGGCAGTGTTACGGAGACCGGCATGGGTCAATGACTCCTTCTCAACGCTTCAAGGCGTGTGTCTTGGATGACGGGGCGCGATTTCGGGGCGCGTCGTCAGTCGTGGACGTGCAGGGGCTTGCCCGCCAACGCGAGGTGGGCCTCGCCAAGCGCCTCGGACTGCGTCGGGTGCGGGTGGATGAGCTGGGCGACCTCGGCCGGCAGGGCCTCCCAGTTGTAGATCAGCTGGGCTTCCGAGGTCAGTTCGCCCATGCGGGCGCCGACCATGTGGATGCCGACGACCGGGCCGTCCTTGACCGAGACGACCTTGACCTGGCCGGTCGTCTTGAGGATCTGGCTCTTGCCGTTGCCGCCGAGGCTGTAGCTGATCGTGGCGAGCTTGTCCGAGCCGTAGCGCTCGACCGCCTGCGCCTCGGTGAGGCCGACCGAGGCCACCTCCGGGTCGCAGTAGGTCACGCGCGGCACGCCCGCGTAGTCGATCGGCACCGGGTTCAGCCCGGCGATCCGCTCGGCGACCAGAATGCCCTCGCCGAAACCGACGTGGGCGAGCTGAAGGGTGGGGATGAGGTCGCCCACGGCGGAGATGGTCGGCACGTTGGTGGCGCAGTACTCGTCCACCAGGACGTAACCGCGATCCATCGCGACGCCGGCCTCCTCGTAGCCCAGACCCGCCGAGACCGGGCCGCGACCGACGGCGACGAGCAGCAGCTCGGCCTCGATCTGCTTGCCGTTCTCCAGCGAGACCCGCACGCCCGCGTCGGTGTACTCGACACCGGCGAAGCGCGCGCCGAGCTCGAACTTGATGCCGCGGCGGCGGAAGGCACGCTCCAGGAGCTTGCTGCTCGCCTCGTCCTCCAGCGCCACCAGGTGCGGCAGCGCCTCGACGATGGTCACGTCCACGCCGAAGGACTTCCAGGCGCTGGCGAACTCGACGCCGATCACACCGCCGCCCAGGACCACCGCGGACCGCGGGACCCGGTCGAGCACGAGCGCGTGGTCGCTGTTGATCACGCGGTTGCCGTCGATCTCCAGGCCCGGCAGCGACTTGGGCACCGAGCCGGTCGCGAGTACCACGTGTCGACCCTCGTAGCGCTGCCCGTTCACCTCGACCGCGGTCGGCGACACGAGCTTGCCGGCGCCTTCGACGACGGTGATGTTGCGGCTCTTGATCAGTCCGGTCAAGCCCTTGAACAGGCGCGAGATGACGCCGTCCTTGTAAGCGTGCACGGCCGCGATGTCGATGCCGTCGAACGTCGACTTGACGCCGAACTGCTCGCTCTCACGAGTCTGGTCCGCGACCTCGCCCGCGTGCAGCAGGGCCTTGGTCGGGATGCAGCCGTTGTGCAGACACGTGCCGCCGAGCTTGCCCTTTTCGATGAGGACGACCCGCATACCGAGTTCGGCCGCGCGGAGGGCGCACGCATAGCCGCCGCTCCCGCCTCCGAGAATGACTACATCGAAAACGGCTCCGGCGTCGTTCGCCACGTCACGTCCTCCTGTGATTGCGATGCCCACCCGCGCGGGACGCGGCGGGGAGCACCCCCTTCTTGTGGAAGGTCTCAAGTGCCGGTACAACATCCTCCCACTTGTCGGGAGCGGCCGAGCACTCCGCCCCGGTGTTGCCTGTCCCACAAGGGCGGGGCGGAAATGGCGGACCGGGGGCACAACGTGCCGTTGCGACTCGTTGTTCCGACACGAACGCGACCGCCGCACCCCGGACGGACGCGATGACACGCGCGTACGACAGGAAGGAAATCCCCGTGGGGTTGTTCCGACGCAAACGCGGTGCCGGCGTGGACGCGCCCGACCGCAAGCAGGCCGCGGCAGCGGCCGCGCACCTGAGCGAGTTCGCGCGCGGCCGCAAGGGAGTCGAGGCGTACATCGAACCGGTGACCACCCTGAGCGGGACGACGGTGGTGTTCATCGCCGACACCGGGGAGTGGACCCGACGCCGGGTCGTCGACGCCGGCGCCGCGCGCACGCTCGCGCGCAAGCTCGGCATCCCGGTGTACGAGGCGGCGCTGGTGGGCTACCCGAAGCGGATGCGCGAGTGGACCCGCCGGCAGTCCGGCGAGGGATCCTGAGCGATCGGGGTCCGAGCGATCCGGGTCCACCCGGATCGGGTTCGGCCGGGGCGCCTGCGTGCCCCGGCCGAACCGGTCGAACCGGGATCGAGCCGGATCGAACCCACCGGACCGAACCATCCCCGGTGGGCGCGGAATCAGATCCGGTTGTCCGCGACGTCCTGCGCGACCTGGAGCAGCGAGCGCACCGCGACACCGGTGCCGCCCTTGGGCCGGTAGCCGCCGGCCTCGCCCTCGTGGAACGCGGGCCCGGCGATGTCCAGGTGCGCCCAACTGACGCCCTCGGCCACGAACTCCTGGAGGAAGAGACCGGCCACCAGGCCGCCGCCCATCCGCGAGCCCATGTTCTTGATGTCGGCGATCGGGGAGTCCATCGACTTGCGCAGCTCGGTCGGCAGCGGCATCGGCCAGGCCGGCTCGCCCGCGCGCGTCGCGGCGTCGTGCACGGCGCCGCGGAACGTGTCGTCGTTCGACATGATCCCGTACATGTCGTTGCCCAGCGCGACCATCATCGCGCCGGTCAGCGTCGCGACGTCGATCAGCATCTGCGGCGACTCCTCGCACGCGCGCGTGATCGCGTCGGCGAGCACCAGGCGGCCCTCGGCGTCGGTGTTGAGCACCTCGACCGTGCGACCGCCGTACATGCGCAGCACGTCGCCGGGACGGGTCGCGGTGCCGGAGGGCATGTTCTCGGCCAGCGCGAGCCAGCCGGTCACGTTGACCTCCAGGCCCAGCCGGGCCACCGCCGCGACCGCGCCCAGCACGGCCGCCGCGCCGCCCATGTCCATCTTCATGGTCTCGTTGGCGCCGGCCGGCTTGAGCGAGATGCCGCCCGAGTCGTAGGTGATGCCCTTGCCGACCAGCGCGATGGTGCGCTTGGCCTTGGGGTGCGTGTAGCCCATGCGGACCAGGCGCGGCTTGCTGGCCGAGCCCTGACCGACGCCCAGGATGCCGCCGAAGCCGCCCTTGGCGAGCGCCTTGTCGTCGAGCACCTCGACCTTGAAGCCGGCGTTCTTGCCGGTGTCCACCGCGATCGCGGCGAAGTCCTTCGGGTTGAGGTCGTTCGGCGGGGTGTTCACCAGGTCACGGGCCTGGTTGACGCTCTGCGCGGTGATCGCGGCGCGCTCGACGGCGGCCTTGGCGGCCTTGTCCCGGCCCTTGACGCCGAGCAGCACGACGTCCTTGACCGCGTCCTTGCGGCCCTCGCGGGACTTCTCCCGGTAGGTCTCGAACGAGTAGGCGCCGAGCAGCACGCCCTCCCCGAACGCACCGATCGCCTCCGCACCGGCGAGCGGCAGGGCGACGCCCGCCTTCTTGACGCCGGCGAGCGCCCGGGCGACGTTGCCGCCGGCGCGGCGCAGCGCGTCGTGGGTGAAACCGTCGGCGGGCTGCTCGCCCAGGCCGACCACGAGCACCAGCGGGGCCTTGGCCGCGCCGAAGGTCGGTACGCGGTGTAGTTCGCCCTCGGCGCCGGTGGCGTCGAGCGCGGACAGGGTGTCGGTGAGCCGGCCGTCGAAAGCCGCGGCGACGCTTTCGGCGCCCGCGGCGAGGACGGCGCCGTCCTCGCCCTTGACGGTGCCGATCACGAGCACGTCGGCGCGCAGGGAAAGGGCCGCGGTGGAGCCGATACTCAGTGTGGTCACGAGGATCCTGTCTCTCATCTCTCGGGGGTGCTGAGTGCCCGCACGATCGGTGGGGCACCGACGCGGCGATCCTTGCTCGGGATGCCTCGTCGAGCGGTGACGAGCCGTATGGAAGATACGTTCGCCTTCAGCATTTCACGCCTTCCCGGCAAACATCTCAGCCAGTGGACACGACCACCAGGACGACGCACCCGCAGACCTCCACGACCGCGCCCAGGACATCGCCGGTGATCCCGCCGAATCGGCGGGTGGTGTGCCGCAACAGCAGTGCGCCGGCGGCGAGTCCGGCGGCCGCCGCGCCGAACGCGCGCAGCCCCTCGAGCGGGCCCTGGAGCACGCCGTACGACCCGGCCGCGCCGAGCAGGACCAGCGACCACGCGAGCAGCACCCCGCGCCCGACCGTGCCCGCGACCATCGCGCCGAGCCCCTCCGGCCGCGCGGACGGTACGCCGGGGCCGCACGCGATGGACAGCGCCACGCGGCCGGTCACCGCGGCCAGCACCAGACCGGCCGCGGCCGGCCCGGGGCCGTGGTGCTGGAGGCGGACCAGCGCGCCGGTCTCGACGAGCACCAGGAACAGCAGGCTCAGTACGCCGAAGGGGCCGATGTCGGACGCCTTCATGATCCGCAGCGCGTCCGGCGCGGGCTTGGCCGAGCCGAGGCCGTCGGCGGTGTCGGCCAGGCCGTCCAGGTGCAGGCCGCGGGTGAGCAGCGCCAGGGTGCCGACCGCGAGCGCCGCCGCGGTGAGCGCACCGGTGCCCGCCCGTTCGGCGAGCACCAGCACGCCCGCCGCGAGGCCGCCCAGGACCAGGCCGACCAGCGGCGCGCACGCCATCGCGCGGCCCGCCACCGGGCCGTCCACCCGCTCCACCCGGACCGGGATCACCGACAACATGCCGAACGCCAGGCGCAGTCCGGCCGAGGTGGTGCCCGGGCTCACGGGGTGGGGTGCACCCGGGCCACCAGGTCGACCGCCGCGCGCAGCACCGGCAGCGCGAGCAGTGCGCCGACCGCCTCGCCGCCGCGCACCCGGTAGTCCAGCACCGGTTCCAGCGCGAGCCGGTCCAGCGCCTTGACGTGGCCCGGCTCGGGGGTGACGTGGCCGGCCAGCCACCAGTCGGGGGAGCGGTACGAGATCCGCTGGGCGACCAGCGCGGACGCGGCGGTGGCCACGTCGTCCAGCAGCACGGGAGTGCGCCGGATCGAGCACTGGAGCAGGAACCCGGTCATCGCCGCGAAGTCGGCCCCGCCGGACACGCCGAGCAGCCGCATCGGGTCGCCCAGCACCGGCCGCGCCCGACGCAGCGCGTCGCGGATCGTGGCGCACTTGCGGATCCAGGTCGCGTCGTCGATGCCGGAGCCGCGACCGATCACGGCCGCGGCGTCCATGCCGGTCAGCGCGCCGATCAGGACCGCCGCCGGAGTGGAGGCGGCGGCGCCCAACGAGCCGAGCAGCACCATGTCGGCGCCCGAGTCGATCTCCGCGTCGGCGGTGGCCATGCCGACCGCGAACGCGCGCTCGACCTCGCCGGGGGCGAGCGCGTCGGCGGTGTCCACGGGCGCGGACGCCCGGCGGATCCGGTCCCGCGAGACCTGCTCGGGGAACGCGTCGGGCTCGGCGTCGACGGCGATGTCGACGATCCGGATAGGCGCGTCCAGGCCGGCCGCGAACGTGGCCGCGGTCGAGGTGCCCTCCAACGTGGCCCGGACCTGGCGCGCGGTCCAGCCGGGGCGGCGCACCGACACGTCGTGGGCGGCGACGCCGTGGTCGGCGGCGAAGAGCACGACCCGGGGGGCGGCGATCGGCGCGGTGGTCTTGCCGCCTCGGACCGAGGCGAACCAGATCGCGAGGTCTTCGAGTCGGCCGTAGGCGTTCGGCGCGCCCGCGACGGCGACGAGGTGTTCGCGTACGCGGGCGCGGGCGTCGTCGTCGGGGCGCTCCACCTGTGCGGCCAGGGAGTCGAGGTCGATTGTCACCAGGTCAGGGTAGTTGTGCGGGCCCGGGCCCGTGGCGCGGGCGGGCCCGGTGGCCTCGGCCGGTCAGGACGCCGCGTGCCTCGCGCGGCGCGGGAGGCCGCGCAGGGTGAGCACCTGGCCGGCCACCACGAGCAGGACCTCGTCGGATTCGCCGGCGACGACGGCGTTGAGTCGGCCCAGTTCGTCCCGGAAGCGGCGGCCGGCCGGGGTGGGCGGGACCACGCCGCTGCCGACCTCGTTGCTGACGCCGACCACCGGGACGCGGCACGCGCGCCACGCGGCGGCCAGCGCGGCGACGTCGGCGCGCACCGCCTCGCGCGCGCCCGCCGCCCACCGGGCGTCGTCCCACGCGTCGTGCGCGTCCATCACGGCGGTCAACCACAGCGACAGGCAGTCCACCAGCAGCGGCTGCCGGGCCTCGGCGAGCAGCCGGGTCAGCTCGACCGACTCGGCGGTGCGCCAGGTGTCCGGGCGTCGTTCGCGGTGCAGGGCGACCCGTTCGGCCCATTCGGCGTCACCCTCGCGGGTACCGCCGGTGGCCACGTAGAGCACGTCCGGGCAGGCCGCCAGGCGCCGTTCGGCCTCGGCCGACTTGCCCGACCGGGCGCCGCCCAGGACCAGCGTGCGATGCGGGCGCGGGGTCGGTGAGGGATCCGCGCCGACCCGGACCAGACCGCCGTCCGGCACCGCGCGAGCCCCCCACGCGGCGAGCCGGCGGTGCAACTCCTCGCCGGGCGGCGACTCGTGCGACAGGTGCACCGCGAGCACGTCGGTGTCCTCGGTGACCGCGCCGTCGCGGCGCAGCGTGGCCAGCCGCTCCGGCCACGAGACCACGTCCAGGAGCACCACGTCGTAGTGCCCGCCCTCGCGTGTCCAGGCCCGGGTGGCCTCCGCCTCGGGCGGCAGCGTCGAGGGCGGCGCGTACAGCAGTCGCGTCCCGTCCGCGCCGGTCACCTCGTACGCGACCCGCCCGGGGGTGCCGCCGGGAAGGACGCGTATTCGGTGTCCGTCCAGCTCGAAGGCGTCCCCCTCGGCCACCTGTCGCCAGTGCGGTCCGCCCGCCGACGGCGCGGGCAGCCAGGCCGGCGGCGCGGACGGCGCGGCCACCTCGGCCAGCCCGGCGGCGGGCAGCCAGGCCAGCGGCGCGGACTCGGCCGGTCCGCTCAACAGCAGCCGGCGCACCCCGGTGAGCGGGTGTCCGGCCCGGGCGGCCGCGTGCGCGGGCTCGGGGCCGCAGTCCAGCAGCAGCGTGCCGTCCAGCAGCACGCACGCCGGTCCGCGCACCACGGGACCGGTGCAGCCCAGACACGAGGCACAGGTGCAGAACGGCTGGGGCCAGCCCTTGGGACCGGCCGTGCCGAGCAGCGTCAGCTCCATGGGTGTCGTCGTGCTCCTGGCTATGAGGTGGTCGGGCTTGATCTACTGTGCAGGTCTTTTGACGGTCCGAGATCCCGAGGTGAGGAGCCCGACATGTCGTGGGTGTGGCGGTATGAGGACGCGGACGGTGCCCCGGTCGACGGACCACAGGCGGAGGACTTCACCAACCAGTCGGACGCGGAGAGCTGGCTCGGCGAGATCTGGAAGGACCTGCTGGCGGCGGGCATCGAACAGGTGAGCCTGCTCGAGGACGATGCCGTCGTGTACGAGCACATGAGCCTGCGCGCCGCCGAGGGCTGAGCCGGCGCGGTCGAACGGATCGGGGGCGCGGCCGACGCCGCGCCCCCGATCGTGGCGAGCGGGTGCTACGGACGCGTCGCCGGGCTCACGGTGAGCGCCGGATCGCGGCTGACCACCGGGTCCAGGATCACGTCGATCCTGGTCAGCAGACCCTCGTCCAGGGTGACGCCGGCCGCCTTGACGTTCTCGTGCACCTGCTCCGGCCGGGACGCGCCGATGATCGCGGCGGACACGTTCGGGTTCTGCAGCACCCACGCGACGGCGAGCTGGGCGAGCGACAGGCCCGCCTCGTCGGCCAGCGGGCGCAGTTGCTGCACCCGGGTGAGCACGTCGTCGGTGAGCATCCGGGAGACGAAGTCCTGGCCGCCCTTGTCGTCGGTGGCGCGCGACCCGGCCGGCGGCGGCTGCCCCGGCAGGTACTTGCCGGTGAGCACGCCCTGGGCGATCGGCGACCAGACGATCTGGCCGAGCCCGAGCTCCTCGGAGGTCGGCACCACCTCGGCCTCGATCACCCGCCACAACATCGAGTACTGCGGCTGGTTCGAGATCAGCGGCACACGCAGCTCACGGGCGAGTTCGGCACCCGCGCGGATCTGCTCGGCGTTCCACTCCGAGACGCCGATGTACAGCGCCTTGCCGGCCCGGACCACGTCCGCGAAGGCCAGCATCGTCTCTTCCAGCGGCGTCTCGTGGTCGAACCGGTGCGCCTGGTACAGGTCGACGTAGTCGGTGCCCAGCCGGGACAGCGAACCGTCGATCGACTCCATGATGTGCTTGCGCGACAGACCCCGGTCGTTGCGGCCGGGGCCGGTGGGCCAGTACACCTTGGTGAAGATCTCCAGGCCCTCGCGGCGCTCACCCTCGAGTGCGCGACCCAGCACCGACTCCGCACGCGTCTCCGCGTACACGTCGGCGGTGTCGAACGTGGTGATCCCGCAGTCGAGCGCGGCCCGCACACACGCGAGCGCGGCGTCCTCTTCCACCTGGGAGCCGTGGGTGAGCCAGTTGCCGTACGCGATCTCGCTGATGACGAGACCGCTGCGGCCGAGGTGTCGGAAGTCCATGCGAACACCCTATGTCGGACACCCGCACGATGATCGGCCGCACCACCGCCCCCATCGGCCACAGGTGTCCGGGGCGTGCTCGCCCTAGCGCACCGTCTTCTCGCCGACCAGGTGCAGGACCGGCGCGATCAGCCGGTACGGGTCGCGCCGGGACGCGTCCTCCTCGCAGGCCAGCAGGTTCGTCCAGGCCTTCTGGCCGCGCGGCGGCTCGGCGTCGTCGGGCTGGAGGCCGCTGAAGACGCCCACGCCGTACCAGTCGAGCACCGGCGCGCCCAGGTCCGCGAGCACCGTGCACAGGCCCTCGACGGTGTCCGCGCGCAACGTGCCGCCGGCGGGGTTGGGGTACGTGGTCGCGGACAGGCCCTTGAGCGTCGCCGTCCACTGGGCCGCCGCGCCCGCGCGCATCGCCAGCGAGCCGGCGTTGCGCGAGGTGACCGAGATCAGACCGCCCTGGGTCATCATCCGGGCCAGCGCGGCGAGCATGCCGTCCGGCTCGGGCTGCGCCTCCAGCACGTCGTGGCACAGCGCCAGGTCGAAGCTGCCCGGCGGGAAGTGCCGGCCGGCCTCGGCGCCGTCGCCCTCCACCAGCCGGATCCGCCCCTGCACGTCGGCCGACTCCTGGGCCAGGTCCTCGTGCAGTCTGGTGAGCACATCGGTGTCGGTGTTCACCGAGGTGACGATGTGTCCGGCGCGGGCGAGCAGTATGCCGGGCGACGCGGGCCCGCAGCCGACGTCGAGCACCCGCAGCGGGCCCCGGTCGCGCAGCCGTGTCATGTGCTCGGCCAGTTGGCGGGCCACCAATTCGCGACGCACCTGCGTGTGCAGGTCGCCGGTCAGCCCGGTGATCGTGGTCATGCCACCTTCTCGCCTCGTTTGACCTGCGGCTTGGGCAGCCGCAGCCGACGGAGCTGGAGAGAGCGCATCAGCGCGTAGGGCGTGAGGCCCTTGAGGTTCTCCTTGGGGAACTTCGCCCGCAGCGCCTTCTTCATGCCCAGGTTGACTCGGATGGAGTCGAGGATGATCAGCAGGATCACCGCGATCCACAGGAACAGGGAGAAGTTCTTCACCGCCAGGCTGGGCAGGATGCTCAGGATCAGGATGATCACGGCCGAGGGCAGGAAGAACTCGCCGACCGTGTAGCGCGCGTCGACGTAGTCACGGGCGAACCGGCGCAGCGGTCCGCGGTCCCGGGCGGGCAGCGCCCGCTCGTCGCCGGTCAGCAGCGCCTGGCGCTGGGCCTCGCGTTCCTCGCGCATCCGCATCCGGGCCTGCTTGCGGGCCTGCTTGGGGTCCTTGGCGATGGACACCTTGGTCTTGCGGTTGGCCTGGGCGTCGCTGCGCTTGGGCGTGGGCCGGCCCTTGGGCGCCTGGGGGTCACGGACGGCCTGCTCACCCTGGGAACGCTCCAGGGACTGCTCGGCGGTCTCGGGCTCTGCGTGGGAACGTCGTCGGAACACCCTCAAAGCCTACGTGTTCGGGGTCGCCGGCATTTCAAGGCTCCCCGGATCCGGTGCGACGGGGATGCGGAACTCTCGCGGGCGGGAACACGTCAAGTGAGGCAAAGCCCTGCTGCCACAAGGTCGCTTGGGCATTTAGGCTTCAGGGAGCAGCACGGGTTGCCTACGAAGGGGGCACGCGAGGCCCATGAGCGGTGTAATGAAGCGAATGGCGATGATCTTCCGCGCGAAGGCCAACAAGGCCCTCGACAAGGCCGAGGATCCACGCGAGATGCTCGACTACTCGTACCAGAAACAACTTGAGCTGTTGCAGAAGGTACGTCGGGGCGTGGCCGATGTGGCGACCTCCCGCAAGCGGCTCGAGTTGCAGATGACCGGTCTGCAGCAGCAGTCGGGCAAGCTCGAGGACCAGGGCCGCAAGGCGCTGGCACTCGGTCGCGAGGATCTGGCCCGCGAGGCGCTCATGCGCCGCTCGGGTGTGCAGCAGCAGATCTCGGACCTCGGTACCCAGCACCAGAACCTCCAGGCGGAGGAGGAGAAGCTCGTCCTGGCCTCGCAGCGGCTGCAGGCCAAGGTGGACGCGTTCCGTACCCGCAAGGAGACGATCAAGGCGACCTACACGGCCGCCGAGGCCCAGGCGCGGATCGGTGGCGCGGTCGCGGGCATCTCCGAGGAGATGGGCGACGTCGGGCTCGCGATCCAGCGGGCCGAGGACAAGACCGCGCAGATGCAGGCCCGGGCGGGCGCGATCGACGAGCTGCTCGCCTCGGGCGCGCTCGACGACCCGACCGGGATGGCGAAGGACGACATCACCGCGGAGCTGGAGCGTTTGTCCAGCACGTCGGACGTGGAACTGGAGCTGGAGCGGATGAAGGCCGAGCTCTCCGGTGGCACCCCGCCGCCGGCGATCGGCCCCGGACAGCCCCGGCCGCGTTTCGACAAGCAGGGAGACGGCACATGATCGTTCGGATCGTGGGTGAGGGCCAGCTCGACGTCGCGGCGGAGCACCTGGATGTGCTCAATCGCTTCGACGACGAGCTTCAGGCCGCGATCGACGGCGGCGACGACGCCGCCTTCCGCGCGGCGCTGACGGCGCTCCTGTCCAAGGTCCGAGAGGTCGGCACCGCGGTGCCGGATGACGAGATCGTGCCCTCGGACCTGCTGTTGCCGGCCGAGGACGCCCATGTGGACGAGGTCAGGAAGATGCTGAGCGCGGACGGTCTGATCCCGGGCTGACGCGACTACCGCTCCTTCGTGCTGCGTGTGGGCGGTGTGCCCCGGGGACTCCCGGGCACACCGCCCGCTCACGTGTTACGGCAGTGCCAGCATGCGGTCGAGCGCGACCTTCGCGAACTTCTCGGTCTCCGCGTCCACCCGGATCCGGTTGACCACGTTGCCCTCGACCAGCGACTCCAGGGTCCACACCAGGTGGGGCAGGTCGATCCGGTTCATCGTCGAGCAGAAGCACACCGTCTTGTCCAGGAAGACGACCTGCTTGTCGGGATGCGCCGCGGCCACCCGGCGGACCAGGTTGAGCTCGGTCCCGATCGCCCACGCCGAACCCGGCTCGGCCGCGTCCAGCGTGTTGATGATGTATTCGGTCGAGCCGACGTAGTCGGCCGCGGTCACCACCTCGTGCCGGCACTCCGGGTGCACGAGCACGTTGACCCCGGGGATCCGGGCCCGTACGTCCTCGACCGAGCCCACGTCGAACCGCCCGTGCACCGAGCAGTGCCCGCGCCACAGGATCATCTTGGCCGCGCGCAGCTGCTCGCGGGTCAGGCCGCCGTTGGGCTTGTGCGGGTTGTACAGCACGCAGTCCTCGAGGCTCAGCCCCAGCTCCAGCACCGCGGTGTTGCGGCCCAGGTGCTGGTCGGGCAGGAACAGCACCTTCTCGCCCTGTTCGAAGGCCCAGTCCAGGGCGCGCCGGGCGTTGGAGGACGTGCATATCGTGCCGCCGTTGCGGCCGGTGAACGCCTTGATGTCGGCCGACGAGTTCATGTACGAGACCGGCACGGTCACATCCGCGATGCCCGCGTCGGCGAGCACGTCCCAGCACTCCTCGACCTGCTCCGACGTGGCCATGTCGGCCATCGAGCAGCCCGCGGCCAGGTCCGGCAGGATCACCTGCTGCTCGTCGGAGGTGAGGATGTCCGCGCTCTCGGCCATGAAGTGCACACCGCAGAAGACGATGTACGGCGCGTCCGGACGGGCCGCGGCCTCACGCGCGAGCTTGAACGAGTCGCCGGTCACGTCGGCGAACTCGATCACCTCGTCGCGCTGGTAGTGGTGGCCCAGGATGAACACCCGGTCGCCGAGCCGCTCCTTGGCCGCGCGGGCCCTGGCCACCAGGTTCGGGTCGGACGGCGACGGCAGGTCGCCGGGACACTCGACGCCCCGTTCGCTGCGCGGGTCGGCGGCGCGCCCGAGCATGAGCAGCGCGAGCGGCGTCGGCTGCACCCCCGGCGGCAGGTCCAGATCGTGTGTCGCGGTCACGGCGCGCACCTCTTCTCGTCTACTTGACACTAATAATCCTATCCTGTTCATGTCAGGTTGACGAGAGTGGGGGTGTGCGACCATGAATAAAACGCGAGGCCCCGAAGCATGATGTGGGAATAGGGCCGAGCCACCATCGGTTGCCGACGGTGGAAGTGGCGTACGAATGTCGAACCACCACGTGGGAGCTTGCAGATGACTGTCCAGGACGAGACCACCAAGACCGGTGGCATCCTCCTCAGCGATGAGGCGGCGGCCAAGGTCAAGACTCTGCTGGAGCAAGAGGGTCGCGACGATCTCGCGCTGCGCGTGGCCGTCCAGCCCGGCGGTTGTTCCGGCATGCGGTACCAGCTGTTCTTCGACGAGCGCTCGCTCGACGGCGACGTGGTGGCCGACTTCGGCGGCGTCTCGGTCGTCACCGACCGGATGAGCTCGCCGTACCTGAGCGGCGCGACCATCGACTTCGTCGACACGATCGAGAAGCAGGGCTTCACGATCGACAACCCGAACGCGGCCGGCTCCTGCGCGTGCGGCGACTCGTTCCACTGACGCCTCGCGACTGATCGGTCGCGACGCACTCCGCATACGACGACGCCGCGTCGACCCCTTCCGGGTCGGCGCGGCGTCGTCGTGTGCGGGGGGCGGAGGGGGTCTCGGGTCAGCCGGTGGAGAAGGGCTTGCCACCCGGCGTGACGGGCGCGCCGGTCTCGGCGTCGACGAGCGTGCGGGTGCCCAGCGGTGTGGGAAGGGTCACGTTCGCCTTGATCTCCACGGCCATCTCCGTGCAGACGTCGCCGGTGCGGGTGGTCTCCATGCGAACGGCGACCTGTGTCGCCGACTCGCTCGCGACCACGAGGCGGTTGGTCTCGCACTGGCCGCCCCACGACCACGCGGTCAGCGTGCGGCCGTCCGGGGCCACCGTGTAGCGGCTGAACCGGGTGTTGTCCTGGGCGGGGTAGTAGGTGTGCGGGGCGCCCGTGGGCAGGTTGGGCGAGGACGTGGAGGTGTCCGGGCCGGCGGCGTTGTCGCCGGCGGCGGGGGCGCCCGGTCGGGCCTGTGCGGCTCCGCCGGGTTGTACGGCTCCGCCGGGCTGTGTGGCCCCGCCCGGTTGTTGCGCGGCCGCGCCCGGATGGGTGGCTCCGCCGGTCGGGGCGCCGGGCTCGATCGGCGCGGCGGCGCCGGAGTCGGCGGTGGTCGAGCGGGGCGACTCCTCGCCGCCGAGTACCGCCCAGGTGCCGCCGCCTACGCCGAGCACCGCGACGATCGCGAGCCCGACGATCAACGGCCGCCGGCGTTCGGTGGGTTCGGGTCGAATTCCTTCGTCGTGCTCACCGTGGATAGGCATGGCGATTCGACGCGGCCGGCGCCGGGGCGGTTCCCCGGCCGGCGGTCAGTCGCCGTATTCGGACATGCCCGCGACCAGCGTCGCGCCGTGCGCGGGGACGTCGGTGGCGGGAGCGTGCGAACCGGCGGGCGCGGCCTTGATCGGCGTGCGCTCCGGGCCCGGGGTGGTCCACGACGCGTCGATGTGACGGCAGTCACCGCGCAGGTCATCGAGCGTCTCGGGCTCGGCCTGCGACGGCATCACGGGCATCGGGGACATTTCACGACTCCTTGTGCTGGGGATCCCCAGAGTAGGTCGCACGGAGCGTGACGGCACGGTGTACCGACCGGTAGTTTTCACAGGGCCGCCAGAGCGCGGTGGGATAACGTGTGCGAGTTTCCCCCCTCTCGTACACCCCGTACGTCACCCCTCCCCGTACTCCACCTAGGAGACACGCGCCATGCGCATTGCCGTGACCGGGTCGATCGCCACCGACCATCTGATGACGTTCCCGGGTCGGTTCTCCGACCAGCTCGTCTCGGACAAGCTGCACGTGGTCTCGCTGTCCTTCCTCGTCGACAAGCTGGACATCCGGCGCGGCGGCGTGGCGCCGAACATCTGCTTCGGGATGGGGTGTCTGGGACTGTCGCCGATCCTGGTCGGCGCCGCCGGGGCCGACTTCGTCGACTACCGGTCGTGGTTGGACCGGCACCACGTGGACACCGAGTCGGTGCACATCTCGCCGACGCACCACACCGCGCGGTTCGTCTGCACGACGGACGAGGAGCACAACCAGATCGCCTCCTTCTATACGGGTGCGATGAGCGAGGCGCGGGAGATCGAACTTCGGCCGGTGGCCGACCGCGTCGGCGGCCTGGACCTGGTCGTGATCGGCGCGAACGACCCCGAGGCGATGTTGCGGCACAGCGACGAGTGCCGGGACCGGGGCTATCCGTTCGCGGCGGACCCCTCGCAGCAGTTGGCCCGGATGGACGGCGAGGACATCCGGCGGCTCATCGACGGTGCGGCGTACCTGCTCACCAACGAGTACGAGAGCGCGCTGATCGTGCAGAAGAGCGGTTGGTCCGAGGCGGACATCCTGAAGAAGGTCGGCGTCCGGGTCACCACGCTCGGTCCGAGCGGGGTCAAGGTCGAGCAGGCGGGCGAGGAGACCATCGTCGTGCCTTGTCCCGTGGAGGACGCCAAGGTCGACCCGACGGGTGTGGGGGACGGGTTCCGGGCCGGGTTCCTGTCGGGGATCTCGTGGGGGTTGTCGCTGGAGCGGGCGGCGCAGGTGGGGAACATGGTGGCGACGTTGGTGATCGAGACGGTCGGCACGCAGGAGTACACGTTGCGGCGGGCCTCGTTCCTGGGCCGGTTCGCTGCCGCGTATGGGGATGTGGCCGCGGCTGAGGTTTCGGCGCACGTTCCGATCTGAACTCGGCTTCCGGGTGGCGGTGGCCTCATGCGCCGGCCGGGCCGGGTGGTGGCTCGGCCGGGCCAGGGTGGGATTTGGAGTCGGTGGGGTGGGGTTGGGGTCAGGAGTGGCGGCGGACCACGTAGGCGGTGCCTGGGGGGTGGGGGGTGGCGTGGAGGAATTCGTGGCCGGTCATTTCGCACCAGGCGGGGATGTCCAGGGCCGAGGCCTCGTCGTCGGAGAGGACGGTGACCAGGGTGCCGTCCTCGACGTCGAGGATGCGCTTGGCCAGTTCGATCACGGGGATGGGGCAGCGGCGACCGAGGGCGTTGACGATCACGCCTTCCGGTGGCGTCGGCGTGGGGGTGGGGGTGTGGGCCACCACCGCGCGGAGGTTCGAGACCAGGCCGGGGAGCAGCGCCAGGAAGCGGTCGACCTCGGCCTCGGGGACGCCGCGGGGCAGTGAGACGCGGATGTTGCCCTGGGACAACACGCCCATCGCCTCCAGGACATGGCTGGGGGTCAGCGTCGAGGACGTGCACGAGGAGCCCGAGGACACCGCGAAGCCGGCCTTGTCCAACTCGGTCAGCAGGGCCTCGCCGTCGACGTACAGGCAGGAGAAGGTGACGATGTGCGGGAGGCGGTCGACCGGATCGCCGACCACCTCGACGTCGGGCACCGTTTCGCGAACGCGGGTGCGAATGCGGTCGATCAGCCCGGACAGTCGGCGATCCTCGTCGGCCGACTCGGTGCTCACCGCGCCCAGCGCCACCGCCGCCGCGACGATCGCCGGGACGTTCTCGAAGCCGGGCACGCGGCGCGCCTCGCGCTCGTCGTAGGGCAGGGCCGACGTGTACCGGGTGCCCTTGCGCACCACGAGCAGGCCGACCCCCGCCGGTCCACCCCATTTGTGCGCGCTCGCGGTCAGCACCGACCAGCCGTCCGGCACCGACTGCCGGCCCACCGACTGCGCGGCGTCCACGAGCAGGGGCACACCCGCCGCCTGACACGCCGTCACCACCTCGGCGATCGGCTGGACCGTGCCCACTTCGTGGTTGGCGCTCTGCACGCACGCGAGCGCGGTGTCCGAACGAAGCGCCGACGCGAACGCCGCCATGTCGAGTCGGCCCGTACGGTCCACCCCCGTCCGGGTGATTTCCGCGACCGTTCCGAGCTGCTCCGAACGGGCCGCGTGGGTGTCGGCGGTGTGCAGAACGGAGGAGTGTTCGACCGCGCCGAGGACCACGTGCGCGCCCACTCGGCGCCGGCCGGCGAGCACGCCGAGCATGCCCAACTGGACCGCCTGTGTCCCGGATGTGGTGAATGACACTTCATCAGGTCGGGCGCCCAGAACGGACGCCACCGTCTCGCGCGCCGCGTCGAGCAGCATGCGGGCGCGCCTGCCGTCGTAATATCCGCGCGCGGGATCGGCCCAGCCCTCGTCGAGAGTGCTCAGGAAGGCCGCTTTCGCGGCCGGGTGCAGCGGTTCGGTGGAGGCCGCGTCGAAATACGCCATGCGTCGGACGTTAGCCAATATCCGAATCCCGGACGCGTTCGGGCCGTTCGCCCGAACGGACGCACCGGCACATCTACCCGGCCCGCCACACCAGACCTCCGCGCGCGACCCGAATAGGGCTGGAGTAGGGTTTGGCCCGCAGAAACATCCATACCTGTCCGCGCAACGGGTCGTCAGGGAAGAAAAGTTCCCCACCGTGACTCGCGCGCGGGCGAGACATTCGGGAAGGCGCTACGTGAGTCCCTACGGCTCCGACCGCTCGCCGCGGCGCTGGATGCGGCGCAGGGTGCCGCAGCTGCTGGCTCTGGGCCTCGTCACCGCGACCGCCACCGGCTGCTCCGTCGATTCCAAGGACCTGCCGAGACTCGGCCTGCCCAACCCTGTCACCGAGCAGGGTCCGCGAGTCCTGTCGCTCTGGCAGGGCGCCTGGATTGCAGCGCTGATCGTCGGGGCCGTGGTGTGGGGGCTCATCCTGTGGAGCGTCGCGTTCCACCGCCGGTCGCGTACCAAGATCGAGATCCCGCCGCAGACGCGCTACAACCTCCCCATCGAGGTTTTGTACACGGTCATCCCCGGCATCATGATCGCGGTCTTCTTCTACTTCACCGCGCGTGACGAGACCAAGCTCGAAGAACTCTCCAAGAACCCCGACAACACGATCAACGTGGTCGGCGTGCAGTGGAGCTGGTCCTTCAACTATCAGGGCGACCCGGCCGACGGCACGGTCGACGTCTACGAGCAGGGCACGCCCGGCAAGCCGCCGACGCTGTACCTGCCGGTGAAGGAGTCGGTGCGGTTCGATCTGACCTCGCCGGACGTCATCCACTCGTTCTGGGTCCCGAACTTCTTGTACAAGAAGGACATCATCCCGGGCCGCACGAACAAGTTCGAGGTCGTTCCGACGAAGAAGGGCACGTACGGCGGCAAGTGCGCCGAACTGTGCGGCGTGGACCACTCGCGCATGCTCTTCAACGTGAAGATCGTGGACAAGGCCGTTTACGTCCAGCACCTGAAGGACCTGGCCGCGAAGGGCCAGACCGGCTGGCTGCGCAGCAAGATCAACGAGCCTGCCCCCGTTGAAGCGCACGGGAAGAAGTGACGAGTGACAATCCTCAGTGAGCCACAGACCGTGGCCCCGGACGGACCTGCGCCGGTCCGGCGCAAGGAGCCCGGGAACATCGTCATCAAGTGGATGACGACCACGGACCACAAGACGATCGGGTCGATGTACCTGATCACCTCCTTCGTCTTCTTCTGCATCGGTGGTGTGCTCGCGCTGGTCATGCGCGCGGAGCTGGCCCGCCCCGGTACGCAGTTCATCTCGAACGAGCAGTTCAACCAGTCGTTCACGATGCACGGCACGATCATGCTGCTGATGTTCGCGACGCCGCTGTTCGCGGGCTTCACGAACTGGATCATGCCGCTGCAGATCGGCGCCCCCGACGTCGCGTTCCCGCGCTTGAACATGTTCGCCTACTGGCTCTACCTGTTCGGCTCGATCATCGCGGTGGCCGGCTTCATCACCCCGCAGGGTGCCGCCGACTTCGGCTGGTTCGCGTACGCGCCGCTGTCCGACGCGGTGCGCTCGCCGGGCATCGGCGGCGACATGTGGATCATGGGTCTGGCGATGTCGGGCTTCGGCACCATCCTGGGTGCCGTCAACTTCATCACCACGATCATCTGCATGCGCGCGCCCGGTCTGACCATGTTCCGGATGTCGATCTTCTGCTGGAACGTGCTGCTGACCTCGGTCCTGGTCCTGATGGCGTTCCCGGTCCTGGCCGCCGCGCTGTTCGCGCTGGAGGCCGACCGCAAGTTCGGCACACACATCTTCGATCCGGCCAACGGCGGACCGATCCTGTGGCAGCACCTCTTCTGGTTCTTCGGCCATCCCGAGGTGTACATCATCGCGTTGCCGTTCTTCGGCATCGTGTCGGAGATCATCCCGGTCTTCGCGCGCAAGCCGATGTTCGGTTACAAGAGCCTGATCGCCGCGACCATCTCGATCGCGGGCCTGTCGGTCACCGTGTGGGCGCACCACATGTTCCCGACCGGCGCGGTCATGCTGCCGTTCTTCTCCTTCATGACGTTCCTGATCGCCGTACCGACCGGCGTCAAGTTCTTCAACTGGATCGGCACCATGTGGCGCGGCTCGTTGTCCTTCGAGACACCGATGTTGTGGACCGTGGGCTTCCTGGTGACCTTCGCCTTCGGTGGTCTCACCGGCGTCATCCTCGCGTCGCCGCCGCTGGACTTCCACGTCTCGGACACCTACTTCGTGGTGGCGCACTTCCACTACGTGGTGTTCGGCACCGTGGTGTTCGCGATGTTCGCGGGCTTCCACTTCTGGTGGCCCAAGTTCACCGGCAAGATGCTCGACGAGCGGCTGGGCAAGATCACCTTCTGGACGCTGTTCATCGGCTTCCACACCACGTTCCTGGTGCAGCACTGGCTGGGTGCCGAGGGCATGGCCCGTCGGTACGCGGACTACCTGGCCAAGGAAGGCTTCACCACGCTCAACACGATCTCGACCCTGGGCTCGTTCCTGCTGGGTCTGTCGATCCTGCCGTTCTTCTACAACATCTGGAAGACGCACAAGTACGGCAAGAAGATCACCGTGGACGACCCGTGGGGCTACGGCCGTTCGCTGGAGTGGGCGACCTCCTGCCCGCCGCCGCGGCACAACTTCACGAGCATTCCGCGGATCCGTTCCGAGGCTCCCGCGTTCGACCTCCACCACCCGGAGATCGCCGCGCTGGAGTACCTCACCGACGAGCGTTCCGAGGCGTCGCCCGAGCTGGCGAAGGGAGCCGAGAAGTGAAGTTCAACGGTGTCCTGTTCGCAGTCCTGGCCGTGTTCCTGCTGCCGGTGACGATCATCTACTGGTTGTTGTCCGAGGACCCGACCGGTACGACCGCCTTGGCGCTGACGTTCGGCCTGGCGCTGATGATCGGGTTCTACCTGATCTTCACCGCGCGCCGGATGGACCTGCTCGCGCAGGACAACGAAGAGGGCGAGATCGCCGACGACGCCGGCGAGCTGGGCTTCTTCGCTCCGCACAGCTGGCAGCCGCTGCTGTTGGCGACCGGTTCGGCGCTGCTGTTCCTGGGCGTCATCTTCGGCTGGTGGCTGGCGATGTTCGCCGCGCCGTTCGTCGCGATCGGCGTCTTCGGCTGGGTCTTCGAGTTCTACCGGGGTGCGGACCAGCGCTACTAGCGCCACCGATTCGCAACCTTCGCAACACGGTTTTGCCACAAGGCCGATCACCCTGATGGGTGGTCGGCCTTGTGTGATATCTACAGAGGACTCCCTGACGCCCCCGAATGTCACCGGTGTGTGACCGTTCGGCGGTTGTAGCAACCCGAACCGGGGGTCGACGCGTCAAATGGACGCAAGGGAGTACCAGGACGAGGGAGGAACACGCGTGCCCCGGATACACGGAGCATCGCGCACGGGGGCAGCGGGCGGCGGCATACGCCTCTTCGCGGGACTCATGGTGGCGCCGCTCATATTCATCGCAGGCTGCTCGTCCGACGGCGGCAAGACCGATCCCGGCGGCTCGACCGGTGGCAACTCCGGCGGCGCCGGCAGCGGTCCGAACAAGAAGGTCGCCGCGGCACCCGCCACGATCGCGATCACTCCCGCCGACGGCACCAAGAGTGTGGAGACCGACGGCGCGCTCAAGGTCGACGCGACCGGCGGCAAGCTCACCTCGGTCGTGGTCACCGACGCCAAGGGCAAGGCCGTCGACGGGCAGATCAGCCCGGACGGAATCGGCTGGAAGCCGGACGCCCCGTTGGCCAACGGCGGCGCCTACACGGTCGCGGCCAAGGCCGCCAACGCCGACGGCGCCGAGGTCACCGCGCAGAGCAAGTTCAACACCAAGGCCGCCGACGACACGTTCGTGGCCGACTTCAACATCGAGCCGGACAGCACGTGGGGCGTCGGCGCGATCATCTCGCTCAAGTTCAACGAGCCGATCAAGGACAAGGCCGCGATCGAGCGCAACCTCAAGGTCGTCTCGGAGCCCGCGGTGCAGGGCTCGTGGTCCTGGCTCAAGGACCTCGACGGCAACGACCGGATCGACTACCGCCCGGAGAAGTACTGGGCGAGCGGTACGAAGGTCAACCTCAAGGCCAACCTGACCGGCGCGAAGGCGGCGCCGGGTGTCTACGGCAAGCAGACCAAGGACATCAAGTTCACCATCGGCCGCTCGCTGGTGGCCACCGCGGACCTCAAGTCCAAGCACATGGTGATCACCAAGGACGGGGCCCAGATCGAGAACCTGCCGATCTCGGCGGGCGGCCCCAGCTTCCCGACCTGGGGCGGCACGATGGTCGTGCTCGACAAGGTCGACGGCATCACGATGGACTCCGAGACGGTCGGCCTGGGCGACGCGTACAACATGAAGAACGTGCGGCACGCGGTGCACCTGACCGCGTCCGGCACGTACGCGCACGGCGCGCCCTGGAACGAGGGCAAGTTCGGCCGACAGAACGACAGCCACGGGTGTATCGGGCTGAGCGCGTCCAACGCCAAGACGTTCTTCGACCTGGTCACCCAGGGCGACCCGGTGGAGATCCTCAACAGCACCGACAAGACGGTCAAGGCCGGCAACGGGCTCGGCGGCTGGAGCGTCGACTGGGCGACCTGGCTCAAGGGCAGCGCGCTCACCGGGGGCGGCGCGGCCGGCACCCCGGCGGCGTAGCAAGTCTCACACGGTAGGGCGAACCGCCCGATCGCGCGACCCGGCCGGCGGCCGGAGTCAGGCGATCGGGCGGTTTGTGTTTTTATCCGAATGAACCGGGTCGTTCCCGGCCACTCTCGATGCACCAACTCCGCGTCATCCGCGCTCGGCGAGCACGGATGTACGGTGATCGGCCGGCACGGCTGGAGGTCATGAGTGAATCGGGACAGAGCTGTTCGCGTCCGCCGGCTCGGCTGGGTCCTCGCGTCGGCGCTGCCACTCGTGTTCGTGGCCGGATGCGGGACGTGGGAGAAGCAGCGCACCGCCGAGATCGACCGACCCGCCAAGAGCGTGGCCCGCGTCGCGGTGGACGTGCGCACCGATCGGCCCGCCCAGCCGGGCCGGCCGATCACCGTCACCGCCGGCGACGGGCGGCTGTACGCGGTGAGCCTGGTGGGCCCGGACGGCAAGCCGGTGCCGGGCGGCAACACGGCCGGCGACACGACGTGGTCCAACTCCGAACCGCTGGCCTACGGCAGCAGGTACACGCTGACCGCGTCCGCCGTCGACGCGTACGGGCTGACCTCGACCCGGACCGAGTCGTTCACCACGCTCACGCCGGACGCCGAGACGCACGTGGACTCGGTGCTGCCGGAGGCCGACTCGACGGTGGGCGTGGGCATGCCGATCACGGTCACCCTGGAGCGGCCGGTCACCGACCCGGCACGGCGTGCCGAGGTGGAGCGGCGACTCCAGGTGTCCGCGTCCACGCCGGTCGAGGGCGCGTGGGGCTGGGTGGACGACACGACCGTGCGCTATCGGCCCAAGGACTACTGGCCGGTGAACACCAGGGTCTCGGTGGCCACCAGTCTGATCGGCGTCGACTTCGGGAACGGCGTCTACGGCGGCCCCGGCAAGGTGGTGGACTTCGAGGTCGGCGACGCCGTGGTCGCGACCGTGGACTCCGCGGCGCACACGCTGACCTTCGAGCGCAACGGCGTCGACGTCAAGACGATGCCGGTGACCACCGGCAAGCCCGGTTTCACCACCCGGTCGGGCATCAAGGTGGTGCTCGGCAAGTCGCCGCACGTGTTGATGGACGGCACCACGGTGGGCATCTCCGCGGACAGCAGCGACGGCTACCGGCTGGACGTCTTCTGGGCCACCCGGGTCACCTGGAGCGGCGAGTTCGTGCACGCGGCCCCGTGGTCGGTGAGTTCGCAGGGCCGGGAGAACGTGAGCCACGGCTGCGTCGGGATGAGCGACGAGAACGCCAAGTGGTTCTACGACCAGATCAAGGTCGGCGACGTGGTCACCGTGGTGAACACCGGTGACGCCAAGGCCATGGAGCCGATCGGCAACGGCTACGGCGAGTGGAACCTGGACTGGTCGCAGTGGCTGACCCACAGCACGACCGGCCCGGCCACCACCCGGAAGCTCTGACGCGGCGTCCGACACCTTCGAGCCCGCCGCCCGCCGCCCGGTGCCCCGGTGAAGGGGCTGTACGGCCGTCTGCGGGGCGCGACGCGAAGGGCCCCACCGGGAAGATCCGGTGGGGCCCTTCGTCGTTCCTGCGCGTCCTACGGGTCGTGCCGATGTGGCGTCAGCAGCCCGGCCCCGGTCGCGTCAGTGGTGACCGTGTCCGCTGGTCAGTTCCTTGTACTCCTCGGCCGTCGGCTTCTCGATCGGCTCGGCGAAGTACCAGTGCGACATCCTCGAGCGCAGCTTCTGCGAACGCTTGACCTTGCGGGCCACACCGTTCTCGTCCTCGGCCGGCTCGAGCTCGTACGGCTTGGGCTGCTCGTGCGCGGTGAGGGTGTGCAGCACCCCGGCGTCCAGCGGCTCGTGGATCTCCACGAACTCGCCGTGCGGGAGCTTCTTGATCACACCGGTCTCGCGACCGTGCAGGACCTTGTCCCGGTCGCGCCGTTGCAGACCCTTGCAGATCCGCACCGTGGCCAGGTAGGCCAGCACGGGCGCGACGAAGAACGCGATGCGGCCGATCCAGGTGATCGTGTTGATCGACATGTGGAAGTGGGTGGCGATGATGTCGTTGCCACCACAGACCCACAACACGCCGTAGCAGATGATCCAGGCGACACCCAGGCCGGTGCGCACCGGCATGTTGCGCGGGCGGTCGAGCAGGTGGTGCTCGCGCTTGTCGCCGGTGATCCAGCCTTCGATCCACGGGTACATCGCCAGGAACGTGAACAGCACGCCGGGCAGGACCAGGGACGGGATCAGCACGTTGAAGCTGAGCGTGTGGCCCCAGATGTTCCACTCCCAGTTCGGCATGATGCGCAGGGATCCCTCGAGGAACCCGATGTACCAGTCCGGTTGGGAGCCCGCCGTGATCTGACCCGGGTTGTATGGGCCGTAGGCCCAGATCGGGTTGATCTGCACCATGCCGCCGAGGGCGGCGGTGATGCCGAACACGATGAAGAAGAAGCCACCGGCCTTGGCCGCGTAGACCGGCAGCAGCGGCAGGCCGACCACGTTCTTCTCGGTCTTGCCCGGGCCGGGGAACTGGGTGTGCTTCTGGTAGAAGACCAGGATCAGGTGCACGGTCACCAGACCGACCATGATCGCCGGGATCAGCAGCACGTGGATGGTGAACAGGCGGGGCACGATGTCCTCGCCCGGGAACTCCCCGCCGAACAGGAAGAACTGCACGTACGTGCCGACCAGCGGGATGGCCAGGACCACGCCCTCGGCGATCCGCAGACCCGTACCGGAGAGCAGGTCGTCCGGGAGCGAGTAGCCGGTGAAGCCGTTGACCATGGCCAGGATCAGCAGCAGGAAGCCGAACAGCCAGTTTATTTCGCGCGGCTTGCGGAACGCCCCGGTGAAGAAGATCCGGAACATGTGCACGAACAGCGACGACACGAAGATCAGCGCGGCCCAGTGGTGGATCTGACGCATCGCCAGACCACCGCGGATGTCGAAGCTGATGTCCAGCGTCGAGGCGTACGCCTGGGACATGTGAATGCCCTGGAGCGGCACGTAGGAGCCGTCGTAGACGACCTCCTGCATGCTCGGCTTGAAGAACAGCGTCAGGAAGACACCGGTCAGCAGCAGCACGATGAAGCTGTACAGCGCCACTTCACCGAGCATGAAGGACCAGTGGTCCGGAAAGACCTTGCGCAGGTTCTTCTTCGCCGCGCCGTAGATGCCCAGCCGGCTGTCCAGCGCGTCGGCCGCGCGAACGGCCGCGTTGTTCGGGATCGGGGTGCTCTTGTTGGCCCCGCCCTTGGGTTGTTCGCTCGACATCAGCCACGCTCCCAGAAGCTCGCGCCGACCGGCTCGGCGAAGTCCTGCGTCGCGGCGAGGTTACCCGCCTCGTTCACATGGATCTTCAGCTGCGGCAGCGAGCGAGCGGCCGGGCCGAACACGACCTTGCCGTCGTCCGCCAGATCGAAGGTGGACTGGTGGCACGGGCACAGCAGGTGGTGCGTCTGCTGCTCGTACAGGCCGATCGGGCAACCCACGTGGGTGCAGATCTTCGAGTACGCCACGATGCCCTCGTAGCCCCAGTCCAGTTCCTTCTTGGACTTGATGTCCTCCGGCTCCAGCCGGACCACCAGGACCGCGGACATGCCCGCCTTCTCCAGCCAGCCGTGCGAGAGCTCTTCCTTCTCGCCGGCCGGGCCGTACTTCTTGACCAGGCCGTCGGGCAGCACCATGGTCAGCGAACCCTTGACGATGTCGTCCGGCTTGATCGGCAGACCGGTCGCCTCGTTGATCAGCTCGACGCCCGGCTTCCAATCGGTGTGCCGCAGCTTGGTGCCCGGCAGCGGACCGAGGTCGCGCAGCAGCACGACGCCGGACAGCGGCACCAGGGCCATCGCGCCGATCATCGTGCGCCGGATCAGCGGGCGGCGACCGATCACCGAGTCCGCGGCACCCTGGGTGAACTCCCGGATCGCGTATTCGCGGGTCTCCGGGTCCGAGGTGAACTCGTGCCGCTCCTGGACGATCTCCTCGTCCGTCATCAACGTGCGCGCCCAGTGGATCGCGCCGGCGCCGATGCAGAACAGCGCGAGGCCGAGGAAGCCGCCGAGCGCGAGGTTCTGGGCACCGATCTTCCCGAAGAAGAAGATGTCGATGATGCGGTACTTGTCGATGCCGACGTACGCCCAGATGAAACCGATCGTGGACAACATCGAGATCACGAAGAGGAACGCGACCTGACGCTCGGCGCGCTTGGCGGCCCGCTCGTCGATGTCGGTGACGCGCGGCTCGTGGGCCGGCAGGCCGGGGTCGGCGAACGGGTCGCCTTCCGCCGGAACATGTGCCGAGGCGTGGACCTCGGGCAGGTGCTCTTCAGGCACTTCAGACTTGTCCTGGCTACTCATTTGGTCCTGGCCTTGGGGGTCCGGGCGGCAATCCAGATCGCACATCCGATGAGCAGACCGAGCGCGATGATCCAGCCGAACAGACCCTCGGAGACCGGGCCGAGCCGGCCGAGACCCAGGCCGCCGGGGTTCGGCTCCTTCTTGGTCGTCTCGTTGACGTACGTGACGATGTCCTTCTTCTGCTGCTCGGGCATCGTGCTGTCCGGGAACGAAGGCATGTTCTGCGGGCCGGTGAGCATGGCCTCGTACATGTGCTTCGGGTCCACGTTCTTCAGCGGCGGCGCGAACTTGCCCTCGGTCAGGGCGCCGCCCTCACCGGAGAAGTTGTGGCACTGCGAGCAGTTCGTGCGGAACAGCTCGGCGCCGTTGACGATGTCGCCGTCGGGGGCGTACATGTTCGCCGTCGGGACCTTGGGTCCGACGCCGAGGGAGGCCACGTACGCGGAGAGCTGGTCGATCTGCGCCTGGGTGTAGACCTCGGGCTTGCGCGGCGCCTGGGCACCGGGCTGCTGAAGCGGCATCCGGCCGGTCGCCACCTGGAAGTCGACGGCGGCCGCGCCGACGCCGATCAGGGACGGGCCGTCGGTGGAGCCCTGGGCGTCGAGCCCGTGGCAGGTCGAACAACCGCTCAGGTAGAGCTTCTTGCCCGCCTCGACCGCGATGGAGGCGGAATCGTCGGCCTCCGCCTTCTTGGCAGGCGCGAACGCGGCGTACAGACCCCCCGTGGCCGCGAGCGCGAAGATGAGTACGACGATCGCCGCCAAGGGGTGGCGTCGCCGCGCGGAGAGCTTTTTCACGGAAAACCCCGGTCCAATGTCGTCTGCGTAGTAAGTGTCGGGACGTCTACCTGATGACGTAGATCGTGAAGAACAGACCGATCCAGACCACGTCGACGAAATGCCAGTAGTACGAGACGACGATTGCGGCCGTGGCCTGCTCGTGCGTGAACCGTCGGGCCGCGTAGGTGCGTCCGAGGATCAGCAGGAAGGCGATCAGACCGCCTGTCACGTGCATGCCGTGGAAGCCGGTGGTCAGGTAGAAGACCGAACCGTAAGCCGACGACGAGAGAGTCGTGCCCTCCTTGACCAGCTCCGTGTACTCCATCACCTGGCCGCCGACGAAGACGGCGCCCATCACGAAGGTGATGACGAACCACATTCTGAGCTTCTTGACGTCACCGCGTTCGGCCGCGAAGACGCCGAGCTGGCAGGTGAGCGAGGACAGCACGAGGATCGTCGTGTTGCCCGTCGAGAACGGGATGTTCAGCTCACTGGCGTGCTCACGCCAAGCGTCCGCGCCGGTGACGGAGCGGATCGTGAAATACATCGCGAACAAGGCCGCGAAGAACATCAGCTCGGACGCCAACCAGACGATCGTGCCGATGCTGACCAAGTTGGGACGGTTGAGCGTCCCGTGTGTCCCGTGTGAGGGGGGCCCGGTTTCTAGTGAAGTTGCTGTCGCCACGGCGGCCATTATTGCGGTCGCCGGATCTGCCCACACTTCGGGGGGCAACCTTTGTACAACGTGTCCGGGTTAGGCTCTGGTTCCGTGAGTGGCTCTGCAGGCGACGCCGGGGTGTTTCTGGCGCACGCGACCCCTGGGAACGTACCGCCGGAACTGACCCCCATTCGGCTCCTGACCGGGTGGGTGTTCGAGCCGATCCCGATCCTGGTCGCGATGCTCTTCGGCGGCCTCTATCTGTACGGGGTGCACAAGCTCAGGGCCCGTGGGGACTCGTGGTCGCGGTGGCGGAGCTTCTCCTTCCTGGGACTGGGGCTGGGCACGTTCCTGCTCGCGACCGAGTCGGCGCTGGCCGCGTACGACACCGTGTTGCTGAGTGTGCACATGGTCCAGCACATGGTGCTGGCGATGATCACGCCGATCTTCCTGGCGCTCGGGGCGCCGATCACACTCGCGCTGCGCACCCTGCCGACCAAGTGGCGCAATCGACTCAACGCGCTGCTGCACAGCAGATACGCGAAGGTGGTCACCTTCCCGGCCTTCGCCGGGTTCGTCTTCGTGCTCAACCCGTTCGCCCTGTACTTCACCCCTTGGTACGAGCTGACGTTGCGGAACACCTTCATGCACGACATGAATCACGTGCATTTCGTGATCATCGGCTGCATGTGGTTCTGGCCGTTGCTGGGTCTGGACCCGATGCCGCGCGCGAGTTATCCGATGCGGCTGCTCGCGGTGTTCGCGACGCTGCCGTTCCACGCGTGGCTGGGTATCGCGATCATGAGTTCGTCCAATGTCCTGGCCGGTGACTGGTACAACGACCTCGGCCGCGACTGGGGCGCGAGTCCGCTCTCCGACCAGGGCACGGCGGGCGGAATCCTGTGGGGCAGCGGCGACATCATCGGACTGCTCGTCTTCCTGGTGCTGTTCGTGCAGTGGGCCCGGGCGTCCGAGCGCGAGGCGGTCCGGGAGGACCGCCGGCTGGATCGACTCGAACTGATCGAGGCCGGCCGCAAGGCGCGCGAGGAGCGATTGGCGCGCGAGGCGGCCGAGGCTGGCGGCGGTGCGGAGCAGGGCTTGGACGGCGCCGGAAAACCCGTGCCGAAGAGCACTCGTCCGGGTGACTCTGCCCGAACGGATGAGGCCGACTCGGCCGTCCGGGTGGCCCGCGGGCCCGAGCCGAGGGTGGCCGACGCGGCCGAGTAGCGTCGCCGCATGATCCTGGAACGTTTCCTGCGCCGGCGGCGACCGGAACCCGCTCCCGTGCTCGTCGACGACGGCACGCTCGTCGTGGTCGGGTCCTGCTTCGATCCCTCGCGCGCCGATTCGGCGGTGGTCGCGCAGATGCGGGCGGCCGGAGTCGCGGTGGAGACCGGCCCGTTCGTGATGCGGCACGTGCTGACCCTGCCGGACCTGGCGGCGGCCGACGAGGCGGCCCGGATCCTGACGCCGGACGGCTGGCGGGTGGTGGCGCCGGCCCCGGACGAGCGGCCGCTGCGGGTGCTGATCTCCCGACAGCAGGTGATCACCGGCCTGGAGCCGGCCCGGGAGCGGACCCGGATGGCGGGCCTGGCCCAGCGCCTGGGCGGCGACGCCGAGGGCTACGAGGTGCTCGCGCGCGGGTGATTCGGGGCGCGTCGGGGGTGCGGTCGGTGCCGCCGGGGCCGGACCGGGGCCGGCCGGGGGCGGGACGAGCGCGTGACGAGGCACACATTTTCGTGCGGAAAAGCGCTAACATCCGGGTCGATCCGAGTGTTGTCCGTACCGAACACGCACGGCCTGAACATACGCAGCCCTGAACACACGCAGCCCAGACACAGGCAGGTGGACATGACGCGCGGCGAGACCATGACCGTCCTCGTGTACAGCGACGACCGCAACACCCGACGGAAGGTCACCCTCGCCCTCGGGCGCAGGCCCGCCGTCGACGTGCCGTTCGTGGAATACCTGGAGTGCGCCACCGAGCCCGCCGTGATCGAGGCGATGGACAAGGGCGGCATCGATCTGGTGATCCTGGACGGGGAGACCGCTCCGGCCGGTGGCATGGGTGTGTGTCGTCAGCTCAAGGACGAGATCTACAACTGCCCGCCGGTGCTGACCCTGGTCGGCCGTCCGCAGGACGCGTGGCTGGCCACGTGGTGCCGGGCGGACGCGGTGGTCGCCCACCCGCTGGATCCGCGCACGCTCGCGGACGCGGCCGCCGACCTGATCCGGGGCCGGATCGCGGGACGCCAGCCGGCCTGACCGCATCCCGGATAACCACCCGGCCGCGCCAGGCGCGGTGGGTACGCTGTCGCGGACTTATCCGATGACACAGCGGGAGCGGACCATGGGCGCCTCGGCCTCTACGAACAAGAGCGGCGGCAACCCGGCGGCCCGTTCCTGGCGGGACCTCCTGGCGACGCTCATGCGTGGCGACGACCTGCCGGCCGACGCGACCGCGTGGGCGATGGACCACATCATGACCGGCGAGGCGACGCCGGTGCAGGTGGCCGGGTTCGTGATCGCGCTGCGGGCCAAGGGCGAGACCGTGGACGAGGTCTCGGGTCTGGTGCGGGCGATGTACGCGCACGCGTCGACGATCGAGGTGCCCGGTCGTACGGTCGACATCGTCGGCACCGGTGGCGACCTCGCGCGGACGGTGAACATCTCGACGATGTCCGCGATCGTGGTCGCGGGCACGGGCGAGACCGTGGTCAAGCACGGCAATCGGGCGGCGTCCTCGTCCAGCGGTGCCGCCGACGTGCTCGAGGCGCTCGGTGTGGTGCTGGACCTGACCCCGGAGCAGGTGGCCCGGACGGCCGAGGAGGCGGGCATCACGCTGTGCTTCGCCCAGCGCTTCCACCCGTCGTTGCGGCACGCGGCGCAGGCGCGGCGCGAGTTGGGCGTGCCGACCACGTTCAACTTCCTGGGGCCGTTGACCAATCCGGCCCGGGTCCGGTTCCACGCGATCGGGGTCGCGGATCTGCGGATGGCGCCGATCGTGGCCGGTGTGCTGGCCGATCGGGGCGCGACCGCGCTGGTGTTCCGGGGCGACGACGGGCTGGACGAGTTGACCGTCACGACCACGTCGCAGGTGTGGATCGTGCGGGACGGCGATGTGCGCGAGGACCGGGTGGACCCGCGGGACCTGGGCATCCCGCTGAACGGGATCGAGTCGTTGCGCGGCGGCGACGCGGCGTTCAACGCCGAGGTGGCCCGGAAGTTGTTCGCGGGCGGGCAGGGCGCGGTGCGCGACGCGGTGTTGTTGAACTCGGCGGCGGCGCTGGCCGCGTTGGGCCCGGGAGAGGGATCGCTGACCCAGCAGTTGGCGGCCGGGATCGATCGGGCCGCCGAGGCGATCGACTCGGGCGCGGCGCAGGCCGCGCTGGATCGTTGGGTGGCCACGACCCGGTCGTTCGCGCGGGGATAGCGGGTTCGGGCGGGGGATCGCGCGCCGGGTGGGTCGAGGTCGACCCGCCCGGCGTCGTGCCGTCCAGGATGTGGGAATGATGGGGCCGTCGTTGCGCGGGGCGTTCCGTCCGGTAATAATTCTGCGCAGGTCACGAGTGACAGTGGAAAGCCCCGGCTTGCTGTCCGGCAACCCTCGCTCCGCGGTGGGGTGCCCCGGGTGATGACACGGCCGGGCGTCGTAAGGCGCCCCGGCAAGCGCGGACCCCTTGCATGACGGCAGGCAATTGCTCCATGTGACCCGGGGGTCCTGTACCTGGGGAGCATGTGATGGCGTGAAATCTCTTTCTCGAAACGGGCGAATCGCCCTGATCCGTACGCGCTGAGTCGTCGCGCGTCGCTTTTTTGAGACCACATTTCACCAGCGGACCACCCGGTGCGTTTTGATGTCGATTTAGCGACATCCGCTGGGGCGTTCCGTGCCTGCCGAGGAGTTTCGCCATGACCGTCGACACCGCTTCCGCCGCCGCCGCTTCCGCCTTCGACTGTGACGTCGCGATCGCCGCGCCGCTGCCCGTGGTCGGGCGGGACGTGCTCGTTCCGCTGGTCACCGGTGGCGAGGTCGAGTACGCCGCGCTCGACTACGGGGCGAGCGCGCCGTGTCTACAGCGGGTGTGGGACGACGTGTCCACATACCTGCCCTACTACGGCAGCGTGCACCGCGGTGCCGGCTACCTGTCCCAGTTGTCCACCGACCTGTACGAGCAGAGCCGGGCCACGGTCGCGAGCTTCCTGGGGCTGCGGGCCGACGACACGCTGCTGTTCACCCGCGGGACCACCGACTCGCTCAACCTGCTCGCGTCGGTACTGCCGCGCGGCACCCGGGTGTTCGTCTTCGAGACCGAGCACCACGCCGCGCTGCTGCCGTGGCGCCGGCACGCCGGGGTGACCCAGTTGGCCGCGCCTTCCTCGCCGGCGCAGGCCGTCGCGACGCTGGAGGCGGCGCTCGCCGGGTCCGGGGACGGCCCCCGGCTGGTGTGCGTGACCGGCGCCTCGAACGTGACCGGTGAGCTCTTCCCGGTCGCCGAACTGGCCGAGGTCGCGCACCGGCACGGCGCGCGGATCGTGCTGGACGCCGCGCAACTGGCGCCGCACCACCCGGTGTCGGTGGCCGACCTCGACGTGGACTGGATCGCGCTGTCGGCGCACAAGCTGTACGCGCCGTTCGGCTCCGGCGTGTTGGCCGGGCGGGGCGACTGGCTGGACGCGGCCGAGCCGTACCTGGCCGGTGGCGGGGCGAGCAAGGCGGTCAGCCGGGACCACGTGGAGTGGCAGCGCGGTGCGGCCCGGCACGAGGCGGGGTCGCCGAACGTGATCGGCGCCTACGCGTTGGCGTCCGCGTGCCGGGCGATCACCGAGGCGGGGCCGGCGGCGCTGGTCGCCCGCGAGGAGGCGCTGCTCGCGCGCCTTCGGGCGCAACTGGCGCGGATTCCGGCGGTGCGGACGCTGGAGCTGTTCGGGCCGGAGTCGGCGCGCGTGGGGGTGCTCTCGTTCGTGGTCGAGGGGTGGAACAGCTCGCGGTTCGCCGCGGTGTTGTCGGCGGAGTACGGGATCGGCGTGCGGGACGGGTTGTTCTGCGCTCATCCGCTGGTGCGGCACCTGTTGGGCGGGCGGGCCGACCAGCCGACCGAGTGCGGGTCGCCGGACGCGCCCGAGGGCGAGCAGAACCTCAACGCGATCCGGGTCAGCTTCGGTCTGGGGACGCCCGTCGAGCACCTGGACCGCTTCGCGGGGGCGGTGCGGGAGATCGTGGAGCGCGGGGCGTTGTGGAGCTACACGGTCGATGGGGGGCGCTGCGTTCCGGACGCGGACCCGCGCTCCGTGCGGCAATTGCCTGCGGCGTAGGGGGTTTTGGCCTCGCCGGCCGGGCGTCCTCGAGCGCCGGACGGGCTGGGTGGCCCCCGCCGGGGGTGTCCTCGAGCGCCGGACGGGCTGGATGTGGTGTCGTCAGGCGGTGGGGCTTGGGTCTTGATTGCGCCGGGGCAGGTGTTCTCGAGCGCCGGGCGGGCTGGACTCGGCCCGGGGTGGGGTGGCCTCGCCGGGGGTGTGTCGCGTGTTGGGCGGGGTGGGTCCGGGCGCTTTTGGGGCGCCCGGACGTGGGGTTATTCCAGGCCGATGGCGAAGGCGGCTTCGAGGTCGTGTTGGGAGTAGGTGCGGAAGGCGATGTGGGTTGTGGTGGCCTCCACACCGGGGACCTTGTTGAGGCGGCCGGGGATGACGTCGGCCAGGTCGTCGTGGGCGCGGACGCGCACCATGGCGATCAGGTCGAATTCTCCGGTCACCGAGTAGACCTCGCTCACGCCCTCGATCGCGGCGATCGCCTCCGCGATTTCCGGGGTCTGGTCCACACGCGTCTTGACCTGCACGATCGCGGTGATCACGGATAGTCCTCCGGCTCTCGACGACAAGGTGCCCGAGCTTAGTCGGCGCACGCGCGCCGGGTGGTGTCGGTGGCGCGACTGCTGCTTCACCCGATCGGAGTGGTTTGCTCCGGCCACACCCTGGGTGCGGCCGGCCGGCCGAGGGTGAGCAGGTCGGACAGTTCGTGCCGGCCGCTCGCGTGCATTCGGCCGATGAAGGCGCGCAGGACGTGCGCGGTCGCCCGGGCGTCGGCCAGCGCTCGGTGGGTCGGGTCGGTGGGCGCCTCGAAGTACCGCGCGAGCGTGCCCAGGCGCATGTTCGGCACCGTCCCGGGCGGCAGCAGCGCGCGGGCCAGCGCGAGCGTGTCCACGACCCGCAGATCGGGCCACGGCGCGTCGCAGGCGAGGCTCGCCGCACGCAGAAAGCCCACGTCGAAGGGGGCGTTGTGGGCGACCAGGATGGCGTCCTCGGCGAACCGGGTGAACGCCGGCAACACCAGCCGCAGCGGTGGCGCGTCGGCCACCAGGTCGTCGGATATCCCGGTCAGGTCGGTGATGAACTCCGGGATCGGTACGCCGGGCGCGACCAGGGTCGCGAACTCGCCCAGACGGTCCGATCCGCGCAGGCGTACGGCGGCGATCTCGGTGATCCGCGCCTCCTGCGGATCCAGGCCGGTCGTCTCCAGATCGACGACCGTGAACACCTGGCGCTCCACCTCGTCACGAATCGCTCGGGACCCGGGCATGGTTCGCAACTCGTGGCCCGGGGCGATACTGTCCGGCGGGCGGGAACGCCGCGGCCGGTCGGCCGCCGGCAAGCCCTGATTCGCCGAACCTCGTGACCGGCAATCCCGGTGCGCGGTGCTGCTCATGTACCGGACGGTACGTTTCCGGCCCGACACGGCCGCGCCCAGGTACCTCTCGCCGCCCGGCATCATGGGTGTACGCGGGCCGCTCGCGGACCGGCAGACGCTCGCAGACCAGACAGGAAGGGAACACGCATGTCGATCCAGGCCCCCACCGAGGACACCCGGTGGCGTTGCTCGCTGTGCGGCAACCTGACCCGGTTCGACGTGACGCGGACCACCAAGGCGGTCGAGTTCACCCACCTCGACCTCGCGGGCGTCGCCCGGGTCGAGGAGCGCGAGATCGTTTCCGACGAGATCGAGTCGGTGCGCTGCCGCTGGTGCAACGCGACCGACTCCGTCGAACTGGTGGCGCGACCCGACGCGAGCTGAGCGCCGAGACCGTGCGGCGACAATGGGACTGTGCATCGTTTCGGCATCGGGGCGGCCCGGCGCGGCCGTCCCCGCTCCGGAACACGCCATGATCAAGGCGTCGGCGTCCCGGCAACGGTGACGCGGGGAGGGGCCTCAAGGGAACGGGAAGGACCGGAGGAGCAGTGAGCGGACCGGATACCCGCGCGGACGAGGTCACGCCTGCGCACGCCGCCGAGGCCGCCGAGGCGGTGCCGGCCGCCGAGCCCGACCTCGACGCGCAACCCCGGGCCGAGGCGGAGACCGACCCGGTGTCCGTCGCCTCCGAGGCCGCCCCGGAGGCACCCGTCGACCACGCGGTCGATCCGGAGCCGCACGGGACCGCCGCCCCCGCGGCCCACGCGCACCCGGCCGGGCCGGCGAGCGCCGAGGCCGCTCCGAACCCCACCACCGCTCCGAACCCCACCACCGCTCCGAACCCCACCACCGAACCCGATGTCGCCGCCGGCGCGGAGGCCGACGCCCGCGCCGAGCCCGGAGCCGTCGGGGCCGACGACCCCGAGCGTGGCGATCCGCAGGCCGTCGAGCCCGAGGCGTTGTCCGGGCCGTTGCCCGAGGCGGTTCGGGTGCGGGTGATCTCGGTGGCCGCGGACGCGCTCGGCACGATGACCGCGGACGAGGTGCCCGGCCCGCTGCGCCGGTTCGCCCGGTTCACCCACCAGCGCCGGGCCAAGTTCGCCGCGACGCCGCTGGCCGCCGCGCTGGAGAACGACCCGGTGTTCCGGCAGCGCATAGCGGAGCGCTTTCGCAAGGGATTGCCGGAGATCTCCGAGGCGCTCGAGGCCGGCAACGTGCCCGCCGCGGCCGACCCGCTCGACGTGGCCGCCGCCGCGTACCTGCTGCGCCCGCGCGGCTGGGTCCGCCTGATCGAGACCGCCGGCGACGCGGCCAAGGAGGCCGCCGCCGATCGCGCCGAGGCCGAGGCCGCCGAGACGTTGTCCCGCCTCGAGCACGAGGTCGGCGTACTGCGCGCGGCCTCCAAGACCGAGCACGAGCGGCTGCGCGCGGAGCTGGAGACGGCCCGCAAGGAGGCCGACCACCTGCGCCGCCAGGTACGTGGCCTCCAGGGCAGCGCCAAGCACGAGGAGAAGGAGGCCCGCCGGGCCCGCTCCGAGCTGGACGCCGTGCGGGTCGAGGCGCAGGCCGCGGTCGCCGCCGCGGAGAAGGAGGCGCGCCGGCTGCGCGGTCGCGTCGCCGAGGTCGAATCGGCCCTGGAGGCCAGCCGTCGGGCGGCCCGCGAGGGACGCAGCATGGAGGACACCCGGGTCCGGCTGCTCCTGGACACCGTCCTGGAGGCCGCCCAGGGGCTGCGCCGCGAGCTCGCGCTGCCGCCGGTGGGCATCCGGCCCGCCGACATGGTGGACGCGGTGGTGCCGGGCGCGTCCGGGATAAAGGACATCGCGCAGCGCGCGCTGGAGGGCGACGACCCGGCGCTGCTCGACCAGTTGCTCGCGCTGCCGCAGGCGCACCTGGTGATCGACGGCTACAACGTGACCAAGACCGGCTATCCCACGCTCGCGCTGAACAAGCAGCGCGACCGGCTGGTCGGCGGCCTGACCGGGCTCGCCGCGCAGACCGGCTGCGAGGTGACGTGCGTGTTCGACGGCGCGCAGTTGGACGCGCCGGTGCTGCTGGCCCCCGCGCGCGGGGTGCGGGTGATGTTCAGCAAGCCGGGCGAGACGGCCGACGAGTTGATTCGCCGGCTGGTCCGGGCCGAGCCGCCGGGCCGCCCGGTCGTGGTGGTCTCCACCGACCGCGAGGTGGCCGAGGGCGTGCGCAAGGCCGGTGCCCGCCCGGTGCCCTCCACCATGCTGCTGCGCAGGCTCACCCGCGGCTGACCCCGGGCGCACGGGCGCCGTTCGCACCGCGTGTCGGTGCCGCTCCCTACCGTTGACGAGGAAAGTCGACGAAAGGGGAGAAGCCACATGCGCATCGCCTGTCGTACGCACCGAGGCCGAGGGCGCGCCGGCGCCGGCTGCGCGATTCCGGCCTCGATCGGGCCGGCGTTGATCAGCGTTCGATCGATCGACTCCGGTATATCGTCCGAATTATCATTTGTTTCGCAATACGCCGACTCCGGGGAGTACGGCGAGCACGCCGATCAGCTCGACTACGCCGAGTTGGACGAGGAAACCCTCACCGCGCTGCGGCTGTTCGCGGCCGAGGGGATGCTCGCGGCGGCGGGTGCGCAATTGCGCGACAACGGCGAGATGCCGAGCGTTCGTCGATCGGTCGAGCGCGAGAGGTGACCGCCGAGTGTCCTTTTTTGGGGAATTGGCGGAGAGCGACACGGAATTGGCCGATTGATTTGAAGTGATCATGTTTGGGTCACTAAGGTCGCCGGTCGAGCGCCCGAGCACTCGACCGTCCGGCCCGGACGGCGGGTAGCCGGGCCCGGAGAAGGAGCCCACTCCGTGGCGTCCCATCGCAGGCCGAGCAGGGCCGGCAAGACCCGGGTCACCGTGTTGACCGCCACCGCTTTCACGGCGGTCGCGTTCGCCTCGAACGTTTCGTACGCCGACCCGGCGCCCTCCCGGGAGCAGGTGCGGCAGCGGATCGGCGAGCTGTATCACCAGGCCGAGGCGACCACCGAGGAGTACAACGGCCTCGCCGAGCGGCAGGAGCGGTTGCGCGAGCAGGTGGCTCGCACGCAGGGCCGGATCGCCGACGCGCAGGCCGAGCTGGTGGTCCTCCGGGGCGATCTGGGCTCGATGGCGGCGGCGCGGTACCGGGGCGGTGGCGTGGATCCCACGCTCGCGCTGCTGATGTCCGAGAAACCCGACGAGTACCTGTCCCGGGCATCCACCCTGGACCGGCTCGCCGAGCGGCAGCGGAACGCGATCGTCCGTGCCGGGTCCACCCGGCGCACGCTGGACCAGGAGCGTCGCGAGGCCGCCGACACGCTCGCCGCGCTGGAGGCGGGCCGCAGGGATCTCGCGGCCAAGCGGGCCGAGGCCGAGAGCAGGCTGATCCGGGCCCGGGAGCTGCTGAACACGCTCGACGCGTCGGATCGGGCCCGGTTCCTGGCCGCCGACGGACCGGCCGAGGGGTCCGCGGGCGGGTTCGCCGACGGCACCGACCCGAACCGCGCCTCGCGCGAGGCGGCCCGGCCGGGGTCGGCGCACGATGCCCGGACGGCCCCGATCGACGGCCGTGCGGCGATCGCGGTGGCCGCCGCGACGAGGGCGCTGGGCAAGCCGTACGTCTGGGGCGCCGGCGGCCCCGACTCGTTCGACTGCTCCGGTCTGACCGGCTGGGCGTGGCGGCAGGCCGGCGTCGTGCTGCCGCGCACGTCGCAGGCGCAGGCCGGCGCGGGCCGCGCGATCCCGATCGCCGAGATCCGACCCGGTGACCTGGTCGTCTACTTCGGCGGATACACCCACGTGGGCGTCTACGTCGGCGCCGGGCGGATCATCCACGCCCCCAAGCCCGGGACGAACGTGCGCTACGCGCCGCTGAGGTCGATGCCGATCGCCAAGGTCGTCCGGCCCGCCTGACCCGGCCCCGGTCCGTCGGGGCACCCGTTCGCCGCGGGCCCGGTCCCGGCGCGGACCGGGCGCCGGTCGCGCCCACGTTACGATCGACCGGTGGATGACCCGAATCGGGCCGCGCGCCGGATCCGCAGCCTGCTGCCGGTCCTGATCGTGGTGTGTGCGCTCGCCCAGCTCGGGGCCGTCCTCGGGGTCACCCGGTTCATCGCGGACACGGTGACCGACGCGCCCCCGCGCGCCCACTCCGAGGCCTCGAAAACCCCGGGCCGGACCACCGCGGACGGCGACGAACAACACGCGAACGCGCGCCGGATAGCGATCGGGGCGCTGCTGGAGCGGCGATCCAGCGCGGTCCTGTCCCGAGACCGCGAGGCGTTCACGAACACCCTGGACCCGCAGAACGCCGAGTTCCGGCAGTCCCAGACCGGCGTCTTCGACAACATCGCCGAGGTGCCGTTCGCCGGGTGGGAGTACGAGGTCGTCACCCCCGACGCGTTCGAGCTCTCCGCCACGCGCGAGAGCGCGCTGGGCGCCCCCGTGCTCACCGCGCACGTCGACCTCCTCTACCGGATCACCGGACACGACGTGGCTCCCGTGCGGGTGCCGCAATACCTGACCTTCGTGCTGCGCGCGGGCACGTGGTACCTGGCGGCCGACACCGACGGCGCCGCGACCGGGATGCGCACCCCGGCCCAGGTGTGGGACCTGGGGCCGGTCACGGTCGTGCAGGGCGCGCACAGCACGGTGCTCGGGATCGGTACGCGCGACGTGATGCGCGAGTTCGCCGACATCGCGGACAAGGCGGTCCCCCGGGTCAGCGCGGTCTGGGGAGAGTCCTGGCCCGGGCGTACGGTCGTCGTGGTGCCCGGCACCCAGGCGCAGATGGCCCGACTGCTGGGCGCCGAACCGGGCAAGTACGCCAAGATCGCGGCGGTGACCACCGGTGAACGCGGCGCGGCGGCGGACGCGGCGGCCGCGGACCGGGTGATCGTCAATCCGGACGCGTTCCGCGAGCTGGGCGACCTGGAGCGCCGGGTGGTGATGACGCACGAGATCACCCACGTGGCGAGCCGCGCGTTCACTCGGGCCTGGACGCCGACCTGGCTCTCCGAGGGCTTCGCGGACTACGTCGGCTACCTCGACTCGGCGCAGACGATGCGCACGGCGGCTCCCGAACTGCGCCGCGACGTCAAGGCGGGCAAGATGCCCGTGCGGCTGCCTGCCGACGCGAGCTTCGAGACCACGCAGGAGGACCTGCCCCAGGCGTACGAGATGGGCTGGCTGGCGTGCAAACTGATCGCGGAGCGGTGGGGCGAGGCCAAGCTGGTCGACCTGTACCGTACGGTCGGCGCCGAACGGCCGCCCGGGGTCGACGCGCCCGACTCGGCCTCGGCGCTCGCGTCGGCGATGGTGTCCGTCCTGGGCACCAACCCCGACTCCTTCACCAGGACGTGGCTCGACTACCTGCGGACGCAGGCCGGATGACGGGGGCGTGGCGGGCATGTCGGTCCAGCGCTTGTTGCTGATCTGCCTGGTGTGCACCGGCGTGGTGCTGCTGGTGGCGATCGTGGTGACCACGCCGTGGCGCCCGCTGGCCGAGCCGCCCGGCGGCTTCACCCACCCGGACGCGGCCCGGGACTTCACCGCCGCCGAGATCGCCCGGGGCCGCTCGCTGGCCCGGGCCGCGCGCCCGCCCGCCTACCTGTCCATGGCGCTGTCGCTGGTGGTCTCCCTCGTGCTCGGACTCACCCCCGCCGGCGCGCGGATCATCGAGGCGGTCGCCCGCCCGCTCGGCGGCGGATGGGCGTGGCGGATCCTGCTCGGCGGCCTGGTGCTGGTCCTGATCGGCCGGCTGGCGACGTTGCCGTTCGCGGCCCGCCTGGAGGTGGTCCGGCGCCGATACGGGCTGTCCGTGCAGTCGTGGGGGAGCTGGTGGCTGGACCTGGCCAAGGGCTTCGCGATGTCCACCGGGCTGCTGCTGGTGGTCGTGCTCGGGCTGTACGCGCTGATCCGCGCGCTGCCTCGGGCCGGCTGGCTGCTCGCGGCGGGCGCCGGCGCGCTGCTCGTGGTGGCGATCTCGTTCCTGTACCCGCTGGTGGTGGAACCGGCGTTCAACAAGTTCCACTCGATGCCGGACGGAGAGCTGCGCACGTCGCTGATGCAACTGGCCGAGCGGGACGGGGTGCCGGTACGCGACGTGCTGGTCGCGGACGCGTCGAAGCGGACCACCGCGCTCAACGCGTACGTGTCCGGATTCGGCTCGACCCGGCGGATCGTGGTCTACGACACGACCGTGCGGGACGCGGATCCGCGCGAGGTGGAGCTGATCGCCGCGCACGAGTTGGGGCACGCCAAGCGCAACGACGTGCTGCACGGCACGCTGATCGGCGCGGCGGCGCTCGCGGCGGGCGTCTGCGCGCTCGGCCTGCTGATGACGTGCGCGCCGCTGCTGCGCCGGGCGGGCGCGGACGACGCGGGCGATCCGCGCTCGCTGGCCCTGCTGCTCGCGGCGGTCGCGGTGATCGGCACGCTGGCCGGACCCGGCGAGATGTTGATCAGCCGTCGCCTGGAGGCCCGCGCCGACGTGCACGCGCTCGACCTGACCCGCGACCCGGAGGCCTTCATCCGGATGCAACACAGCCTGGCGGTGGCCAACCGCTCCAACGTCACCCCGAATCCGATCCTGCAGTTCCTGTTCGCCTCACACCCGTCCGCTCCCGAGCGCATCGCGCTCGCGCGCGACTGGGAACGGCTGCACGGGAAGGGATAGGTCGGCTGCGGCCGGCCCGGGATCCGCCCGGATCGGCACGGGCGCCGGCGTCCTCGTCGCCGCTACGACGACGAGCGCATCCACACCGCCGGGTCCGGGACGAAGCGCACGCGCAGCATGCCGTCCCGCAGGCCCGCGCCCTCGATGACACAGCGTCGCAGCGCCGACGGAAGCTTGATCAGGCGGCGGTTCGGGCCCACCGTGATCACCAGTTCGTCGCCGCGCCGGAGCAGGTCCAGGTCGTCGCGATCGGTGCCCGGCAGCGGCAGCAGCAGCGACAGCCGCTCGCCGTCGCGCTCGATCAGGTGCTCGTCCTCGGCCGGGCCGCTCGGGCGTACCGGGCCGAAGTGGGCTGCCAGGTCCGCGAGTTCGGCCGCGCCCAGCGGCTCGGCGGCCAGCGCCGGGATCTGCGCCAACGGCACCCGCGGGAACAGCGCGCACAGCGCGTCCACCGTCTCCCGGGCCACCTCGGCCCGCGAACGCACCGCCGGATCGGGCGAGTCGGCGGCGCCCACCCCGTTCACGATCACGTCCTCGATCCGGTGCCCGTACAGCGCGAGCGCCGAGGCGGCCCGGCGCGCCGCCGCCAGCGCGACCGTCCCGGGGCGCAGCACCACGCGCACCGTGGTCGTCGGCGCGGCCACCAGCGAGCGCAGCACCTCCAACTCGGCGGTCACCCGCCGGGCCGTGTCGTAGACCCAGTCCTCGGGCATCGGCACACCGGCGACCGCCGCCAGCACCGGCCGCAGCGCCCGTGCCGCCTGCCGCTCCACCGGCAACAGGCGATCCAGGTAGCGGGCCAGCCCCTCCGGCAGCGCCAGCGCCGGCACCGCGCGCTCGACGGCCGGCAGGTCGACCACGATCAGCTCGTGGCGCCGCGCGCCGACCGCCCGCGCGAGCACCCGCAGCGCCAGCACATCGCCGGCCCCGGGCAGCACGGTGATCTCCTCGGGATCCAGCGGATCCACCCCGACCACCGCGAGGGCCGCGCCCAACTGGCCCTGGACCAGCAGGAACTCGCGTTCGAACTCGGCTCGCGCGCCGACCCGCCGCACGGTCAGGTTCGGCAGCACGTCGTACGCGTCGGTGCCCACCGGCACGTCCAGGACCGCGTCCACGTCCCGCGTGCCGTCGGCGGCGAGCAGCAGCGTGCGTCGCCCGGCCCGTGCCGAGGCGACCGCCGTCGCCGCCGCGACGGTCGTGCGTCCGGCTCCCGGCAGGCCGGTGACCAACAGGACCCGCGTCACCGCCGGGTCAGCTCTCGACGCGCTTCTTGAGCCCGGTCAGGGCGCGATCGATGATGACCTTCTCCGCCTTGCGCTTGAGCATGCCCAACATCGGGATCTTGACGTCCACGGTCAGTTCGTAGGTGACGTCGGTGCCGCCGCTGATCGGGCGCAGCGCGTAGCGACCGTCGAGCGCCTTGAGCATCTGGCTGGTCACCAGGGTCCAGCGCACCTCGCGGTCGTCGTCCCACGTGTAGCCGAGCACGTGTTCGTCGCTGATCACGCCCGCGTCGAGCTTGAACCGCACGCGCACCGCGCGCCCGCTCGCCTCGTCGATCTCGAGGACCTCGGTCTCCTTGACCTCGCCGGTCCACTCGGGATAGCCCTCGAACCCCGCGATGACGGCCATGACCTCGGCCGGCGTGGCGTCGATCGTGATGGTCGAGCTGGTCCGTTCAGCCATCGTGAGGAGTCCTCCGGAAGCTCGCGTAGCCGTTGTGGCTGTCCCGGACAAACATCACCGGATGCTTGGGTACAGCCGATCCGCTCGAAGGCTATCGTGCCCGACCTGCGCGTACGTGGCACCGGCTCACCAGGTGAGGACGTACGGTTTCCCGGTGGCCTGGAAATGCCCCACGTTGACGCATTCGGTACGCCCGATCCGCATCCGCGCCCGCAGCGGCTGGTGCACGTGACCGAACAACACCAGGTCCGGTCCGGTCTCGTGGATGGCCCGCAGCACCGCCTCGCTGCCGCGTTCGAACCGGCGCGCGACCACGTCGTAGGTCAGGTCCGGGACCGCGGGCGGGATGTGGCAGCACAACACGTCGACCCGACCGACCGCGGCGACCTTGGCCGCGTACTCCTCGTCGGAGATCTCGTACGGCGTGTGCATCGGGGTGCGCAGCCCGCCGCCGACGAAGCCGAAGGTGCGACCGCCGATCTCGACCACCTGGCCGTCCAGCACGGTCACGCCCTCCCGCGCGTAGTCCGGCCACAGGTCGGGCACGTCGACGTTGCCGTAGGTCACGTACGTGGGCGTCGGGAAGGCCGCGAACAGCGCGGCGTACTGCCGGCGCACCGCCTCCTCGATCGCCGCGCGGGCCCCGCCCGGCACGCCCGCCCACAACGCCCCGGAGAACTCCCGGGCCTCGGTGAACCGGCGGGCGTTGCGCAGCGCGAGCAGCCTGCGGGTGTTCTCCACGCCGAACAGGTCGGTGAAGATGCCCCGGTCCAGATCGTGGTAGTCGAGGAAGAGCACCAGGTCGCCCAGGCACACCAGGGCGTCGGCGCCGTCGCCCGCGTGGGCGAGTGCCTCGGCAGCGCCGTGGACGTCGCTCACCACGTGGACCCGCATGCCGGTCACTGTACTGACGGGCCGGAACCGAAACCGACGGCGCGGCGGGGTTGCCTCCGTCACACCCGTCGTCGGCGATGAATCGATACTCTCGACATGCACGACCGAATCGGGACGGATGGGCACCGGGCGTCCGCACGGGATCCGAGTCGATCCGGGCGTGGGCTTGTCCGCGGCGTGAGACGGGGCACAGGATCATCGGGACCTCTGTCCCCCGGACCTACTTGCCAGTAACGTCTGCTCCCCGTCAACGAAACGGCAAGAGCCACCGACGAGCCGCACCGACGAGACCCACCGAAGAGACGGACCGGAGACGGACCGGCGAGACCCACCGGCGAGTACGACCCGCCGGCGACACAGACAACGGCAAACGGCAGCGCCGAACCCCGGCGCCGAGACCGCAACGAGGAGCATCAGTGCGCGAGTGCAGCGTCCCGGCCCTGGCCGAGGTTCCCGCCGAGGGAAACCTGACCGACCTCATCAAGCGCAATGCCGCGGAGGCACCGGATGCCGCGGCGCTCGCCCGCAAGGTGGGCGGACGCTGGACCGATGTGACCTCGACCCGGTTCCTGGCCGAGGTGTACGAGGTCGCCAAGGGCCTGATCGCGGCGGGCATCGAGCCCGGCGACCGGATCGGCCTGATGTCGCGCACACGCTACGAGTGGACGCTGATCGACTTCGCCATCTGGTGCGCGGGCGCGATCTCGGTCCCGATCTACGAGACCTCCTCGGCCGAACAACTCGAGTGGATCCTGTCCGACTCGGGCGCGCGTGCGGTGATCGTGGAGAACACGGCGCACGAGGGCGCGGTCGAGCGGGCGCGCGAGCGGCTGCCCGAGCTCAAGCACGTCTGGCGGATCGACGAGGGCGACGGCGAGGCCGCGGTGGCCGCGCTCACCGCCGGCGGGCGCGATGTGGCCGACGCCGTGGTCGAGGAGCGCAGCGCGACGCTGCGCGCCGACTCGGTCGCGACCATCATCTACACCTCCGGGACCACCGGGCGGCCCAAGGGCTGCATCCTCACCCACGGCAATTTCCAGGCCGAGCTGGGCAACGTGGTCGCGCTGCTCGAGCAACTGTTCATTCCGGAGAAGTCGAGCTGCCTGCTGTTCCTGCCGCTCGCGCACGTGCTCGGCCGGATCCTGGAGATCGGCTGCGTGATGGCACGCGTACGGGTCGGGCACTGTCCGGACGTCAAGGAGCTGACCACGGAACTGGCGTCCTTCCGGCCGACCTTCGTGCTCGCGGTGCCCCGCGTGTTCGAGAAGGTCTACAACGCGGCCTCGGCCAAGGCGCAGGCCGACGGCAAGGGCAAGATCTTCGACATGGCCGCCGAGACGGCGATCGCCTACAGCGAGGGCATGGACGCGGCGAGCATCAGCCTGGGCCTCAAGCTCAAGCACAAGGTGTTCGACAAGCTGGTCTACGGCAAGCTGCGCGCGGCGCTGGGCGGCCAGGCCACCCACGCGATCTCCGGCGGCGCACCCCTGGGCACCCGCCTCGGGCACTTCTTCCGCGGCATCGGCTTCACCGTCCTGGAGGGCTACGGCCTGACCGAGACGTGCGCGGCGCACACGGTCAACCCGGCCGTCGGGATCCGGATCGGCTCGGTCGGCCGGCCGGTGCCCGGTTCGGCGGTACGGATCGCCGAGGACGGCGAGATCCTGGCCAAGGGCCCGAACGTGTTCACCGGCTACTGGAAGAACGAGGCGGCCACCGCCGACGTGTTCGAGGGCGACTGGTTCCGCACCGGCGACATCGGCGTGCTCGACGACGACGGCTTCCTGACCGTGACCGGACGCAAGAAGGAGATCCTGGTCACCGCGGGCGGCAAGAACATCGCGCCGGCCGTGATCGAGGACCGGATCCGCGCGCACCCGCTGATCAGCGAGTGCATGGTGGTCGGCGACCGCCGGCCGTTCGTCGGCGCGCTGATCACCATCGACCCGGAGGCCTTCCCGACCTGGAAGGAGCAGCACGGCAAGCCCGCCGACGCGACGGTCGCCGACCTCGCCGAGGACCCGGACCTGCTGGCCGCCGTCCAGGACGCGATCGACGAGGGCAACAAGGCCGTCTCGCGGGCCGAGGGCGTGCGCAAGTTCCGCGTGCTGACCATCAACTTCACCGAGGAGAGCGGCCACGTGACGCCGTCCCTCAAGCTCAAGCGCAACCTCGTGCTGCGGGACTTCGAGCAGGACATCGAGAAGATCTACGAGGGCTGAGCCCCGAGCCCGCTCGACCTCGCCGACAGGCGCTCGCGACATCGAAGGCGGGCGGCCCGGGGAAATCCCGGGCCGCCCGCCTTCGGCGTGTCGCGGCTCAGCCCGCCCGGTCCGGGTCCAGCAGCCCGCGCAGCCGCCCCGACAGCAGGTCCCAGCGCCATTCCCGCTCGACCCAGCGCCGTCCCGCCGCGCCCATCCGGGCCGCCTCGGCCGGGTCGGCCAGCAGGCCCGCCACCTTGTCGGCGACCGCGGCGGGCGAGCGGCCGTTCACCACGTAACCGGTCTCGCCGTCCAGGACCGCGTCCGGCGCGCCGCCCGAGTCGCCCGCGACCACCGGCCGACCCACCGCGGACGCCTCCAGGTAGACGATGCCCAGGCCCTCGACGTCCAGCCCCCCGCGCCGGGTCCGGCACGGCATCGCGAACACGTCGCCGGCCTCGTGGTGCGCGGGCAGCTCGGCCCACGGGACCGCGCCGGTGAACACCACCGAGTCGCGCATCCCGACCTCGTCGACCATCGCCTCCAGCCGGTCCCGGTACGGCCCGGCGCCCACGATCAGCAGCGCGGCGTCCGGCACCCGGCGCCGGATCCGGGGCAGCGCCTGGATCAGTACGTCCTGGCCCTTGCGCGGGACCAGCCGCGACACGCACACCACCACGGGACGATCGCCCAGCCCGTGCCGGGCCCGCACCTCGGCCCCGCCGACGTCGGGGCGAAAGACCTTCTCGTCCACGCCGGGCGGCAGTTGCACCATCCGGGCGGCCGCCGCGGGGGTGAGCGCGGGCGCGATCTTTCCGCGCGTGTACTCGCCCAGGTAGGTGACCGTGTCCACCCCCTCGCCGATCCGCCGCAACAATTGCCGCGCGCCCGGGAGCACCGCCCAGCCGGCCTCGTGCCCGTGTGTGGTGGCCACCAGTCGCTCGACGCCGACCGCGCGCAGCCGGGGCGCCATCAGGCCCAGCGGCGCCGCCGCGCCGAACCACGCGGTGTCGCAGCCCTCGGCGCGGGCGATCTCGCGGGCCCGGCGGACCGCGCCGGGCGTGGGCACCAGCATCGGAGTGCGGTCGCGCACCACCGGGAAGGGCTGCTCAGCGTCGAACGCGGCCATCTCCGCCCGGTCCTTCCACGACGACGTGTAGACCACGACGCCGTCCGCCGGCAGCCGCAGGGCCATGGAGTGCACGAAGGACTGGATGCCGCCGGGGCGCGGCGGGAAGTCGTTGGTGACGATCAAGGTCTTCATCACGAACGAGGATCCCAGACGGGGAATCCTCGCCGCGGATCGCACGATCGGGGATCCCGGTCGCACGATCGGGGATCCCGGGCCGCACGATCGAGGCCGGCGGGCCCGCGCGATCGGAGGGCCTCGGATCGCACGATGAAGGGGTGGGGACGGCACGACCGAGAAACCGGGACGGCATGATCGGGGCGCCCGGACCGCGACGCGCGGACCCGGCCGCGTCGCCGATACGCCCGGATCGACCCGGGCGCCTCGATACGATCCGACGGTGAGCCCTCCGCAGTCGCACCGTGTCCGGAACGCGCTTCGGACCCCGTCGGGTGCCCCGTGGACGCTCGCGCTCGTCTGGGCGGTGACCCGAATCCCGCTGCTGCTGACCGCGATGGACGTGCTGCCCAACCCGTGGCCGTTCGTGACCGGCGACGCGCGGGCCATCTATCGCGAGTGGTTCCACGTGCTGCGCTCGGGGACCTTCCCGGTGGACGACGTGCGCTGGCAGTACCCGCCGGGCGCGGCGGGAGTGCTGCTGCTGCCCGGATTGTTGCCGTTCGACTACGCGACATCGGTCTACCTGCTGATGGTCGCCGCCGACGCGGTGGTGTTGTGGCTGCTGGCCCGGACGATCCCGCGCGGCGGCTCGCCGTACGGCGCGGCCCTGTGGGTGGTGGCGGTGCCGCTGCTGGGGCCGATAGTCCTGGCCCGCTACGACCTCGCGGTGACCGCGCCGACGGTGGCCGCGCTGCTGCTGATCGGCGGGCGGCGCACCGACCGCAACCGGCTCGCGGGCCTGCTCGCGGGCGTCGCGGCGGCGATAAAGGTATGGCCGGTGCTGATCTTCGTCGGACTGCGCGGGCGGGGCCGGACGGCCCGGGTGTACGGCTGGACCCTGCTCGGCGGCGCGGCCGTGGTGCTCGGTTTCGCCGTCGCGCTGCCCGGCGCCTTCGCGTTCCTGGGCTACCAGCGCGAACGCGGCATCGAGGTCGAGTCGGTGTTCGCGCTGCCCTTCCACGTCGCGGCCCGGCTCGGCTGGAGCGGCCGGGTCCAGGAGAGCTACGGCTCGCTGGAGTTCCACGGCCCGTACGTCTCGGCGGTCGGCCGGCTCAGCCTGGTCGCCACCGTGCTCGGCTTCGGCTGGTTGCTGCTGTGGCGGGTGCGGGCCCGCCGGTTCACCGACACGACGGCGTGCGACGCGGCGCTGTGCGCGGTGCTGATCTTCGTGGTGACCAGCCGGGTGATCAGCCCGCAGTACCTGGTGTGGCTGATCGGCCTGGCGGCGGTGTGCCTGGTGCGGCCGGACACCACGCAGCGTCCGGTAGCCGTCCTGCTGCTCTGCGCGATGCCGCTGACCGTGCTCGAATTCCCGATCTGGTTCGGCGAGTTGATCGGCTCCCAGCCGCACGCGGTGCTGGCCCTGGGGCTGCGCAACGCGCTGCTGGTGGCGGCGACGGTGGTGTCGGGACGGCGGTTGTGGCGGGCGGGTCGGGCCGTCGAGGACGCGGTCGTGGCCCGGGCCCCGGATCCGGCCGCGACGGTCGGTGCCGGTCGGCGGCCGGCGGAGAGCTCGGTCTAGGAAGGTTCGGCACGGGGGAGCCGCGGCCGTCCCGAAGCTCGTTTCCCGGCTCGACTCCCGGGCTCGATTCCGCTGATCGATTCCGTGCCTCGCGGGGGTGCGCGGGTTCGGTGACGGTCTGGTTGGGCTTGCGGTCTCGGATCGTTCGCGCGGGGTTCTGTTCGCGTTGGGGTGCGCGAGCGCGGACAATGCGTCGGATGGACCGAGACGAGCGGGTGACGGGCAAGGGCGCGGCCGGGGACGGTGCGGACGCGTGGGCGGACAACACGGACCGGGTGCCGCCGGCCGAGGCGGATGCCGGCTCCGCCGACGCAGGGGCGCACACGGAGCGTGACGGTGGCGAGCGGGTCGATCCCTGGGCGCGGCTCGGGGAGGAGGCCCGCAGGCTCGCCGAGTCGTTGAGCGGGGCCGACAAGGGGGACGACGCGCCCGCCGCGCGGTTGGCGGAGGAGGCGCGCAGGTTGGCCGAGACGCTCGTGGAGCAGGCCGGGGCGGTACGCGAGCAGGTGGTGCGCAGGCATCCCGAGGTCGCCGCGCACCTGGCCGCGGCCGGTTCCGAGCTGGCCTCCGCGTACCGGGCCTTCGTGGGTGACCGGGAGCGCCGGTGGGCCGCGCGGCCGGCGGAGAGCGAGCGGATTCGGCTCGACGACGAATAACCGGCCCCACGCGCCGGGCCGCGTCCCCGGCGCCGCGGGCCCCCGGTCGACCGCCCGTTTCCGGGTATCCCCACCATGACCTGCGGGCGTACGGGTGGGGTGGGCCCGGGGAAGGGACCAGTACGATCCGTTGCGGGCAATGCACGCGAACGAGCTTGGGACGACATGGGACTCACGATCGGTGTCGACATCGGTGGCACCAAAATCCTCGCGGGCGTGGTCGACGCCGACGGGGTGATCCTCGATCGGCTCAAGATCGCGACCCCCAAGGACGCCGATGGCACCGCGCGGGTGATCGCCGAGGCGGTCAACACCCTGCGCCGGAACCACGTCGTGGAGGCGGTCGGGCTCGGCGCGGCCGGATTCATCGGCGCGGACCGATCGACCGTACTGTTCTCGGCCAATGTCGGCGCGTGGGTCGGCGAGCCGCTGCGCGACCGGATGGAGGCGCTGATCGGCCTCCCGGTCGTGGTGGAGAACGACGCCAACGCCGCCGCGTGGGGCGAGGTGCGCTTCGGCGCGGCCGCGGGCCACACCAACGTGATGTGTGTGACCGTCGGTACCGGCATCGGCGGCGCGATCGTGTTCGGCGGCGAGTTGTACCGGGGCGGCGGCGGGATAGCGGGTGAGCCCGGACACATGCGGGTGGTCCCGAACGGCCTCGCCTGCCCGTGCGGCAACTACGGCTGCTGGGAGCAGTACGCCAGCGGCAGCGCGCTGACCCGCTACGCGCGCGACCGCGCGGCGGGCATCCCCGAGGCGGCGGAGAAGCTGCTCGCGCTCGGCAACGGCACGCCCGCCGGGATCCAGGGCCCGCACGTCACCCAGGCCGCGCTGCTCGGCGACCCGGTCGCGCTCGCCGCCTTCCGCGAACTCGGCACCTGGCTGGGTCAGGGCCTGGCCGATCTGTCCGCCGTGCTGGACCCCGCCGCGTTCGTCATCGGCGGCGGCGTCTCCGACGCGGGCGACCTGCTGCTGGTCCCGGCTCTGGAGACCTATCGCAGCGTGTTGCGCCGAGGGCACCGGTTGGGTGCCGAGGTCGTGGTGGCCACGCTGGGCAGCGACGCGGGACTGGTCGGCGCGGCGGACCTGGCCCGCCGCTGACCGGTGTCGCGGCGACGCGCGGTACCGGGACCGCGCCCGCGCGCGGACAATCGCCGCCCGACGAGCGGGCGGACGCATGGCTGGTCGATCGTGGTTCGGGCCGGGCGGTCCGAGCCGGGCAAGGGGGCTCCAGTGTCTGTCGGTACCGGTGAGATCCGGGTCATGTCGTACAACGTGCGCTCGTTGCGCGACGATCGCGAGGCCCTCGTGCGGATCGTCCGACACTGCGCGCCCGACCTGCTCTGCGTCCAGGAGGCGCCCCGGTTCCTGCGTTGGCGGCACGCCGTGGCCCGATTCGCGCGCGAGTGCGGCCTGGTGGTGATCACCGGCGGCGGCACCGCGTCCGGCCCGCTGCTGCTCGGCGGCCTGCGGGTGCGCGTACGCCGGGCGAACGACGTGCTGTTGCCGCGGACACCCGGACTGCATCAGCGTGGCATGGCCACCGCCGTGGTCGAGGTCGGCGGCGCCGAGTTCGCGGTGGCCAGTACACATCTGAGCCTGGACGCCGCCGAGCGGCTCGAACAGGCCGAACTGGTGCTTCGCCGACTGGCCGGCCTCGGCGTCGAACACCGGGTGCTGGCCGGGGACTTCAACGAGTCGGCCGGCCGGCCCGGGTGGGACCGGCTGGCCGAGGAGTTGCAGGACGGCTACGCGACCGCGCCCAGCGGCTCGGAGTTCACCTCGCCGCGCCGCGATCCCGGTCGCCGGTTGGACGGTGTGTTCGTGTCCAAGGGCATCGAGGTGCTCGGGTGCGGCGTCCCCGACGACGTCACGGACGCCGACTACACCGCGGCCTCCGACCACCGCCCGGTGCTGGCCGACCTGCGGGTGCCCATCGCCTGACGGCGGACGGGGCGGCGCGGGTGGGCCGGAGCCGGGCCGGGCCGCTCGGATCGCGCGGGCGGGTCAGGGCTGGAAGCTCGCCTTGAAGCCGGCCAGCAACTCCTGGGTGGCGGGGTCGTTCCAGACCGCGTCCGGGGTGTCCAGGTACAGCGAATAGCCGCGCCCGGACGGGACCGTGAAGCCGAGGTTGAGCACGTGGTGCTTGACGGTGCTGCCGTAGGTGAAGTGCCAGGCGGCGGCGCGGTAGTCGCGGTAGTCGGCCTTCTCGATGCTCAGCCGCTGGTAGTTCGGGAAATTGCCGCGGACGTCGGGTTCCAGGTTCTTCCAGTCCTCGACCGGGTCGGTCGGTGAACTGGCGACGGTGTCCACGTTGAGCTTGAGCGTGCGCTCCGCGTTGGCGAAGAACTCCTGCGAGCCCTCGGTCTTGACCTTGCTCCATCCCGGCGGCAGCCCGATCCGGTAGGCCGTGGTCGAGCCGGTGTACGAAGTCCAGCCCGCCGGCAGGCCGTTCGGCTCGACCGGCGGCTGCTGCTGTGGTGTGGTCTGCGGCGTGGTCCGTGCCGGCGTGCCGCTCGGGTCGCTTCGCTCGGGCTCGGTGCTCGGCGGCTGGGTGAGATTGGCCGCGGCCGGGGCGGACGCGGCGCCGCTCGGCGACGCCGGTGGGGAGGGAGTGGTCCGCGGACCGGCCGAGTCGGTGCTGCCGGCTTTCGCGTTGGGCTTCTTGTCGTCGGCCGGGACGATCAGGAAGAGGATCAGGCCCACCGCGACGCCGAAGACCACCAGGGCCGCGATCGCGGCGGGCAGCGGCAACCACGGGAACGCGCGCGCCGGGCGGTCCTCGCGGACCGGATCGGCGGGTTTCGCGGGTGGGGCGACGAGTGGCGATGCCATCTCCACCTCGCCCCGGGGTATTTCGTCCGAATCCGGGTCGGTGACGCGCGCCGCGGGCACCACCGCGGGTATCGACTCCGCCTTCGGGTCCGCCGCCGGCGCGGGCCGGGGCGGCGGCGGTGCGGGCGGCATCGGCAGCGCCCGGGTCGCCGCGTTCTCCTCCCGGATCTCGCGCAGCGCGTCGCGCAGCATCGCCTCGGCCTCCGCCGCGTCCGGCCGCTCCTGCGGCTCGCGGGCCAACAGCGCGCGCAACACCGGGTCGAGCGCGCCCGCGTGCTTGGCGGGCGCCGGGTCCTCGCTGACGATCGCGGTCAGCGTCGCGAGCGGCGTCGAGCGCTCGAACGGCGCCTTGCCCTCGACCGCCGCGTACAGCGTCGCGCCGAGCGACCACAGGTCCGAAGCCGCCGTCGGACTCAGGCCCTTGGCCCGCTCCGGCGGGATGTACGCCGGCGCGCCGAGCACCACGCCCGACTGGGTGACCGACGAGTCGCCCTCGACCACCGCGATGCCGAAGTCGCTGAGCACGGCCCGGTCGTCGAGCGTGATCAGCACGTTGCCGGGCTTGACGTCGCGGTGCAGGATCCCGGCCGCGTGCGCGGTGCGCAGCGCGTCGATCATGGTCAGTCCGATCTCGGCGACCCGGTCGGCGGCCATCGGGCCGTCGCCGCGGATCACCTCGGCCAGCGAGCGCGAGGGGACCAACTCCATGACGATCCACGGCCGATCGTCCTCCTCGACCACGTCGTAGACGCGCACCACCGAGGGATGGCTCAGCCGCGCGGCGGCCCGGGCCTCCCGCGCCGCACGCTCGCGCAGCCGGGCCCGGTCGGCCTCGTCCGCGCCGGGCTGCGGCAACATCTCCTTCACCGCGACCTCGCGCCCCAGGACCTCGTCCCGAGCTCGCCAGACCGCACCCATGCCGCCTCGCCCGAGTCGGTCGGCGAGCAGGTAGCGCCCGCCGATCAGGCGTCCCTCGTTATCCGCGTCCACGCAAGGAAGGTACCCGGACCGGGACCCCGAATGCGGGATGACGTCCCGTCAGAACCGGTCGCGAACAAGCCACATGAGGTCGAATCAGACCACGGCGCCGTCGTCCGGGTCGTCCTCGTCCCGATCTCGCCGCATCCGGGCCACCAACGCGACGAATCCGCCGGTGAACGCGGCGAACGCGGCGAACGAGGTCCACGGTCCGACCGCGCGGCCCAGCAGCACCGACACGAGCAGATACAGCGGACCGCCGACCAGCGCGATCCAGGCGATCTTGGTGGCCGCGTCGGTCTTGGGCAGCGGCGGAGGCGGAGGCGGCACGAAGTGCTCCTCCGGGTCCTCGTGCAACTCGTCGATCACCGGCGGCCCGGGCGGCGCGAGCGAGTAGTCGCGCGGTCCCGCGGCCGCGGGCAGCCCGACCCTGAACGATCCCTCGCCCGGCTCGTCCCGGTCCGACCGCTCGCCGCCCAGGTCCTCGGCCACCGGCCAGCGCGGGACCGGGTCGGCCACGTCGTTGTCGAAGGACGCGACGATCTGCGCCCACACCTCGTCGTCGCCCGGCCGTTCGGCGGGCGACTCGGGTTCGCCCCGGTCGGTGCGTCCGCCCCGCTCGGCGCCTTCCGCGCGCGGTGGATCCACCTGCGGGATGTCCGCCGGTCCGGTCGCCGCCTCCTTGGCCCGGGTCCGGGGCGAGGACGGCTCGGTCAGCGAGCGCAGGATCGCCCGGGCCCGCGACGTCGCCGTCGCGTCCACCCACAGGCGCTCGATCTCCTCGGGCTCCTCGTCCGGATCCCGGGGTTCCAACGTCGAGACGTACGCCGCGACCCCCGCGTCCCGCAGGGCGACCAGCATCACGTCCGCCGCCTCGGGATCGAGGTCGGTCAGGGGCTTGAAGGACTCCGCGTCGAGTCCGTTGCCACGTCCGCGCACCGTTCGTTCAGTCCCTCTCGGCCGTCTCCGGGGCTCGCGCGTCCGGCGCGAGCCGGCGTACGAACTCCAGGCTGGATGCGAAGATCCGTTCCGCGTCGTGATCGAGCGTCGCCACGTGATAACTGTCGTTGAGCAGGACGTCGGTGACGTCCGTGGAGGAGATCCTGGCCAACACCGTCTCGGAGTTGGCCGGCGAGACCACGTGGTCGTGCGGACTGTGCAGGAGCAGCACCGGCTGGGTGACCTGCGGCAGATCGGCGGAGACCACGCGCCAGAAGCGGGACAGCGAATAGGCCGCCTTGACCGGCGTGCGCGGGTAGGCGAGCTCGACCGAGCCCTCCTTGCGGATGTCCGACGCGATGCCCGGCGCCGACGATATGACGTGGCGCAGCACCGGCAGCAGCTTGATCTTCGGGTCGTCGGCCTGCACGGACGGGTTCACCAGCACGAGGCCGGCCACCTTGTCGCCGTGCTGCTGGGCCAGCCGCAGGGCCAGGCCGCCGCCCATCGACAGGCCCATCACGAACACCGTGTCGCAGCGCTCGCGCAGTCGGTCGAACGCGCGGTCCACGGTCGCGTACCAGTCCTGCCACGTGGTCAGGTTCATGTCCTGCCAGCGGGTGCCGTGACCGGGCAGCAGCGGCAGCGACACGCTCAGTCCGGCCGCGCCCAGGTGTTCCGCCCACGGTCGCAGCGACTGCGGCGTGCCGGTGAAGCCGTGGCAGAGCAGGACGCCCACGGGACCGCCGTCGTGGTGGTGGGGCTCGGCACCGGGCAGGATCGACACCAACGGGCTCCTTCGGGTGACGGGCTTGGCGGGACCAGCCGGCCGGGTGGACACCACGCAGTTGTGGCGACCGGTGGACGACGGCGATACAGGTTCCATAACGGGGTCGACAGGCGAGTGGTTCCGCCTCTTACTCCGTAACACCTGGACGCCTCGGAATCGTCCCACGGGGTGCGCGATGCGTACAGCGCCGCCGCACGGCCGGCACCCGGCCCGGGAGGCCGCCCGCGCGGCGATCCGCGGATCCACCGCGAGCGGTCCTCGGCGCGGCTTCGGGGCGGGGCGCGGCGATTCGCCCGACCCGGCCGTACACCGCTCCCGCCCCGGACCCATGCTCTAGGGTTCGTCCTGCTGCCGAGGAGGAGGTCAGGGTTGTTCTACCGGCTGATGAAGATGATCGTCGGCCCCGTGTTGAGGCTCTTCTTCCGCCCCTGGGTGGAGGGCGAGGAGCACATCCCGGACCGGGGCCCGGCGATTCTGGCGAGCAACCATCTCTCGTTCTCGGACTCGTTCTTCCTGCCCGTGGTGGTCCCGCGCCGGATCACCTTCCTGGCGAAGTCGGACTACTTCACCGGACGCGGGGTCAAGGGCAGGCTCACCGCCGCGTTCTTCAAGGGCGTGGGCCAACTCCCGGTGGACCGCAGCGGTGGCCGGGCCAGTGAGGCCGCGCTCGACGCGGGCCTGAAGGTGCTGCGCGGGGACCACCTGTTCGGCATCTACCCCGAGGGCACCCGTTCGCCGGACGGTCGGCTGTACCGGGGCAAGACCGGGATCGCCCGGCTCGCGCTGGAGTCGCACGCCCCGGTGATCCCGGTGGCGATGATCGACACCGAGAAGATCCAGCCGCCCGGCAAGATCGTGCCCAAGGTGATGCGGGTGGGCATCAGGGTCGGCGAGCCGCTGGACTTCTCCCGCTACGAGGGCATGGAGGACGACCGCTTCATCCTGCGCGCGATCACCGACGAGATCATGTACGCGCTGATGGAGCTGTCCGGCCAGGAGTACGTGGACATGTACGCGGCCGACGCCAAGAAGCGGATCGACGAGGCGCGCAAGCAGGCGGCCAAGGCGGTCGACAAGCCGGTGGCCGACAAGCCGGTGGACCCGACGGACGCCGCCGACCCGGACGCCGCGCCGACCCCGAACGACGACTCGGGCGGCTCCGGCCGACCCGCCGCCTGACCGGGCGGCACCCGGCACACCTGGGGGTTCACGTGGGGGTCGAGCAGTCGCTGTGGCGGGCGCTCACGGTCTTTCGCACGCTCGCCCTCGTCTACGCGATCGTGCGGTACGCCCAGGTCGCGGACGAGTATCGGCACCCGGTCGGCGGGTGGGCCGTGATGGCGCTGCTCGTGGTCTGGACGGCGGTGACCGCGTACGGCTTCCGCAGTCCCGCCTTCCGCGAGCCCCCGCTGCTGATCCTGGACCTGTGCGTGGCCGTCGGGTGCCTGGTCGCGACCCGGTGGCTGGACGATCCCGAGCGGGTCGCCCAGGGCACGATGACGCTGCCCACGGTGTGGGCCTCGGCACCGGTGCTGGCGTGCGCGATCAAGGGCGGTTGGCGGACCGGCTCGGCGGCGGCGCTGACGATAGGCGCCGCCGACATCTTCGAACGCAGCGCGCTCACCGCCGACAACCAGCACAACATCGTGCTGTTGCTGCTCGCGGGCGGCGCGGTCGGCTACGTCGTGGAGATCGCCCGGGTGAGCGAACAGGCGTTGACCCGCGCGCTGCAACTGGAGGCGGCCACACGCGAACGCGAGCGGCTGGCCCGGGACATCCACGACAGCGTGCTCCAGGTGCTCGCGCTGGTGCAACGGCGCGGGGCCGAGATCGGCGGGGACGCCGCGGGCCTGGGCAAGTTGGCCGGTGAGCAGGAGGTGGCGCTGCGGCAGTTGATCTCCGCGACGCCCGCCCGGGTCGAGTCGGCCGACCTGCCCGGATCCGGAGAGGACGGCGACCCGGCCCGGCAGGATCTGCGGGTGCTGCTGGGCGGCTTCGCCGGCGCGCGCGTGACGGTGTCCTCGCCGGGTACGCCGGTATTGCTGCCGACCCCGGCGGCGCGCGAGGTGGCCGCGGCGGTCGCGGCGGCGCTGGACAACGTGCGCCGGCACGCCGGCGAGCAGGCCAACGCGTGGATCCTGGTGGAGGACGAGCCGGACGAGATCGTGGTCAGCGTCCGGGACGACGGTTCGGGGATGGCTCCGGGCCGGTTGGAGGCGGCCCGGGCCCAGGGCCGGTTGGGCGTGGCCCAGTCGATCGAGGGCCGGGTGCGTGATCTCGGCGGCAGTGTGGTGTGGTCGTCGGTGACGGGAGAAGGCACCGAGCTGGAGTTCCGGGTGCCGAGGCAGGGGAGCGGATGAGCGAGACGAGTACACCCACACCGGAGGCCGAGTCGGCCCCGACGCCGCTGAAGGTCCTGGTCGTCGACGATCACCCGATGTGGCGCGAGGCGGTGGCCCGCGACCTCGCGGCGGCGGGCCACGACGTGGTCGCCACTGCCGGCGACGGTCCCGAGGCGGTCCGGCGGGCCCGGGCCACCTCGCCGAACGTGGTGATCCTGGACCTGCACCTGCCCAAACTGCCCGGCGTCGAGGTGGCGCGGGAACTGGTCCGGCACGACCCGTCGGTGCGGATCCTGGTGTTGTCCGCCAGCGGCGAGCAGGAGGACGTCCTGGAGGCGGTCAAGGCGGGCGCGACCGGATACCTGGTCAAGTCGGCGAGCCGCGAGGAACTGGTGGACGCGGTGGGCCGGACCGCGATCGGGGACCCGGTGTTCACCCCCGGGCTGGCCGGTCTGGTGCTCGGTGAGTTCCGTCGGATGGCCACCGACCCGCCGCGCAAGGACGCGACCGGCGGCCCGGCGGCGCCGCGGCTGACCGACCGCGAGACCGAGGTGCTGCGGATGGTCGCCAAGGGCCTGTCCTACAAGCAGATCGCCCAGCGCCTGTTCCTGTCCCACCGCACGGTGCAGAACCACGTACAAAACACCTTGAACAAGCTGCAGTTGCACAACCGGGTGGAACTCGTGCGCTACGCCATCGAGAAGGGCCTGGACGACTAGTCGTCGGTCCGGATCCCCATCGACATCCGGCGCTGCTCGATCCGATCAAGTCGGGTACCTCGAACGGGTGGTGGGAAGAGTCGAGGTGGCTTCTCGCACCGGTAGCGTGGGCCGCGAATCGTGCCGGACGGAAGAAATCGGAGATTTCGATGCGTGTCGGAGTACTGACCGGCGGCGGCGACTGCCCGGGCCTGAACGCGGTGATCCGGGCGGTCGTCCGCAAGGGCGTCCAGGACTACGGGTACGACTTCATCGGCTTTCGGGACGGCTGGCGCGGGCCGCTCGAGGGCGACACCATGGCGCTCGACATCAAGGCCGTACGCGGCATCCTGCCGCGCGGCGGGACCATCCTGGGCTCGTCCCGGACCAACCCGATCAAGGTCGACCGCGGCATCGAGCGGATCCGGGAGAACCTGGCCAAGCTCGAGGTGGACGCGCTCGTGGCGATCGGCGGCGAGGACACCCTCGGCGTCGCGACCCGCCTGCACGAGCACGACGTCAAGGTCGTCGGCGTGCCCAAGACCATCGACAACGACCTGAACGCGACCGACTACACGTTCGGCTTCGACACCGCGGTCAACATCGCCACCGAGGCGATCGACCGCCTGCACACCACCGCCGAGTCGCACCGCCGGGTGCTGATCGTCGAGGTGATGGGCCGGCACGCGGGCTGGATCGCGATCCACTCCGGGATGGCCGGCGGCGCGAACGTGATCCTGATCCCGGAGCAGAACTTCGACGTCGAAGAGGTCTGCGCCTGGGTGGACAGCCGTTTCCGCACCAACTACGCGCCGATCATCGTGGTCGCCGAGGGCGCCATCCCGCTGGCCGGTCAGATGGTCACCAAGGACCAGACGCTGGACGCGTTCGGCCACGTCAAGCTGTCCGGCATCGGCGACTGGCTGGCCTCGGAGATCGAGAAGCGCACCGGCCACGAGGCGCGCACCACGGTGCTCGGCCACGTGCAGCGCGGCGGCACTCCCACCGCGTTCGACCGGTGGTTGGCCACCCGGTTCGGCTTCCACGCGATCGACGCGGTGCACGCGGGCGACTGGGGCAAGATGGTCGCGCTGCGCGGGACGGACGTGGTGACCGTGCCGCTGGAGGCGGCGACCCGCGAGCTCAAGACCGTGCCGCCGGCCCTGTACGAGGAGGCCAAGGTGTTGTTCGGCTGATCCCTCGCCGAACCCCCGCGCGTTCTCCGCGGATCCGCCGCCGCACCGCCGCGTGCCACCGCCCGCCCGTCGCCCGCCCGTCGCGCGGGCGTCGCGACGGGCGGGTTTTCGGTCAGGCGCCGGGATCGGGCTCGATTCCGGCGCCCTGCCGGCGGTTCCTGCGGGCGAAGTACACGATCGTCGCCCCGACGCCGGCCAGGACGACCCAGATCGCGACGGTGGCGAGGGTGGACGAGTCGTTCTCGTCCTCCTCGCGCTGCCCGGCCGCCGAGTCCGGTGCGGTCGGCGGCAGTTCCGGGCGCAGCTTGGGCGGGTGCGGCGGCACTCCGGCGTTGGGTACGTGGAACACCCGGAAGTCGCTGCGCGAGGCGAGCGCGCGGTCGGTTCCCTCCGGGGCGCCGCCGCCGACCAGCACCGCGAGGTCGCCGCCCGCCACCGGCGAGCCGGTCGGGATCGACACGCGCACCGTGATCGCGGTGAGCTCGCCCGGCGGCAGCGGCCGGCGGCCGTCCCACGGCTTGGGCGTCAACTCGCCGACCAGGTGCGCGTCGCGTCCGTTGGCGGGGTCGGTGAGCACCGCGAGCGGCACCGGGAACCAGCTCCGGTCGCGGTCGTCGTACGCCTCGACCACCAACTGCTGCGGGGTGATCGGGGACTGCCCGCTGGTGAACACCAGTTCCGGACGCACCGCGGGGATGATCCGGTCGGTGTCGTTGCCGAAGGTGACTCGGAACTCGGCGGCGCCGGCGCCCGCGCGCAGCCAGCCGGGCACGCCCACCAGGTCGAACGTCGGCCCGTCGGAGCGCCGCGCGGTCGGCACCACCTTGGCGGTGCCGCCGAGGTGCTCCGTGCCCGCGTCCGGCACCGACGGGGCGCGGGTCCCACCGGGATCCGGCGGACGCGTGGGCATGGCCCCGTCCGGTCCCAGCAGCGCGGTGTCGGCGATGTAGCCGCTCACGAAGCGCGGCTCGTCGCCGGCGCCCGGGGACACGGGTCGGCCGCCCACCAGCACCTGCACGAACTGCGCGGGCACGTTCGCGGCGATGGTGAAGCGCACCCGGAACTCGACCGAGGCGCCGGGCGCCAGGCGACCGGAGGTCGCGTCGATCGCGCCCGGACCCGGGAAGGGCAGTCGTGCGCCGCCCCGCGGGTCCAGTGGGGTCGGGGTCCAGCCCGCGTGCACGGGATCCGGTATCTCCAGGCGCACCTGCTCGGGGGCCAGGTGCCCGGTGGCGCCGGTGATCTCCACCCGCGGTTCCAGCAGCAGCGGGACCTCGCCGGTGTTGCGCGCGCTCGCGGTGAGTTCGACGGGAGTCGCGGGTCGGATCCGGTCCGGCATCCCGCGCACCTCGACCACCTGCCCGATCGGCGGTTCCGCCACGGGCGTGGGGTCGGGGACCGGCGCCGCGTGCCCGGTCGGCGACCCGAGAAGCACGAGGAGGGCCGTCGAGGCGAGACAGCGGCGCAGGCGCATGCGGGGTACCCGTCGTAGGAAGGAGCTTGCTCGACCGTAGGTTCGAACGGCCGGAGCCTACCGGGCGGTACGGGCCGGGCCACACCGATATAGCGATGCCGGCCGGCCATCGGTTCCCGGCATCGGGGCCGCGGCTCGGGAGCCGTGTGGATCGCGGTTGCGGCGCGGCCGGCTCACCGGTTCGCGGGGCCGGTCGTCGCGCCGGGCTCGGGCGTGCGTGCGCGCGTTGGAGTTCGGGGGATCCGAGTCACTCCGCCGTCCGGTGGGCGGGGGATCGCGCCGTGCGCGGTGGGCACGCGCGCAGGTGGGTGCGGGCCGCGCGGGCCTCGGCCAGCGCGGTCAACCGGGCGTTCCACGGGGCCGCGTGGGCGGCGCCGATCCCGCGCGAGCACTGGTTGGTGGCGGCGAACACGAAGGTCTCCATCGCCTCCCGGGAGACCGTGCGCCAGCAGGCGAACCGATCCGCCCAGGAGGCCGCCTGTTCGGCGGTGTGTCCCTCGTCCATCAGCCGGCTGGCCACCAAGGTGACCTCGATCCAGGCGGGGCCCCGGGCGGGCTGAGCCCAGTCGACCAGGTAGGCCCGGGGGCCGCGATCGTTGATCAGCACGTTGTGCGGGTGCAGATCGGTGTGCAACAGGCTCTCGCCGCGCAGGAGTTCGAGCTGACGACTGGTGAGCAGCGGACGCCAGCGCTCCTCGATCCGCGGCAGCGGCAGATCGCGGACGGCGACCCGGCCGAGTCGGCGCAACGCGTCCGCGACCAGCGGCAGATCCGCCGTGCCCGGTGCGAAGTCGGCGTGTCGGCCGACGATGTGGTCGAAGCCCAGGAGCACCCAGTCGTCGAGCCGGACCTCCCAGCGCAACCTCGGCGACACGGCGCCCACGTGCGGCGCGATCCGGGCCTCGACGCGCTGTTGCGACACCGCGGGGTGATCGCGCGGGACGCCCTTGACGAAGTAGCGGGAGTGTTCGGTGGTCACGGTCGCGGCGAACTCGCAGTTGAATCCGGCCCACACGGTGGCGACGGCCAGCACGCGTCCCGCACACCGTTCGACCGCGGCGCGCGCGTCCGTGGGCAGTTCGTCCCACAAAGTACGCGGCGCCGTATGGAAGTTCGGCGGCGGAAGCGGCGGATCAGCCATCGGCTTCCGGTGGGGACGGTGGCAGCGGGCGCGGCCCGCCGAAGGTCACTCCGCATTTGCGGCAACGTTTGCGACCGCTCCAGTCGACGGGGTCGTGCGGCGGACAATCGGAGCCCACGGGAACCCCCTCCACTGGTAAACCGGTCAACGAACGGGGTCGAGCATCCTCCGTCGTACCGCGGCGAGCAACGCGATTATGGTCGCACGCCGGTGCGACGAAGGGGCCGAGCCCGGTCGGTTGGCGACCCCTCCGAGCGCGTTCCCGACCGACCTCGACCGACCTCGACCCGACCGCCTCGGACCACCTTCGACCGCGGGGCCCGGCCGCGCCCCCGCGCCCGGCCGTCGCGGGCCGGGCGCCTCGGGCGGGCGCGACCGCGCGTGCGGACCGGACCTCACAGCCCGGCGAGCAACTCCCGCACGATGCCCAGGCCGTTGTGGGTGAGCACCGACTCCGGGTGGAACTGCACGCCCGCGAGCCGCATCCGGCTCGACCGCAGCGCGTGCACCTGTCCGCTCTCCGGGTCCGCGGCGAACTCGACGTTGGGTACGCCGCCGGCCGGCCGCACCGCCGCGAACGCGTTGTAGAAGCCGACCCGCTCCGGCCGGCCGAACAGGTCGATCTCGACCTGCTTGCCCTGATACGGCCGCGGCTTGCGGACCAGGTCCAGACCCAGCTCGTGTGCCAGGAGCTGATGCCCCAGGCAGACCGCGAGCAGCGGTCCGCCCGCGTCCAGGCGGGTGCGCAGCAGTGCTCCCATCAGCCGGATCTTGCGGTGTGCGGTGTCCCTGGGGTCGCCCGGGCCCGGGCCGAGCACGACCAGTTCGGCGGCGCGCACCCGGCGCGAGGTGACGTCGTCGTACGAGCGCGGTTCCACGTCCAGGCCGAGGGTGCGCAGCACGTGCGCGAGCATCGCGGTGAAGGTGTCCTCGCCGTCCACCACCAGCACCCGGCGGCCGGCCAGTTCCGGGGCGCGCAGCGCGCGCTCGTCCCGGGGCCGGAGCCAGAACGGCGCGAGCGCGCTGTTGCGCGCGGCCAACAGCGCGCCCACCTCGGGATCGGCCGCGAGCGCCGGGCCCGGCGCCCGCTCGGCGGCCGGCACCACACCGAGCGCGGCCAGCACCCCGGCCGCCTTGGCGTGCGTCTCGGCGACCTCGTCCTCGGGCCTGGAGTGCCGGACCAGGGTGGCGCCGGCGGGCACCCGCAGGCCGCCGTCGGGGGTGATGTACGCGGTCCGGATCAGGATCGGCGCGTCCAGCGTGCGCCGCCCCGCGTCGTCGCGCCCGATCAGCGCGAGCACGCCGGAGTAGTAGCCGCGCCCGGTCGGCTCGTGCCGGCGGATCACCCGGCACGCGTTCTCCAGCGGGCTCCCGGTCACCGTCGGCGCGAACATGGTGCCGCGCAGCACCGCGGCGACGTCGTGCGAGGTGATCCCGCGCAGCAGGTACTCGGTGTGCGTCAGGTGCCCCATCGGCTTGAGGAACGGGCCCTCGACCGCGCCGCCGAGGTCGCACACCGCGCTCATCATCTTGAGTTCCTCGTCGACGACCATGAACAGCTCGTCGATCTCCTTGGGATCGCGCAGGAACGCCATCAGCCCCTCGCGCGAGGGGCCCTCGGCCGGATGCCGGTAGGTCCCGCTGATCGGGTTCATCACCACCTCGCCGCCCACCGAGCTGACGTGCCGCTCGGGACTGGCGCCGAGCAGGGTGAGGTCGCCGGTGTGGATCAGGTAGGTCCAGTACGCGCCGCTCTCCCGGGTCAGCAGCCGGTGCAGCAGGGTGCCCGCGGAGGCCGGCGTGTACCCCTGGATGTGATCGCGGTAGTCGCGCCGGATGACGAAGTTGGCGCCCTCGCCGCGGCCGATCTCGTCCTCGATCACCCGCTTGACGATGGTGGCGTACGTCTCGTCGTCCACGTCGAAGCCGCCGCCGCGCAGTTCGACCGGCACCCGAGGCAGGGCCGCCAGCACCTCGTCCAGGGGGAGCAGGCGCTGCTCGGTGATCTTGAGGCAGCGCAGCGGCGTGCCGTCCTCGTGGTGCTCGAACCCGCGCTCGCGGATCTGCGCGTAGGGCACCAGGGCGAGCAGTTCGTGGCCGGGCCCGCCGGCGGCCGGCAGCGGCAGGTCGTCGAGGTCTCGGACGTCGACGATCTCGCCGGTGAGCAGTTCGACCTCGGCCGAGTGCTCGCGCCGGATCAGCGCGAAGGGCGGCGGGGCGTCGCGGAACAGCGGGGACAGGGCGTCGGCGGTGCGCATGGGTGCTCCTCGGTGGGGAAGAGACGCCCTCCCGACCGGGCGATCCGCCGGTTGTCCGCCCCGGCCGGGGAGGAGGTCCGCCCGGTCCGGGAAAAACGAAGGGCCGCCCTGCCGGGCGGCCGTCGGATCGTCAAGGTGATCGCGAAGTCAGTGGGCCGCCGCAGGGACGGGCCACCAGGAGCTCCGATGGAGATCGATCGTGATCACGGCCTCACCATATCGGGCGGGCCGAGTCGGCGTCTCGCTCTCCGGGCGGTGGAGTCAATCGGGTTGCCTCTCCGCTTAGTCTTGAGCGGTGACCCTGAACGACATCGAATCCTGGCGTACCCTCCCGGCGGCCCAACAGCCCGAGTGGCCGGACAACGAGGCCCTGGGCTCCGCCCTCGCGGACCTCCGCTCCTATCCGCCGCTCGTCTTCGCCGGCGAGTGCGACCAGCTTCGTGGTCGGCTCGCGTCGGTGGCGAAGGGCGAAGCGTTCCTGCTCCAGGGCGGCGACTGCGCGGAGACCTTCGTCGGCAACACCGCCGACGCGATCAAGAACAAGCTCAAGACGCTGCTCCAGATGGCCGTCGTGCTGACCTACGCGGCCTCGGTGCCGGTGGTCAAGGTCGGTCGCATGGCCGGTCAGTACTCCAAGCCGCGCTCCAGCGGCATGGAGACCCGCGACGGGGTGACCCTGCCCTCCTACCGGGGCGACGCGGTCAACGAGCTGGCCTTCACCGAGGCCGCGCGCACGCCGGACCCCGAGCGGCTCAAGCGCATGTACCACTCGTCCTCCGCGACGCTGAACCTGGTCCGCGCGTTCACCACGGGCGGTTACGCGGACCTGCGCCAGGTGCACGCGTGGAACCAGGACTTCGTCGCGCTCTCGCCCTCGGGCGAGCGCTACGAGCGGCTCGCGGCCGAGATCGACGGCGCGATGCGGTTCATGCACGCGTGCGGGACCGACCCCGAGGAATTCCGCACCGTGGAGTTCTACGCCAGCCACGAGGCGCTGATCCTGGACTACGAGGACGCGCTGACCCGGGTGGACTCGCGCACCGGCGACCTGTACGACGTCTCCGGTCACATGGTCTGGATCGGCGAGCGGACCCGGCAGCTCGACGGCGCGCACGTCGAGTTCGCCTCCCGGATCCGCAACCCGATCGGCGTCAAGCTCGGCCCGACCACCTCGCCCGAGGACGCGCTCGCGCTGATCGACAAGCTGGACCCGAACCGCGAGCCGGGCCGACTGACCTTCATCGTGCGGATGGGCGCGGGCAAGGTCCGGGACAACCTCCCGGCCCTGGTGGAGAAGGTGGCCGCGGCCGGCGCCCATCCGGTGTGGGTGTCCGATCCGATGCACGGCAACACGTTCGAGGCGTCCAGCGGGCACAAGACCCGTCGCTTCGACGACGTCCTCGACGAGGTCAAGGGCTTCTTCGAGGTGCACCGGGCGCTCGGTACCCACCCGGGCGGCATCCACGTCGAGCTCACCGGTGACGACGTCACCGAGTGCGTGGGCGGCGGCGACGAGATCTTCGTCGACGACCTGCACCAGCGCTACGAGACGGCGTGCGACCCGCGGCTGAACCGCAGCCAGTCGCTCGACCTGGCGTTCCTGGTCGCGGAGATGTACCGCAAGAGCTGACCGCGCGCGGATCACCACGATCGCCGAAGGGCGGACCCTCCCGGGGGTTCGCCCTTCGGCGCGTCTGTAATGCTGCCGCCATGACCTTCACGGACCTGCGCAGCGACACCGTCACCAAGCCCGGCCCCGCGATGCGCGCGGCGATGGCGAACGCCGAGGTCGGCGACGACGTGTACGCCGAGGACCCGACCGTCCGGGCGCTGGAGGAGTACGTCGCGGACCTGTTCGGGCACTCCTTCGCGCTGTTCGCCCCGACCGGGGTGATGGCCAATCAGCTCGCCGTGCGGCTGGCCGTGCCGCCGGGCGGCGAACTCGTCCTGGACGCCGACGCGCACATCGTCGCGCACGAGGACGCCGCGGCGTCCTGGCACGGCGGCGTGCAGACCCGGACCACGCTCAGCCCGCGCGGCCTGCTGGAGGTCGCCGACCTGGCCCGGCTGATCCGGATGGACAACCTGTACACCGTCGGCACCCGCATGGTCGCGGTCGAGCAGACGCACAACCGGGGCGGCGGCTCGGTGTACCCGCTGGATCGGCTGACCGCGATCCGCGACCTGGTGCGCGGGTACGAGCTGCCGCTGCACTGCGACGGCGCGCGGATCTGGAACGCGCACGTGGCGACCGGTACGCCGCTGCGGGCCTACGGGGCGCTGTTCGACACGCTCAGCGTGTGTCTGTCCAAGGGGTTGGGCGCGCCGGCCGGTTCGGTGGTGCTGCTGCCCGCCGGGTACGAGGCCGAGGCGCGCCGGATGCGGCACCGGATGGGCGGCGGGCTGCGCCAGGCGGGCATCCTGGCGGCGGGCGGCCTGTACGCGCTGAGGCACCACGTCGAGCGGCTGGCCGAGGACCACGAGCACGCGCGGGGGTTGGCCGGTCTGCTGCGGGACGCGGGCTTCGCGGTGGTCGACCCGGAGACCAACATCGTGCTGGTCGAACTGGGGGAGGGGCAGCCGGACGCGGCCGCGGTGGCGGAGCGCTGCCGTGCGGAGGGTGTGCTGGTGTCGGCGTTCGGGCCTCGGCTGCTCCGGCTGGTCACGCACATGGACGTGGACGCGGCCGGTTGCGCGCGTGCCGCGACGGCGATCGCGCAGGCGGCGAAGGGCTGAGCGGGGGGGCCGTCGATCAGGCGGCGGTGTGCCGGCGCAGCGGGACCACGTTGTCCGGCATGGCCGAGGCGGCGACCGTGGGCATCGGCAGGGGGACCGGCTCGGGGGCCGGGCCGGTCGCGCAGGGGGTCGCGCACGTCTCGGTCTCGCCGCACGATTCGCGCCGCCGGCGGCGCGACTCGTCGCGCGGCAACATCGCGGTGATGCTCTTGACGCAACGCCCGCAGTCGGTGCCGGCGCCGCCGCAGGACTGGGCTATCTCACGCATCGTGCGCGCGCCATCGGCAATCCGGTCGTTCACCTGTTTGTCGGTGACACCGAAACACATGCAGACGTACACGGAGATTTCCCCCCAGCGGCGAGGTTACTTAGGTAAGGGTAACCTCAGCGTTCGCCGGGGGGAATACCGGGTGATCGGTAACACAATCCGATCGGTTGCCCGATCGCATCCGGGAATGTCCCGAGCCGCCGGTCAGCTCTCGTTCGGCTGCTTGAGCAGGCCCGCGATGTAGAGCTGTTCGCCCACCTCGGAGAGCAGGGCGAGCTGAGTCTCCAGGTAGTCGACGTGCTCTTCCTCGTCGGCCAGGATGTCCTCGAAGATGTTGGCCGAGGTCACGTCGCCCTTCTCGCGCATCAACGGGATGCCGCGCCGCAGCCGCTCGACGGCCTCCATCTCCACCGCCAGGTCGGCGCGGAACATCTCCTCCAGGTTCTGGCCGATGCGCAGCGCGTTCAGTCGCTGGTAGTTCGGCAGGCCCTCGAGCATCAGGATGCGGTCGGTGAGCTTCTCGGCGTGCTTCATCTCGTCGATGGACTCGTGTCGGGTCCAGGCCGCGAGCTTGATGTAGCCCCGGTGCTCCTGCATCTTCGCGTGCAGGAAGTACTGGTTGATCGCGGTGAGCTCCGCCGTGAGCTGTTCGTTCAGGAGCTCGATGATCTGCGGGTCACTGTGCATCGCGACGCACCTTCCGGTGTGGGTGGGACACGGGGGAACCCCGAGCGCGCATGAGGCGGTTTTCCCTCGAATCCTGTCACTTTTGGTAGCTCATCCGCCACGAAGGGCAGCCTTGCCTTGCAATGTCGAACATGTCCCACCACGATCGGCCGGCCCGGCGTTCCCCCAGCACAGGACCGGATCGCACCCCGCACGCGGGGTGCGGGGCGCGCGGGGGCGGTCGTGAGTTGGTCGGGGCGTCTGGGACCATGTGAGGTATGGGGCATACGGAAGCGGCACAAGGTGGAACCGAGGCTCCGGACCGCGATCCGCGACTTCCGCCGGGCCAGCGAATCCAGCGCGGATGGCCCGTTCTGCACTACGGACCGGTCCCTCGGTTCAAGCCCGAGATATGGGACTTCCGCGTCTTCGGCGCGACCGCCTCGGGGGACAAGCACTGCTGGAACTACGACGAGTTCTCGGCGCTGCCGCACGACACCGTCGTCGCCGACTTCCACTGCGTGACCAAGTTCAGCATGCTCGGCAACGAGTGGAGCGGGCTGACCGTCGCCAAGCTGCTGGAGATCGCCCCGCCGGCGCCCGAGGTCACCCACGCGATGGTGTGGGCGGAGTACGGCTTCAGCTCGAACCTGCGCATGTTCGACTTCACGAACGACCAGACCATCCTGGCCACCCACCACAACGGCGAGCCGCTCACCGCCGAGCACGGGTTCCCGGTCCGGCTGATCGTGCCGCACCTGTACGCCTGGAAGGGCCCCAAGTGGGTGCGCGGGATCGAGTACATGGTGGCCGACAAGCGCGGCTTCTGGGAGGAGCGGGGCTACCACAACATCGGCGACCCGTGGCGGGAGCAGCGCTACTCCTATCAGGAGGAGAGCGGCGAGGGCCCGGCGCTGACCTGAGCCGTGCCCGCGGGCGAACGACCGAAGGCCCCGCTTCCCCGACGACGTGTCGGGGAAGCGGGGCCTTCGCGGTGCCGGGCTAGAAGTTCGAGATGAAGACCTCGCTGTTGCGCTTGACCATCGAACCCGCCGCCGGATCCTGCTTGCCGACGTTGGCCGGGATCAGCGGGATCATCCGGTTGTTCACCCGCAGCCCGACGGCCTGCAGCGCCCGGGCCGCGTCGTCCGGGTTCATCCCGGTCACCGGCGGCACCTGGACCAGGTCCGGCCCCTTGGACAACACCACGGTGATCCGGGTGCCGAAGGGCACGGTCGCGTTCGTACCCGGGGCGAAGGACATGATCCGGCCGACCGGCACGGTGTCCGAGAACTGCTGGGTCGGATCCACCTCGACGCTCACCCCGGTGGCCGGCTGGAACCTGGCCTTGGCCTCGTCCACGCTGAGCCCGGTCAGGTCCGGCACCACGGTGTCCGGGCCGCGACTGACCACCAGGGCCACCACGCTGTCCCGCTGGAGCTGCTCGCCGGCGGCCGGTTGGCTGCTCACCACGGTGCCGGGCGGCTTGCTGCTCGCGGTCTTGGTCTCGGTGCCGGGCTTGAGGCTCGCGTCGGCGAGCGCCTTCTTGGCGTCCTCGAGCTTCAGGTTCGCCAGCGCGGGCACCACGTGCCGCTCCGGGCCCTTGGACAGCTTGACCTTGACCTTCGAGCCGCTGAGCACGTTCTTGCCCGGGGCCGGATCGGTGGACAACACCGAGCCCTTGGCGATGATCTCGCTGAACTCCCCGTCGCCGACGTACTCGACCTTCAGGCCCGCGGACTTGAGTTTGCGCTCGGCGTCGGCCTGGGTCATGTTCAGCACACCCGGCACGTCGGAGTAGCGACCCGAGCCGTACCACCACGCACCGCCGCCGATCGCGGCGGCGACGAGCAGCACCACCGCGAGCACGATCATCCCGCGCGAGGGCCCGCGCCGGCGGCGCCGACCGGGCAGCTTGGGCTGCTGCGGATAGCCGCCGCCGGGAGTCTCGGTCGGGGGCGCGGCGGCCGGGGCGTACTCGTGGTGCTCCGCCGAATAGGGCTCGTCGTACGCGCTGCCGCCGTAGCGCGCCTGCTCGTCCTCCATCGAGTCCACGCTCAGTCCGAGCGGTGCCAGGTGCGGCGGCAACATCACCTCGGCCGCCCGGAACACGCTCGTGGCGTTGTCGTGGATCGGCTCGGGCGGCGGCGGCAGGCGCAGCGCCGCGCCGAAGTCCAGCTCCGCGTCCGGCATCGCGTGCCGGGTCCGGCGGACCAGGCCCAGCAGCGTCTCGGCGTCGTTCGGCCGCTGCTCCGGGTCGCGCACGGTGGCGGTACGCACCAGCGTGTCCAGCGCGTGCGACAGGCCCGGCACCGCGAGCGAGGGTGCCGGCACGTCCGCGTGCACATGCTTGTAGATCACCTCGACCGCCGTGGCGCCGTGGTGCGGCTGCCGGCCGGTGAGCATCTCATAGAGCACCACGCCCGCCGCGTACACGTCCGAGCGCGGGGTGGACTCGCCTCGCTCGACCTGCTCCGGCGCGAGGTAGGCGACCGTGCCGACCAGGACCTTGCCGGTCGCGGCGGTGGCGGTGGTGCTGGTCGCCCGGGCCAGCCCGAAGTCGCCGAGCTTGATCCCGCCGTCGTCGGAGATCAGCACGTTCTCCGGCTTGACGTCGCGGTGCACGAAGCCCGCCCGGTGCGCCGCGGACAGCGCCGCCAGCATCGGCTCCAGCACGCCGAACGCCTCACGCGGCGTCATGTTGCCCAGGTCCTGGAGCAATTCGCGCAGCGTGCGGCCCTCGACGTACTCCATCGCCAGATACGCGATCGCACCGTCGGTGCCCTGGTCGAAGACGTTGACCACGTTGGGATGCGACAACCGCGCCGCGGCCTTCGCCTCCAGGATGAACCGGCGGGTGAACTCCGGGTCCTGGGCAAGCCCGGCGTGCATCACCTTGAGGGCGACGGTGCGGTCGAGACGGGTGTCGAGAGCCCGGTACACAGTGGCCATGCCACCCGCGGCAACTCGGGCATCGACCCGGTATCGACCGTCGAGCAGCCGCCCGACGAGCGGATCGTTCAAGGTCGTGTCCATGTTCAGGAGTGTAGGGTCCACTGCCTTGTGGACGCCGACGGTCTTCCCCATGGTTCCCCGTCCGAGAAAAGCCGCACCGATCGTGCGGCCGGATCAGAAGGCGGGGTGCTCGGGGCTCGCCTCCAGCATGCCGGCCATCGGTGACGACGCGTGCGCGTGGTGTCGCATCGGGATCCGCCCGGCGCGGTACGCGAGCCGGCCGCCGTCCACCGCGTGCCGCATCGCCTCGGCCATCAACCGCGGCGACTGCGCCCGGGTGACCGCCGTGGCGAGCATCACCGCGTCGCAGCCCAGCTCCATCGCGAGCGCCGCGTCGGAGGCGGTGCCCAGGCCCGCGTCCAGCACCACCGGGACCTTGGCCTGCTCGGTGATCAGCCGGATGTTGTGCGGGTTGCGGATGCCCAGACCCGAACCGATCGGCGACCCGAGCGGCATCACCGCCACGCAGCCCACCTGCTCGAGCCGGCGCGCGAGCACCGGATCGTCGTTGGTGTACGCCAGCACCCGGAAGCCGTCGTCGACCAACCGTTCGGCGGCGTCCACGAGTTCCACCCCGTCCGGCAGCAACGTGCGCTCGTCGGCGACCACTTCGAGCTTGACCCAGTCGGTCTCCAGCGCCTCCCGGGCCAACCGCGCGGTCAGCACCGCCTCGCCCGAGGTGAAGCACCCGGCGGTATTCGGCAACACCCGGATTCCCAACCGGCGCAGCACGTCCAGCACCGAGCCCGCGGTGCCCGGATCCACCCGGCGCATCGCCACCGTGGTGATCTCGGTGCCGGACGCGATCAGCGCCTGCTCCAGGATCTCCAGGCTCGGCGCGCCACCGGTCCCGGTGATCAGCCGCGACGTGAAGGACTCGCCGCCGATCACCAGCTTGTCGTCGGCCATGCGGTCATCCTCCCTGGACGGCGGTCAGCACCTCGACGCGGCTGCCCGCGTCGAGCACGGTCTCGGCCCACGCGCCGCGCGGCACCACCGACTCGTCCACCGCGACCGCGACGCCCTTGGCGGCGGTGGTCAGCGTGGCCACGAGGTCGGCGACGGTGGTGCCGTCCGCGACGCGGCGCCGGTCGCCGTTGACGGAGACCTCGATGTCGTTCATGCCATCACCTCTCGGGCGGCGCTCGCGAAGCGGTCGGGCCCGAAGGGCTCGATGAGTTCGGGGGTGGTGCCGTGCGCGAGCGCCTCGGCCACGGTGTCGGCGGTGATCGGGGTGAGCAGGATGCCGTGCCGGTAGTGGCCGGTGGCCACCACCAGGCCGGCCAGCGCGGAGCGGCCCAGGATCGGCGCGTTGTCCGGGCTGCCGGGACGCAGCCCGGCGAGCGTCTCCACCAGCGGCAGTTCGGTGATGCCGGGGACGAGTTCGTGCGCGTCGCGCAGGAGTTCGTACACGCCGCCGGCGGTGACCTCGGTGTCGTGCCCGAGTTCGTGCTCGGTCGCGCCGATCACCAGTTCGCCGTCCGCGCGCGGCACCAGGTACATGCTGCCGCCCTTGACCACGCCCCGGACGTTGCGGGACAGCAGCGGCAGCAGGGCCGGCGGCACCCTCAGCCGCAGGATCTCGCCCTTGACCGGGCGCACCGGCGGGACCGCCTCCGGCGGCAGGCCGGGAATCAGCGCCGAACGGGCGCCCGCCGCGAGCAGCACCTGATCCGCGATCAGGTCGCGCCCGTCGGGCAACCGCACGCCGTACGCGCGCTCGTCGGCGACCAGGACACGCTCGACGCGCTCGCGGACGAAGCCGACGCCGGCCCGCGCGCAGGCCGCGAGCAGCGCCGCGACCAGCAGGCGGTTGTCGATCTGGTGGTCGTCCTCGACGTGCAGGCCGCCGGTGATCGCCGGGGACAACATCGGCTCGAGCCGGCGGCACTCGCGGCTGGTGAGCCAGGACGAGTGCAGGCCCAGCCGCCGCTGGTGGGCGTGCAGGTCCTTGAGGACGGCCCGGTCGTCCGCGTCCAGCGCGACCGCGATCGTGCCGCACGCGCGATAGCCCGAGGGCAGGCCCGCGGCCTCGGCCAGCTCGGCCGCGAACTCGGGGTAGCGCCGGGCCGATTCGATGCTCAGCCGGAGCAGGCTCTCCTCGCCGTACTGGAGTTCGGAGACGGGGGTGAGCATGCCGGCCGCGGCGTGCGAGGCGCCCGCACCGGGGGTCGGGTCGACCACGGTGACGGTCAGCCCGTACCGGGTGCGCGCGCGCCACGCGACGGACAGCCCGGCGACGCCCGCGCCGACCACCACGACGTCGGTGGTGGGGATGGTGGACATGGTGAGGGGAACTCCCTTCGCCGGTATGACCCGGATCAGGTTCGGACGGTCGGGGGCTCGCAGCCCCCCTCTCAGCCCGGTCTCACCGGGCTCCCGTGACCTCTCCACACTACGACACCGGTTTCGCGTGCCCCGGGGTGCCCGAGTGCGCCCGAGATGTCCTTGACTGAGTCAAGACCCTGCTCGTCGGCCGCGCCGGGTCGCGTCGTAGGGTGCCCCGCATGGACAACGTGCTCGTCGTGGGTGCCGGCATGGCCGGCCTGCAAACCGTGGTGGCGCTGCGGGACCAGGGGTACGCCGGGCGCGTCACCCTGCTCGGCGCCGAGGCGCACGCGCCGTACGACCGGCCGCCGTTGTCGAAGGAGGTGCTCGCGGGCAAGACCGACGACACGTCCTTCGAGGCGGACTGGGCCGCGCTGGAGACCGAGGTGCTGTTCGGCCGGACCGCGACGGGACTGCGCCCGGGCGCGGTGGACACCGACGCGGGACCGGTCGCCTTCGACCGGCTGGTGATCGCGACCGGCTCGCGCGTGCTCGACCTGCCCGGCGCGGGCGAGGTGCCCGGCGTGCACGTGCTGCGCACCATCGACGACGCCCGCGCGCTGCGCGCCGCGCTGGTGCCCGGCGCGCACGTGGTGATCGTCGGCGCGGGCTGGATCGGCGCCGAGGTGGCCACCGCCGCGGCCGCCGCCGGCTGCCCGACCACCGTGGTCGAGGCCCTGCACACCCCGCTCGCCGGCCCCTTCCCCGACGCCATCGGCGAACGGTTCGTGCCGTGGTACGCCGAGGCCGGCGTGGAACTGCTGCTGGGCGCGCGGGTGGATCGCCTGGAGCCGGGCGCGGTACACCTGACCGACGGCCGCCGGCTGCGCGCGGACGCGATCGTGGTCGGCATCGGGGTGCGCCCGGCCACCGAGTGGCTGGCCGGCTCCGGCGTGGCCGTCAACGACCGCGGCTTCGTCGAGGTGGACGACCACCTGGCCACCTCGGTGCCCGGGGTGTACGCGGTCGGCGACTGCGTGGACTTCCCGTCCGCCCGCTACGGCACCCGGATGAACGTCGAGCACTGGGACAACGCGCTCCAGGCACCGCGCGTGCTGGTGGCCAACCTGCTCGGCGGCGACCAGGCGTACGACCCGGTCCCGTACTTCTGGTCCGACCAGTTCGGCCGGATGGTCCAGTACGTCGGCCGGCACGGCGCGGGCGACGAGCTGGTCTTCCGCGGCGCGGGCGAGGACGGCAAGTGGGCCGCGGGCTGGTTCGCCGGCGACCGGCTGACGGCGCTGCTCGCCGTCGCCCGGCCGCGTGACCTGGCCCAGGGCCGCAAGCTCGTGCAACTGGGCACACCGGTGGACCGGGAGCGGTTCGCCGACCCCGAGAACCCGCTCAAGTCGGTGGCGCGCTGACCGCGGCCGGGCCACGCGGTGCCGCGCCGGGCCGGGCGCCGGGCGTCCGGCCCGGGCGCGGAACCTAAACTTGGCCGGGTGAGTGAGATCGACGCCAAAACAGAAGCCCTCGTCCCCGCCTGGGTGACACTCCCCGACATCGCCGAGATCCTCGGCGTGGACATCCTGAAGGTCCGGCAGCAACTCAAGGAGCGCAAGTTCCTGGCCGTGCGCCGCGGCGAGCACCGGGCCCTCCAGGTACCCGCCGACTTCTTCCAGGACGGCAACATCGTCAAGGGCCTGGTCGGCACGCTGACCCTGCTCGCGGACTCCGGCTTCACCGACGAGGAGGCGCTGGAGTGGCTGTTCACCGCGGACGACACGCTCCCGGGCACGCCGGTGCAGGCGCTCCAGGAGAACCGGATGACCGAGGTGCGTCGCCGCGCCCAGGCGCTGGCGATCTGAGGCCGGGCCGATGACGAGCCGACAGGAACGGCTGGCCGCCGCACGCCTGTACCTGTGCACCGACGCGCGCGAGCGCCAGGGCGACCTGCCCGAGTTCCTGGACGCGGTCCTGGGCGCGGGCGTGGACATCGTGCAACTGCGGCAGAAGGGTCTGGAGGCCCGACCCGAACTCGAATACCTCCAGGTGTTCGCGGACGCGTGCCGCCGACACGGCACACTGCTCGCGGTCAACGACCGCGCGGACGTCGCGCACGCGATCGGCCCCGACGTGCTGCACCTGGGACAGGACGACCTGCCCGTCCCGGCGGCCCGCGCGATCGTCGGCGGCGACGTGCTGATCGGCCGGTCCACACACGCCGAGGCCGAGGTGGACGCGGCGATCTCCGAGCCCGGGGTGGACTACTTCTGCACCGGGCCGGTCTGGCCCACCCCGACCAAGCCGGGCCGACCCGCGCCGGGCCTGGACCTGGTCCGCTACACCGCCGCGCTGCGCCCGACCCGGCCGTGGTTCGCGATCGGCGGCATCGACCCGGACAACCTGGACGAGGTGCTGGCCGCGGGCGCCGACCGCGTGGTGGTCGTACGCGCGATCACCGAGGCCGCGGACCCGGCGAAGGCGACGGCGGAGTTCGTTCGGCGACTCGCCGAGCGCTGACCCCGGCGCGCGCGAGACGGCGTGACAATATCCGGCTATGTCCGGTTCCCGGCGGCGCGGCCTCGTCGTCGTCACGCTGCTCGCGCTCGTCGCCGCGCTCGCGTTGGCCTTCGCGCTCACCCGGGACGACGGCGACGGCGACGGCGGCACCCGCGCGAGCGCGCCGCCCACCACGGCGACCATCCGCACCGGCGCGACCGCCTTCCCACCGGTCGAGTCCACCTCCGCGCGCCCCGACTGGGTGCCCGCCGGGATGCGCACCGTCGCCGCGGCGCGGCTGCCGGCCGAGGCCCGCGAGACGCTGCGCCTGATCGCGGCGGGCGGGCCGTTCCCGTACAGCCGCGACGGCGTCGTCTTCGGCAACCGGGAGAAACTGCTGCCGGCCGAGCCCGACGGGTACTACCGCGAGTACACGGTCCGCACGCCGGGCGCCGCCGATCGCGGCGCGCGCCGGATCGTCGCGGGCAAGAACACCGAGCGCTTCTACAGCGACGACCACTACGCGAGCTTCGCGGCCGTGCTGCCCTGAGCGGGTGCGCGGCGGCTCGGACGGGTGGGTCGGACGGGTGGGTCGGCTCGGACGGGTGGGCGCCGGCACCGGCCCTGGGCCGATCGGGTGGTTGGCCTCGCGGATGGCGTATTCCGGCCGGACCGGGCGGAGCGAGCGGCCAGACTGCCGAGATGGACACACCCGACGTTCGATGTCGTCCGGGGTCCGCAGAGGATGCCCACGACCACGACCTGCCGCACCCCGCGACGGCGCCGACCACCTCGACGACGCCGGCCACCTCGACGGACCCGGCGAAGCCGTCGGTCCCCGGGCCCAGAGTCGCCGCCGAACACGCGCGGTCGCGCCCGGGCGCGACACCCGACGGCGGCGCCGCGCTGCTGTTCCCGCTGTTCGTGCTCGCCGCGATGATCGGCGGGATCTACCTGCTCGGCCGCAACCCGCCACAGGCACTGCTCGAGGCCGACGAGACGCACGGCCCGCACCCCTCCCGGGGCCGGGCGGCCGAGCCGGAGCGGCCCCGCCCCGCGGCGCTGGGCTCCCCGTTCGCGGTCGGCGCCGCGGCGCACGCCGAACTAGACGCTGCGCACGGTGGCGGCGTCGGCCAGCTCCCGCAGCACTTCGCGCGCGTCGCCGGCGATCGGCGCGACGGCCAGGGCGGCGAGGGCCCGCTCGGTCAGCTCGGTGATCATCGTCTCCACGTCGGCGAGCGCGCCGGTGTCCTCGATCACCGCGCGCAATTCCTTGACCCCGGTGTCGCTCAACGCGGGATCCCCGAGCAGCGCGGTCAATATCTCGGCCTGCGCGGCGTCGGCCCGCTCGCCGGCGAGCGCCAGCAGCACGGTGCGCTTGCCCTCGCGCAGGTCGTCGCCGGCGGGCTTGCCGGTCCGCTCGGGGTCACCGAAGACGCCGAGCACGTCGTCGCGGAGCTGGAACGCCTCACCGAGCGGGAGCCCGTACGCGGAGTAGGCGTCCAGGGCGGCCCGGTCGGCTCCGGCCAGCGCGGCACCCACGTGCAGGGGCCGCTCGATCGTGTACTTGGCGGACTTGAACCGCATCACGCGCCGTGAGCGCTCGACCGAGCCGCCGCCCATCGCCTGCTCCAGCACGTCGAGGTACTGGCCCGCCATCACCTCGGTGCGCATCACGTCGAACAACGGCTTGGCCGCGCGCAGCGCCCGGTCGTCCACGCCGCTCGCGCCGAACATCTCGTCGCACCAGGACAGACACAGGTCGCCGAGCAGGATCGCCGCCGCCGAGCCGAACGACTCGCCCGAGCCGACCCAGCCGCTCGCCGCGTGCAGGCCCTCGAACCGGCGGTGCACCGCGGGCTTGCCGCGCCGGGTGTCGCTGCTGTCCATCAGGTCGTCGTGGATCAGCGCGCTGGCCTGGAGCAGTTCCAGCGCGGTGGCCGCGCGCACGATCGCGGCGTCCTCCGCGTCCGGTCCCGCGATACCGCGCCAGCCCCAGTAGCAAAAGCCCGGCCGCAGCCGCTTGCCGCCGTCGAGCACGAAGTCGCTCAGCGCCGCGGTGACCGGGACCATGCCCTCGCCCACGTCGGCGAGCACCTCGGCCTGACGGTCCATGAACTCGCCCAGCGCGGCATTGACGCGCTGCCGCAGGCCGTCCCGGTCCAGGGGGTGTACGGGGAAGGAATCGGCAGCCATGGAGTCTTCCGTCGAGGGCGATGAAACGGTGGGGAAGTACGGGGCAGCCTAACTTGCGCCCGGTCCGGCCATCCGGAGCAGCCCGGCCGTCTCGCGGAGTGGGAAGCCGTTCTCGCCCGCGGGACCGCCGGATAACCTGCGTACATGTCTCTCGGTGCCGCATCCACTCGGATCAGTCGAACCCCCGCCATTCGCGATCTGCTCGCGAGCGGCACCCGGTCCTTCTCGTTCGAGTTCATGCCACCCAGGAGCGAGAAGGGCACCCGCACACTGTGGGAGGCCATCCGTCGGGTCGAGGCGCTGGCGCCGACCTTCGTCTCGGTCACCTACGGCGCGGGCGGCTCCAGCCGGGGCATGACCGTGGACACCACCGAGCGGATCGCCACCGAGACCACGCTCACCCCCGTGGGCCACCTGACCGCGGTCGGGCACACCCGCGCCGAGCTGCGCAACATCATCGGGCAGTACGCCGACGCGGGCGTGCGCAACGTGCTCGCGCTGCGCGGCGACCCGCCCGGCGACCCGAAGGGCGAGTGGGTCGCCCACCCGGACGGCTTCACCTACGCGATCGAGCTGGTCGAGCTGCTGCGCGCGTCCGGCGACTTCTGCGTGGGCGTCGCGGCTTTCCCGGAGATGCACCCGCGTTCGACGAACTGGGAAGAGGACATCCGGCACTTCGTGGCCAAGTGCCGGGCCGGCGCCGACTACGCGATCACCCAGATGTTCTTCTCGGTCGAGGACTACCTGCGGCTGCGCGACCGGGTCGCGGCGGCCGGCTGCGAGATCCCGATCATTCCCGAGGTGATGCCGGTCACCAGCCCGACCACGCTGGTGCGGGCGGACGAGCTGAGCGGCTGCAGGGTGCCGGCCGAGCTGGCGGCGGCGGTCGAGGCGGTCGCCGACGACCGGGCCGCGGTGCGCGCGATCGGCGTGGAGTACGCGACCCGGATGTCCGAGCGGCTGCTCGCCGAGGGCGCGCCGGGACTGCACTTCATCACCCTCAACCGATCCACGGCGACCACCGAGATCTACCAGAACCTCGGGCTTCACGAAGGCGGCTGATCCGGTTCGGCCCCAACGACCGGTTCACCCTTTAGGGTGAGACAACGCGCCGGTAACGAAGGGATCTACCGTGCAGCTCGGCCTGGTGGTGCTCTACATCCTGTTCGTGCCGATCGGGCTGTGGTTGCTGACCGAGGTGCTGTGGCAGCACGGCGCGCCGTTCCGCTACCGCGTGCTCGCCTTCGTCGGCTTCGTCGGCGTGGCCGCGGGCGTGGGGATCAAGAACCCGGTGCTGGTCGGCATCGGCGTGTTCTGCTTCGCCGTCGGCCAGTTCCTGACCACGCGCTACGTGCGCAAGGCCTACCACCACGGCTGGACGGTCAGCGGCCGGCGCCCGAAGGGTCGCCGCGCCAAGGCCCGCTGACGCCTCACGCGCGCCCGATCAGCTCCGCCACCAGTGCCGCGGACATGCCGACCCGGGTCAGACCGCCGCCCGGGTGGGCGCTCGCGCCGACCGAGAACAGTCCCGGTACGGCCGACCGGTTCGGTACCCGGCGCGGCGCGTTGCGCGGACCGTCGGCGCCCGCGCCCGGCACCTCGCCGCCCGGGGCGCCGGTCTGCTCCGCCAGGTCGGCGGGCGTGCGCAGCTCGGACCACAACACCCGGTCGCGGACGTCCAGACCGCGACGGGCCATCAGGTCGAGCACGGTCGCCGGGTAGGCGTCCCGGACGGCGGCCGAGTCCCAGTCCACCACACCGTGCCGGGGCACCCGCAGTTGTACCGTCCACGCGCTGTGCCCCTCGGGGGCCAGCGCCGGGTCGTCGGGGGCCAGCACGCACAGCGTGGGATCGACCGGCGGCGCCGCGCGGTGCGCGAACAGCGCGTCCGGCTCGTGCCCGGGGTCGTCCGCGAACAGGTAGGTGCGGTGCGGCGTCCCGGCGGCGCCGCCGCGCAGCGCGAGATGCAGTTCGAGCATCGCCGAGGAGGCCGGCACCCGGCCCACCCGGCCGGTCCTCGCGGCCGGCAGCAGCCCGGCGCTTTTGGGGTCGATGGGCAGGTCGGTGATCACGACGTCGGCGTCGAGCCGGCCGCCGTCGGCCAGCAGTACGCCGGCGACCCGCCCGCCCGCGCGTTCGATCGAGACCACCTCGGTGTCGGTGCGCACCTTCACCTTCCGCTGCACGCAGCGCGCGTGCAGCGCCTGGGTCATCCGGTGCAGACCGCCGCGCACCCACCACACCCCGAAGGTCTCCTCCAGGTACGGCAGCGTCGCCAGCGTCGCGGGCGCCTTGCCGGGATGGCAGCCCGCCTCGGCGGCGAAGCGCTCCAGGTGGGCGCGCAGTCGCAGGTCGCCCAGGTGGGTCCGGCCGAGCGAGCGCAGCGAGCGCCACGGCGCGGTCACCCGCAGGTCGGCCCGCCCGCCCGCGCTGCGCAGCCGCTCGGCGCGCCGCGCGGGATCGGCCAGGAGCGGCGCCTCGAAGAAGCTCTTGCGCGTGACGCCCCACATCTCGCCGGCCCGGTGCAGCAGCCGCTGCCAGTCCGCGCCCGCGCCCGGCCCGAACCCGGACTCGAACGCCTCGTGGGTCCCGGACCGGGACGCGTTGGGGATGTCCACGACGGTGCGCGCGCCGCTCGCGGCGGCGAACGACTCGCGGGTGGGTGTGGCGATCGGGACCAGATCCACGACTTCCTCGATCGCGGCGCCGGTTTTGAGGAACAGGTCGCGGTAGACGGCCGGCAGCGTGAGCAGCCCGGGACCGGTGGTGAAGGTGAAGCCGTCCCGGACGATCGAGCCGGAGAGTCCGCCGGTCGCCGACGACCGTTCGCAGATCGTCACCTCGTGCCGAAGCGTGGCCAGCCGAGCGGCCACCGCCAACCCACCCATACCTGCGCCGACAACCACAATGCGAGCCACGGTGGCACAGCGTATATGCGAGTGAGGGGGATCAGGCCCGCCCCCCGGGCCTGATCCCCCTCACCGTCCCGCGACCGCTCCCCACGGTCCACGGGCCCACCCCCCAGCGGGTCACGATTGGTAAGACTCGCGACCCGGGCAGAGGGTTGTACGCGTGGGGAAGATTTCTTTCCACCGCAAGCGACCCGGGTCGAAAGTCGTGATCAAGGCGGATATGGGCGGTGATACTCATGCCCGCCACTGAGTATTCGTACGGATGTTCCGCCGCCGGGCCGACCGGCACAGTGGTCGGCACGGGGAAGCGCCCATACCAACCTCGGGGGAGGGCCGTTCGGGGGGACGGCGGGGCGCGGCGAGATCGGGACGGACGACGGGGGCGTCGGTCGGTCCCGGTGGGTGACGGCCGGCACGGGGGCGCCGGGTCGTTCGAGGCGTCGGTACCGCCGCGGGGGGCGGCGGGACCGACGCCTTTCGCATGCGCGCGTCGCGGGGCCGGGCCGCGGATCGGGGCCGCCGGCGGTTCGGGCCTGCGGTTCGGGCTCAGCCGGTTCGGGCTCAGCCGGTGACCACCGCGACCAGTCGGGTGCCCGGGGCGAACGTGCCGCGCTCGGCGAGGGCGAACAGGCCGAACAACATCTTGCCGACGTAGATCGGCTCGGGCGCGAAGTCGTGTCGGGCCGCGAAGTCGGCGAGGAAGGCGTCCAGCTCCGGGCCGCGCCGCGCGTAGCCGCCGTGGTGGAAGTCGTGCTCCACGTGCCAGTTGTCGGTCGGCGCCCCGTACGTTCGGCGCTGGAGGTCGGCCACCTCGTCGGCGAGGAAGCCGCCCCCCAGCGCCGCGAAGCCGATCGCGCGCCGCCCGGGCGGCAGGCCCGCCGCGATGCCGGCCAGCGTGCCGCCGGTGCCCACCGCGACGCAGACCGTGCCGAAGTCGTCGCCGAGCTCGGCCGGGAGTTCCGCGCAGCCGCGCACGGCGGCCTCGTTGCTGCCGCCTTCCGGGAGCACGTACGCGGGGCCGTGTGCGGCGAGCAGCCGATCGAGCACGCGCGGCGTGTGCTTGGCGCGGTAGGTCGCACGGTCGATGAACACCAGCCGCATGCCGTGTTCGACGGCGAAGGCGAGGGACGGGTTGAGCGGGCGGTCGGCGAGTTCCTCGCCGCGCACCACGCCCACCGTGGCCAGTCCGTACGCGCGGCCGGCGGCGGCGGTGGCCCGCAGGTGGTTGGAGTAGGCGCCGCCGAAGGTCAACAACGCGCGCTGCCCCTGCTCGCGGGCCGCCGCCAGGTTGTACTTCAGCTTTCGCCACTTGTTGCCCGGTACCTCGGGATGGATCAGGTCGTCCCGTTTGAGCGCGAGCCGCAGGCCGCGGGCGGTCAGCCGGGGATCGGACAGTTCGCACAGCGGCGAGGGCAGACGTGGGCGCACCCGGACAAGGGTGGCACGCCGGGTCGGTCCGCCGGGGCTGTCGGTGTCGCCTGTCACGGTGGAGGACGTGGGGGCGAGCGCTCTCGACGGCGGATCACGCGGACTCGAACATGCTCGAACATCGCTCGAACGCGACGGTTCGCCCGGGACTGCGGCAATGACGTTGACGTGGGTGGGGGAGCGAGCTTTACTGGCAAACGAGATCGAACTTTTGTTCGAAAGAAGAGTTCGACTCGAACGGCACGGGGCAACCGGATGGGTAGCCCGGGTCGGCGGTGCGTGGGGAAGCGCATCGCCGATCCCCCGGCAGAGGAGGAGCTGTATGACGCGTCTGCACACCGACCCGGTGGAGGTGCTGCGCAGTGGTGGGGACCCCGCGCGGTTCCTGTGGCACGACCGGCTCTACGTGGTCCGGGAGGTGCTCGGGCACTGGGTCGAGACCGGCGAGTGGTGGCAGCACGCGCGCTCGCGCACCGCCGTCGTGGCGACGGGGGAGCGCGAGGTGTGGCGCGTGGAGGCCGGTGCCGGTCGCAGTGCGCCGTTGGGTGTGTACGACCTCAGCCTGGACGCCGGCGCCGGGACCTGGACGCTGGCGCGGACCGCCGATTGAGGAGGTGGCTTCGTGAGCCCGAGCGCGAGTCTGAACCAGTCCGCCCACATACCCGAGCCGCCGCCGATCCGACGGGCGCCCGTGCGCTGGTCGTCCGCCCCGCGCGGCGCGCTCGATCTGCTGGCCCAGGCTCGGCGCGGGCTCACCGAGGCCGCCGTCAACCGCGACGCCGCGGAGCGGTACGCCACCGCCCACCTGGCCGCGCTGCGCGTGGCCGCGGCCGTGCTGGCCGCTCGGGCACAGGCCGACGACGAGCGCCCGGGCCGGCGCCGGCGGGCCCCGCGCAGCGCGTGGGAACTGCTGCCGAAGGTGGCGCCCGAGCTGACCGAATGGGCCGCCTTCTTCGCGTCCGGCGCCCGCAAGCGCGCCGCCGCCGAGGCGGGGCTGCCCGGCGCGGTCACCGGCCGCGAGGCGGACGACCTGATCCGCGACGTGGAGACCTTCTTCCGCCTGGTGGTGCGACTGCTCGCGCTGCCCCCGATCCCGGCCCCACCCCCTCCTACCGATTGAACGCACCACCCATGAACCGACCGAGCCGTGCGCACGAGCGGCTTCCGGATCTCCCCGTACGCCGACCCGCGCCCGGCCGGCGACCCCGCCGAGCAGCCCCCGCGCAAGCTCCGGAACGCCGGCCCCAAGAGCGCGGGACGACTTCGCTCGACGCCCTAAGGTGGAACCCGACCAGTTCCGGAGGAGGGTGTCCGTGTCCGACCAGACGCGCAGGCGCAGCTCGATGCGTACCGCCGTCGTGTGGCAGGTGCTGCGCGAGGCGTTGGACCGACGGGCCCGGGCGGCCGGACGGGACGTCCTGGACGTGCTCGACGCCGGTGGCGGAACCGGCAACCTCGCCGTGCCCATCGCCCGACTCGGCCACCGGGTCACCGTCGTCGACCCCAGCCCGGACGCGCTCGCCGCGTTCGAACGCCGGGCCGCCGAGGCCGGGGTCACCGACCTGGTCCGGGCCTACCAGGGCGACACGCACGGCCTGTTCGACGTGGTCGAGCCGGACGCCGCCGACGTGGTGTTGTGCCACGGCGTGCTCGAGGTGGTCGACGACCCCTCGGCCGACCTCGCGCACATCGTCCGCGCCCTGCGCGCCGGCGGCACGCTCAGCCTGCTCGCGGCCAACCGCACCGGCGCGGTCCTGGCACGCGCCCTCGCCGGGCACTTCGACCAGGCCCGCGACCTGCTCGTCGACCCCGCGGGCCGGTACGGCCCGACCGATCCGCTGCCGCGCCGGTTCACCGTCGCCGACCTCACCGGCCTGGTCGCCAAGGCCGGCCTCGAAGCCGGCCCCGTGCACGCGATCCGGGTCTTCGCCGACCTGGTCCCGGGTGTCCTGGTCGACGACCCGGGCTCCTTCGACGCCCTCCTGGACCTGGAGCGGGCCGCGGCCGAACAGCCCGAGTACCGCGCACTGGCCACCCAACTGCACCTGCTGGCGAGCAAGCCGACGGGCTGACCCCAGGCACCCCGGTCGGGTCCACCCCGACCGGGCCCCCGGTCCGGGCGGTGCCGGATGAGCACCGCCCGACCCGCCTCGCCGGCGATCATGCACGTGGACATGGACGCCTTCTACGCGTCCGTCGAGATCCGCCGCAACCCCGCGCTGCGGGACACCCCCCTGGTGGTGGCCGGCCAGGGCCCGCGCGGCGTGGTGCTCTCCGCCACCTACGACGTGCGCGCGCTGGGCGTACACGCCGGCCAGGCCACCTCCCGGGCCCGCCGGCTCGCCCCGCACGCGGTGTTCCTGTCGCCGGACCACGACGACTACGGGCTGATCTCCGGCGGCGTCATGGAGGTGCTCCGCTCGATCACCTCGCGGGTGGAGCCGCTGTCCCTGGACGAGGCGTTCCTGGACCTGACCGGCGTCACCCGCCGACTGGGCCCGCCGGAGACGGTCGGCGAGAGCGTCCGCGCCCGGATCCTGGACGAACAGGGCATCACCTGCTCGGTCGGGATCGCCGACAACAAGTTCACCGCCAAGCTGGCCGGCGCCCTGGCCAAGCCGAACGGCCTGCGCGTGGTCCGCCCCGAGGAGGTGGTGGACTTCCTGCACCCGCTCCCGGTGGACCGACTGTGGGGCGTCGGCGAACGCACCGGCGCGCTGCTCACCGATCTGGGCCTGACCACCATCGGTGACGTCGCACACACCCCGGTCGAGACGTTGAGCCGCGCGCTCGGTCCGGCCGCCGGTCGCGGACTGCACGAACTCGCGTGGGGGCGGGACCGGCGTCCGGTGATCCCGTCCGAACCCGAACGCAGTATCGGCGCCGAGGAGACTTTCCCCACCGACGTGGACGATCCGGTGGTGATCCGCCGCACACTGCTGGACCTGGCGCACCGCACCGCGAGCCGGCTGCGCCGGGCGAAGGCGGCCGGGCGGACCGTCACGATCAAGATCCGATTCGCCGACTTCACCACGCTCACCCGGGCCAGGACGCTGCGCGAGGCCACCGACGTGGGCCACGAGATCTACGGCGTGGCCTGCGTGCTGCACGGCGCGCTGGGCCTGGAACGGGCCCGGCTGCGGCTGGTGGGCATCCGGGTGGAGGGCTTGGTCGGCGGCGCCCATCCGCGCCAACTGGTGCTCGGGGAAAGGGTTCTGGGCCGACGCGAGGCGGAGCGCGCGGCCGACGCGGTGCGCGGCCGTTTCGGCGACGCGGCGCTCACCTCGGCCGCGCTGCTGGCCCCCGGACCCCGCTCCCGGGGGCGTTCGGGGCGCTGAGCCCGACTCCCGGCAACGGCCTCGGCGACCGGGCGCGACCCGCGCGGCCCCGCCCCTCAGCGCGAACCCGCTCCGGCCGCATATCATCGAAGCCCTGACCGGGGGACATGAGCGTGCGCCGGACAGGGCAGGAGTGTCGACAGGGGCGGGAATCGACGTGGTGACCCATCATCCGGAAGCGGGCTTCGAGCCGGTGCCGAGGGTGGCTTTCACGACAGCGATTACCTGCCTATCCTGAAAGGGCCGCAAGGTCGCGTCGCGGCCGACGAAGGAGGACGCCGTGCCGCTCTCAGAGCACGAGCAGCGCATGCTTGAGCAGATGGAGCGAGCGCTCTACGCCGAAGATCCCAAATTCGCGACAGCGCTCGAAGCAGCCGGCATGCGCCGGCACACCCGGCGACGCACCGTTCAGGCGATCCTCGGATTCCTGCTCGGCATCGTCTTGTTGATGACCGGCATGATGGTCCAACAGATCTGGGTGAGCGTCATCGGCTTTCTGGCGATGCTCGGTGGGGCGCTCCTCGCGGTCACCGGCTGGCGCCGGGGACCCGCGACGGCCAACGCGGGCGAAGGCGGCGGCGCTCCCGGGCGCGCACCGCGCCGGCGCAAGGCCAAGGTGATGAACCGCATCGAGGACCGCTGGCGCCGGCGGCGCGAGGAGAACGGCGGCTGAGCGGAGTACGGCGGCCGACTCGTCCGATGCCCGCGGGCACGGTGCGGGACTCGGCCACCGTCCGGTCGGGGCCGACCCGAGCCGACGATTGTCGGTACGGGCGCGTCGATACATACGCGTGAACGCCGGTGGCGGTGACCCCTTCGAAGGGGCCACCGCCACCGGCGTTTTCGCTTCCCGGTCCGGACTTCGCTTCCCGGTCCGGACCGCGTCTCCCGGTCCGGACCGCCGTCGGTCCGACCGCCGCCCTCAGCCGACGTCGGCCGGCTTGGGCGCGGGTCCCGGGCCGTCGCCCCGACGCCGGCGCAGCCGATCGGTGAGCGCGTACCGGCGTTCGGCCAGGCTCGGCCGGCCGCTCGGGCGGCGCAACGACGACGGGAGCAGCGTCGCGCGCAGTCGGCGGCCGCGGCCGGCCCGGGCCAGCAGACCCTTGCGGACCGCCCGGACGTCCTCGCCCAGGCCCGATTCCGGGGTCGGCGGGGTCTGCGCGTAGAGCAGCCGTTCGGTGGCGAGCGCGACACGCGGCAGCGCCTCGCGGGCCGCGAGCACGGCGGCGTCCACCACGACGGGATCGGCCTTCGGGTCGTCGGTGTCCGACGCCGCTCGGTCCGACAACACGCCCAGCAGCCGCGCGACCGCCTGGCGCGGGGTCTCCGCGCCGGGTGCCGGATGGCCCAGGTCGCGCGCGGTGTCCAGCACCTCGGCCCAGCCGCCGAGCACGGGCCCGGCGCGATCGCCGGGCTCGGGGACGTCCCCCCGCGCCGCCGCGTTCCGGCTCAGCGCCGCGAGTCGGCGGCCCCGGACCCGGCCCCGGGTCAACATCGGCGCCGCCGCGAGCAGCACGACCAGCGCGATCGCGGTGCCGATCAGCAGCGTCCGGCCGGAGAGCCAGGGCCCGTTCGAGGAACCCGCGGCGGTGACCGGCGCGGCGGACGCGGACGCCGACGGCGTGGCGCCCGGCGACGCCTGCGGCTGCTTGGTGGGCAGTTCGCCGGCGCTGTCGGGGGACGCGGAGGGCAGCACCGGCGCGACGTCCTGCTGGGCGTAGGAGGGCGAGTTGCCCCGCGAGGGGGTCGGTTCGAACCGGATCCAGCCCGCGCCGGAGAAGTACAACTCGGGCCACGCGTGCGCGTCGTGGCTGCTCACCTTGTAGGTCAGGTCGGTCTGCAGCGTGCCGGGGATGAAGCCGACCGCGACCCGCGCCGGGATGCCGAGCGTGCGGGCCATCACCGCCATCGCCGACGAGAACTGCTCGCAGTAGCCGACCTTCTGCTCCAGGAAGTTCTCCAGGGCGGAGGCTCCGTTGCCCTGCGGGACCTTGGTGTCGTAGCGGAACTGGCTCGACCGGGCGAACCACTCCTCCAGGTTGCGGGCCCGGTCGTAGGAGGTGCCGTTCCCGCCGATCTTGAGCGCCTGCCGGCGGACCCGGTCGACCATGTCGGGCGGCAGCGGCAGCGCCACGTACGGCGCGAGCGAGGGCGGCGGCGGTGGGGCGGCCTTGAGCTGGGCGGGGGTCGGTTCGACGTCCAGGCTGGTCACCGTCCAACCCAGGCCCCGGGTGTCCTGCTTGTTGTCGGCGAGCAGCAGCCGCCCCTCGGCCTCGTAGCGCCAGGTGCCCTTCACCTGGACCTGCGTCGCCGGGTAGGGCATCGGCAGCGACAACTGCTTGTAGTTGTCGTCGGCCTCGATCCGGGTGGTCACCTCGGTGGTCCGCACCGCCGGATCCAGGCCCGCGGGCTTGGGGAACTCGCGCGGGACGTCGGTCAGCGGCCGTTCGGAGGGCTGCCAGCTCCGACCGTCGAAGCGGTCCAGGGAGGAGAGCCGCAGGTAGATGGAGCCCGGTGTGGCCGCGTTGGTGCGGTAGCGCATGAGCTCGGTGTTCTCGGCCCGGTTCAGCTCGTCGGAGAGCTTGACCACGGGGTTGATCGTGGTCAGTCGGCGCGACTTGGGCCCGTTGTCGTTCCTGTCGATCAGCCGGTTCGCGCTGAGCGGGATCAGCGCCGGGACCACGACGGCCACCGCGAGCGCGGCCACGCCGATCCGGCCGCCGCCGCGCGCGGGCGGGCGGTACTGCCGCATCGTCGGATGGCCCGCCGGCGGCGGCGGGGTCAGCGGGCGGCCCCAGCGCAGCAGCCGCTCGCGGCCCTCGGCGAGCAGCAGCAGGACGTACGCCAGCGCCGCGATCAGGAAGATCGCCCAGCCCAGTCCGGACCGGGACAGCGCCGCGGGGACGCTGTAGAGCGCGAGCAGCGGCAGGCCCGCCGGGGCGGCCTGGGCGTAGGTCACCGCGATCAGGTCCACGAGCACGGCCATGCCGCCCATGACCAGCAGCAGGATCGCGATGATCCCGGGCGAGGCGGGCGCGGGGGCGGTGAACTCCCGGATGTCCTGCCCGCCCACCCGCAGCAGGTCCACGAACGCGTCGATGCTGCTCGGGGTGGGGATCGGGCCGCTGGCGTCGGGTACGCAGACCAGCAGCAGGTAGGGCACCAGCGCGGCGAGTTGGGTCAGTCCCACGACCGGGCGCGGCACCCGGATCCGCCGGGCGCCCTCGCCGACCAGGGCGACCAGGAGGATCGCGCCCAGTCCCTGCGCGATCCAGCCGCCCGCGTCGACCAGCGGGAGCAGTGAGGACGACGTCAGCGCGGTCGCGAGTCCCGCGACCAGGGCCAGGCGGAGCCGACCGGTCATGACCGTTCCCCTTCATCGACGGTGCCGCCCCCGACCGTGGGCGCCGCACGCGGGCGCGGGGGCGGGGTCGAGCCGCCGGCCTCCGTCGCGGGCGCCGCGGGGGCGCTCGCGCGGGAGGTGCCGGCGAAGGACATCGAACCGGCGGCGGCCGGGTCGCCGACCCGCCCGGCCGAGCGCCAGAGTTCGGACAACCTGGTACCGGCCCGGGCGGACAACACCGACCAGCCGGCCTGGCGCAGCAGGGCCACCGCGCCGTCGTGCGGCAGCGCGCCGGGCACCCGGCCCCACGTGCTCACGTCCAGGACCACCGCGACGCCCCGACCGGACCGGTGGCGGGCCCGGCCGAGCCGCTTGATGTCGTCCTCGGTCAGCGCGCCGAGCACGACGACGGTCAGCCCGCCGCCGTTCGGGTCGCGCAGCGCGGGTTCGGCCTGGTCCAGCCCGGTCACCGGGACGGTCTCGACCACGGCCAGCGCGTCCAGCAGGAAACCCTCCAGGTCGCCGGGCGCGGCCCGGATCCCCTCCAGGTCGCCGGCGAGCGCGTCGCCCTCGGAGTCGAGCAGCCGGGTGGTGTAGCCGCGCCGGCACAGGTGCACGCCCACGGACGCGGCGGCCGAGACGACCCACTCGAAGGACGAGGCCGGGCCGTCGCCCACGTGCGCGTCCGCGCGGGTGTCGATCAGTACGGTGGCCCGGTTCTGCCAGGCCTGTTCCTCGCGGCGCACCATCAGTTCGCCGCGGCGGGCGGTGGAGCGCCAGTGCACCCGGCGTACGTCGTCGCCGTGTCGGTACTCGCGCGGGACCACGTCCTCCTCGCCGGACGCGGACACGTTGCGGGCGTGGCTGTCGCCGTACCCGGTCCATTCGCCGCCCAGATCCACCGCGGGCAGCGGCTGGACCGCCGGGGTGACCACCAGCGTGTCGCGCGCGGCGAAGGACCGGGTCAGCTCGCACATCCCGAACGGGTCGGCCATCCGCAGCCGCAGCGGTCCGACCGGGAAGCGCCCGCGCAGGTCCGAGCGGACCCGGTAGGACACGTGCCGATTGCCGTGCGGCTCGATCCGGTCGAGGACGAACCGGGGCCGCGAGCCGAGCACGTAGGGCACGTGGTCCTCGAGCATCAGCAGGCCGGTGGGGATGCGCGAGACGTTGTCCACGCGCAGCCGCACCTGGGACTCGTGACCGGCCGCGACCCGGGGCGGCTCCAGCGCGCGGGCGCTGGTGACCAGGTGCCGGGTGCGCGCGACGATCAGCACCGAGACCAGGGGTAGCGCGGTGAGCAGGAATCCGACCCGCAACAGGTCGCGTTGGCCCAGGATCACCGCGCAGATGCTCGCGGCGACCCCCGCCGCGAGGAAGGACCGCCCCCGCGTCGTCAGGCCGGACAGGGCGGTACGCACGTCAGCGCGCCGCCCCGGAGCCCGTGCCGCCGAGGCGGCCGTCGGAGGTCACCGGGGCGTAGCCCTGGTGCGCGGTGGGTGCCTGGTTCGGGTAGGGGCGACCGCCGTTGTGCTGCGGGACCGCGCCCGGATAGGGCATGTGGGCGGGCGGCGCGGGCGGCGCCGGGACGATCTGCGGCGCGCCGGTCCGCCCCTGTACCGGGGCCTGGCCGGGAGACCCGGGGACCGGGACCTGGCGCACGATGTCGACGACGATCTGCTCGGGGGTGCGTCGGGCCATCTGGGCGTCGGCGGTGGGCAGCAGCCGGTGGGCGAGCACCGCGACGGCCAGTGTCTGCAGGTCGTCCGGGAGGACGTAGTCGCGGTTGTCCAGCGCGGCGGCCGCGCGGGACGCGCGGACCAGGTGCAGCGTGGCGCGCGGCGAGGCGCCCAGGCGCAGTTCGGGCGAGCGGCGGGTGGCGTTGACCAGGTCGACCGCGTAGCGCGCGACGGCCGGGGACACGTGCACCCGGCGCACCGCGTCGGCGAGCCGGACCAGGTCCTCGGCGCGCGCGACCGGGGTCAGGTCGCTCAGCGGCGAGCCCGCGCTGTGGCCGCCGATCATCCGCAACTCGGCGTCCGCGGCCGGGTAGCCCATCGAGACCCGGGCCATGAACCGGTCCCGCTGCGCCTCGGGGAGAGGATACGTTCCCTCCATCTCCACCGGGTTCTGCGTCGCGATCACCATGAACGGCGCCTGGAGTTCGTAGGTGGTGCCGTCGACGGTGACCTGACGCTCGGCCATGCACTCCAGGAGCGCGGACTGGGTCTTGGGCGAGGCCCGGTTGATCTCGTCGCCGACCACGATGTTGGCGAAGATCGCGCCCGGCTTGAACTCGAACTCGCGCTTCTCCTGGTCGAACACGCTCACGCCGGTGATGTCCGACGGCAGCAGGTCCGGGGTGAACTGCACCCGGCGCATCTCGCAATCGACCGAACGCGCGAGGGCCTTCGCGAGCATCGTCTTGCCGACTCCCGGAACGTCCTCGACGAGCAGGTGGCCCTCGGCCAGCAGCACGGTCAAGGCGAGGCGGACGACCTCGGGCTTGCCCTCGATCACGGTCTCCATGGCCCCGCGGATCCGATCGGCGGTGACCGTCAGATCCCCCAGACCGGCCTGATCGTTGAACGTCGACACCCGTGCCCCTCCCTGGAACCGCGTTGTGCACGCCCTGGGTCAGGGCCACAGGCCGATTCTCCCGGTCGCGTGCGCTGCCGTCACCCCGTTGGACGGCCCGGACGACGCGTCGTGCGACTCCGGAGGGTAGTCGACGCGGCGTGGGGGCGATCCGGTCGGCAGAAAAGGCTCGGCCGAGACGGGTCCGTCTCCTCGATGGTGCCGTGCCGAGCCGGAATCCGGGTCGGAATCCGGCTCGGCAAGATCGGGGCGACGGACCCTAGGACTGCGCCGGGCCGCCTTCCGGTTGCACGTCGGGGAGGGGGAAAACCTCGCGCAACAGGCCGGTGGTGACGTCGTATACGAATCCGCGCACGGTGTCGTTGTGCAACAGGAACGGTGACCTGCGGACCCGGTTCATCGACTGGCGGACGTCACCGTCGAGATCGACGAAAGCCTCCACCGCCCATTGCGGGCGCAGGCCGGTGTCCGCCTCCAACTCGCGGCGGAAGTCCTCGGTGACGGTGAGCATGCCGCACTGGGTGTGATGGATCAGTACGACCTGCGTGGTGCCCAGGTGCCGCTGACTGATCGTCAGCGAACGCACCACGTCGTCGGTGACCACGCCGCCCGCGTTGCGGATCACGTGCGTGTCTCCGAGCTCCAATCCGAGCATGGCGTGCACGTCCAGACGTGCGTCCATGCAGGTGACGATCGCGGTGTGGCGTACCGGCATTGCCGACATGCCGGGGTTGCGGTACCCCTCCGCGTAGTGCCGGTTCGCTGCGACAAGACGATCGACCATGGTCAGGACGTTAGCGACCTCGGCCGCGTTTCGCCTCGTGGGGGGAGTCACACCGGTGAAGTACGGATGACTCGTCACCATTTCCGTTCTATGGGTGCTAATCCCTGAATGAGAGATTCGTACCGGGAGCCCAATGGTGCGGAGGTGGAAACCCGCGCCCGACGTGGGGGAGTGGCGTGCGGGGGGCGCGCAATCGGGTGGTTCTTCCGAGGCACCCCTTCTGACCTGGGCTTTTGTCAAGAGTGGGAACAGAGTGACGCGCCCGAAAAGGGTTGACCGTGGGGTTTGGTGGAGTAGAGTGGCGGGAAATGGAGCTGAGAAGCTCCACGCGGCGGCCGGAGGTGCTCGGTGTTTCTGGGCACATACGAGCCCCGGTTGGACGAAAAAGGTCGGCTGATCCTGCCGGCCCGGTTCCGGGACGAGCTGGCGGAGGGCCTTGTGATCACAAAGGGGCAGGAACGCTGCCTCTATGTGTGGCCCATCGCGGAGTTCACCCGGATCGCCGAACAACTGGGCAAGGCGCCGGTGACCTCGAAAGCCGCCCGGGACTACATGCGCGTGTTCTACGCGGGTGCCTCCGACGCGGTGCCGGACAAGCAGGGGCGGGTGCTGGTGCCGCAACCGCTGCGCGACTACGCCGGGCTCGACCGGGACAGTCGCGACTGTGTCGTCATCGGCACGAACACCCGGGTCGAGCTGTGGGCGACCGAGACCTGGCACGACTACCTCGCGGAGCAGGAGCAGTCCTTCGCGGAGTTGTCCGAGGAGGTGCTGCCCGGCCTGCTGTGACCGGGGCGGCGACACCCCGTGCCTCATCCTCTCCCGACTCTCCCGAACGCGATCTCGCCCGTGACGCACCTGCGGCGAGGTCTCCACCCGCTCCGAGCTTTCTGGCACTCCTTCCCCGGTGCCAGAGGTCACTTCCCCAGACGAGCGGGCGGGGACCTGGCGGCATGTTCTCCCGGCCGGTCGCGACTCAGCCTCTAGACTGCGGGTTTCCGCACGACGAAGGGCCCGGAGTGAACGCGACGATGGTGGAGGGGCCGTGACGGCGCCCGCCCACATTCCGGTCCTGCTGGAACGGTGCGTCGAATTGCTCGCTCCCGCGCTGCGGGCGCCCGGGGCGATCGTGGTGGACGCGACGCTCGGGATGGGCGGGCACAGCGAAGCCCTGTTGACGGCCTTCCCCCAGGCGCGGCTGATCGGCCTGGACCGCGATCCCGAGGCGCTGGAGCGCTCCGGGGCCCGGTTGGCGGGCTTCGGCGAGCGGGCCACGCTCGTGCACGCGGTCTACGACGAACTGCCGCAGGTGCTGGACCGGCTCGGCATCGACCGGATCGACGGCATCCTGTTCGACCTCGGGGTCTCCTCGCTGCAACTGGACCGGGCCGACCGCGGCTTCGCCTACGCGCAGGACGCGCCGCTGGACATGCGGATGGACCCGACCGTGGGCATCACCGCGGCCGACATCCTGAACAGCTACACCGCGGGCGATCTGGCCCGGATCCTGCGCGACTTCGGCGAGGAGCGGTTCGCCCGCCGGGTCGCCGACGCGATCGTGCGCGAGCGGGAGAAGGAACCCTTCACCAACAGCGCGCGCCTGGTCGACATCGTGCGCACCGCGATCCCGGCCGCCACCCGGCGCACCGGCGGCAACCCGTCCAAGCGCACGTTCCAGGCGCTGCGGATCGAGGTCAACGGCGAACTCGCGGTCTTGGAGCGCGCGTTGCCCGCGGCGGTGCGGGCGCTGGCGCTGCACGGCCGGATCGTGGTGATGTCCTACCACTCGCTGGAGGACCGGATGACCAAGCGCGTGCTCGCGGCCGGCGCCGAGAGCAAGGCGCCGCCGGACCTGCCGGTGGTCCCGGAGGACCTCCAGCCCAGGTTCAGGCTGCTCACGCGCGGCTCGGAGAAGGCGAGCGAGCAGGAGAACGCGCAGAACCCGCGCGCGGCCTCGGTACGGCTGCGAGCGGCGGAGCGGGTGCGGGAAGACCTGTGAATCGACGCGGCGGACGGGGGAGCCGGGGATGAGCGGCGCGGCGAGGACGATGACCCGCATCCGGCTGGCCGCGCACCAGGCGAAGGGCTCGACCCGGACGCCGTTCGTGGTGCTCGTGGTCGGCCTGCTCGGCGGCGGCCTGCTGTCGCTGCTCCTGCTCAACACCGCGCTCAACCAGGGCTCGTTCGAACTGAGCCGGCTGCAAAAGCGCCAGGAGCAGCTCACCGACGACCGCGAGGCGCTCCAGCGCGAACTGGACGCCAAGGCCGCGCCGGGCGAACTCGCGCGACGTGCTCAGGAGTTGGGCCTGGTCCCGGGTGGCAGCCCGGTGTTCATCGACCCGGCGACCGGGCAGGTGCTCGGCGTGCCGAAGCCGGCCACGTCCAAGCCGCCGCTGGTCCCCGAGGCCCCGGCGACCGCCGCACCACTCCCGCCGGCGGGCGGCGGAGGCCCGGGCGCACCGGTCGCCGCCGGGTCGGACCCGGCGGGAGCGGCGGCCGGCACCGGGACGCCTGCCGTGGCCGCCCCGCCCGGCGACCCCGCCGCGCCCGGTGCCCCCGCCGCGCCCGACGGCGCCGCCTCGGCCGTCCCCGTCCCGGCGGCGGTGCCGCCGGCCTCCGACGCGCCGGCCGCCTCGGCCGGCCCCGCGTCGCCGGAAGCGACCCCTTGACGCAGGTCTTCGCCGACCGGTTCGCCCACCCCGGCGACCGGTCCACTCGGCTCGGCGGGTCGGCCCGCGCCCGGGACCGTTCGGTCGATCCCGACGCGCCGGGCCGCCGGCGGCCGATCCGGCGTCGCGGGGCGGCCCGCGGCGGGACCGCCCGGGGGATGTCGACCGTCGGGCGGGTGGACGCCGAGCGGTCCGCCGAGGGCGCTCGGGTCGGCCCCGAACGCCGCTCCGGTCGTTGTACGTACACGTCGCCGCGCGCGGCGCGCCGCCGAATCCAGGTGAAGGGACCTCGCGTTGACCGACGGACGCCGTGACCCCCGTGATCCGCGTGATCCCGACGAGCCGCGTTCGGCCGGGCGGGCCCGCCAAGAGCGCGGCGCCGACCCGGCCGCGTCCTCGGAGCGCCGACCCCGCCCGACGGCCCGCCCCCGGGCGGCCGACGGCTCCGGGGCGGCGGAGGGTCGACGCCCGCGCCCGGGAGCGGGCGAGGAACCGGCCGCGCCGCGCGGCCCGCGCCGCCCGCGTGCGGGCGACGAGGAGCGGGCCGAGCCCGGTGCGGGTCGCCCCCGGGCGGGTGCCGGGCAGCGGGACGAGCCCGGTGCGCGGACCCCGCGTCCGGGTCGTCCGCGTCGGTCGAGCGGTGGGGAGGAGCCCCCGGCACGCCGGAGTGCCCGACCCGCGGATCCCGACGCGCCCCGGTCGGCTCGCCAGGGCACGGCCGGCGGCCCGTCCGGTGAGCGCCCGGCCCGGCCCCGCGGCGACGCGGCGGCCGGCGGGCGCCCGGCTCGGCCCCGGTCCGGTGACGCCGCGTCGGGCGGCGAGGGCTCGGCCCGGTCGGGTGCCTCCGACGGGCGGTGGGGCCGCTCGCGTGGCGGTGCCGCGCCGTCCGGTGAGCGGCCGAGCCGGCCGCGTCCCGACGGCGGCACCTCGGGTGGGCTCTGGTCCCGGTTGCGGGCGGGGGACGCCGGCTCGGGTGAGCGTTCGGCCCGCGCCGGTGACGCGGGCCCCGACGGGCGCCCGGCGCGCCCACGTGGCGACGCCGCGTCGTCCGCCGGCCGGCCGGGTCGGCCGGCCGGCGGGGGCGGCGGGTCCGGTGCGGGTTCGGCCGGGTCCGGGCGGCGCTCGGGTGAGGGCACGCGGTCCCGCGAGGAGCGTTCGGGCGCGCGTCGGCCGCGGCCGAGGTCGGCGGAGGCATCGGTCGAGGGCGCCGCGAGTGCGCGCCCCGGTGTACGCCCGCGTCCGCGGCCGGACGCGCGGGGCGTCGATGTGCCCGGCCGTCCGGAGCGGACCCGGCGTCCGCGCCCGGGCACCGGTGACGGTTTCGCGCGCGGCGCCCGGGACGCCGCGCGGGCCGACCATGCCGGCGCACGCCCGGCGCGCCCGGCCCGACCGCGTCCGGGTGCGGCCCGGCCCGGGCGTACCCGCGACGCGCACGCGGCCGGGCGTCCCCGGCCCGTCCGGCGGCCCCGGAGCGCCCCCCGGATGGGCGACCCGCGCAGGCGGCTGCGGATCGGGCTGATCGCGCTCGGCGTGGTGCTGACCCTGTTCGCCGGCCGACTGCTCCAGTTGCAGGCGCTGGACGCCCCCGCGTACGCCGCGCAGGCCGCCGCCAAGCGCACCCAGACCGTCAACGTGCCGGCCGAGCGCGGCGCGCTCACCGACGCGTTCGGGGTGAGCCTGGCCAAGTCGGTGGACGCGTACGACGTCACCGCCGACCCGACCCAGGTGCAGAAGTACGATCCGCGCGCCACCGCGCTGGTGCTGGCCCCGCTGGTGAACGGCGACCCGGTCGCCATCGAGGCGAAGCTGCGCACCCCCAAGTCCCGCTACGTGGTGCTCGCCCAGCAGGTCGAGCCCGCGGTGTGGAACAACATCCGCCAGGTGCAGAAGGATCTGGGCAAGGTGCGCCGCGACGACCTGGTCGGCATCTACTCGACCAAGCACAGCAAGCGGGTCTACCCGGCCGGGCCGGTCGGCGCGAACCTGGTCGGCTTCGTCAACGCCACCGGACACGGCGGCGGCGGCCTGGAGATGACCCTGGACGGCCAACTGGCGGGCAAGGACGGCCGGACCACCCAGGAGATGGTCTACGGCCGTCGGGTGCCCACCTCCGACCTCACCGGCAGGGAGGCGGTGCCCGGTGCCGACGTGCAACTGACCGTCTCGCGCGACCTCCAGTGGTACGCCGAGCAGTTGATCGGCGCCAAGGTCGCCGAGACCAAGTCCGAGTCGGGCACCGTGGTGGTCCAGGACGTGCGCAGCGGACAGATACTGGCGATGGCCACCGCGCCCGGCTACGACCCCAACCGGATCGGTCCCGGCGACGTGCACAACCTGGGCAACCGGGCCGTCGAGGAGGCCTACGAGCCGGGCAGCACCGGCAAGGTGATGACCATGGCCGCGGTCATCCAGGAGGGCAAGGCCGCCCCGGGCACGCACGTGACGGTGCCGAACCGGCTCGCCCGCGCCGACCAGATGTTCAAGGACGAGCACGACCACGCCACCCAGCAGCTCACCCTGGCCGGCGTACTGGCCAAGTCCAGCAACATCGGCACGATCCTGGCCTCGGAACAACTCTCGCCCAACCGCGCCGAGGCCAACGCCAAGCTGCACGACTACCTGACCCGGTTCGGCGTCGGACAACCCACCGGGCTGAAGTTCCCGGGCGAGACGCCCGGCATCCTGGCCCCGGCGCCGAAGTGGAACGGCTCCCAGCAGTACACGATCCCCTTCGGTCAGGGCCTGTCGGTCAACTCGGTGCAGGCCACCTCGGTGTTCCAGACCATCGCCAACGGCGGCGTGCGGATCGAGCCGAGCCTGGTCAAGGGCAGCACCGGCCCGGACGGGAAGTTCAAGCCCGCCGCGGCGCCCAAGTCGAACGTCGTGGTCAGCCCGGAGACCGCCCGCCAGGTGGCCGACATGCTGGAGACGGTCGTCGCCGACGACGGCGGCACCGGCAAGAACGGCCGGATCCCCGGCTACCGGGTCGCGGGCAAGACCGGCACCGCCAACCGGGTCGACCCCAAGACCGGCCGCTACAACGGCTACACGACCTCGTTCATCGGCTTCGCCCCGGCGGACAACCCGCAGGTCGTGGTGTCGGTCACGCTCCAGGCCCCGGGCATCGACGGCGGCGGCGGCAGCCTGTGCGCGCCGGTGTTCCAGCAGGTGATGACATTCGCGTTGCAGAGCCGCCGGATCGCCCCGAGCGGCACCGCCCCGCTGGACCTGCCGATCGAGTGGTGACCGGCGCGGTGACCGGCCGCGTCCGCTGCTTCGCGGCCGGTCGCGGCACCGGGGCGAGGACGAGCCGACGGCCCAAAGCGCGGTAGCCTGCCCGCCGTGCCCAACCGTGATCTGCGCCGCCCAGCCGAGGTGCGCCCCCAACCGCTGACCGGCCTGGCCGGGTTCGTCCGTGTTCCGCTGACCGGGGCCCCGAGCGACCCGGAGGCGACGCTGACGGGCGTCACCCACGACTCGCGGGCCGTGCGCCCGGGGGATCTGTACGCCGGGCTGCCCGGTGAGAACTTCCACGGTGCCGCGTTCGCCGGGCAGGCCGCCGCGGCCGGCGCGGTGGCCCTGCTCACCGACTCGGCGGGCGCCGAACTCGCCGCCGACAGCGGCCTGCCGACCCTGGTGGTCGAGGATCCGCGCGGCCGACTGGGTGAGATCGCGGCCTGGGTCTACGGGCTGCCCGCGCAGGACCTGGTGATGTTCGGCATCACCGGCACCAACGGCAAGACCACCACCGCCTACCTGCTCGACGGCGGGCTGCGCGCCGGCGGCGGCACGACCGGGGTGATCGGCACCGTCGAGACCCGGATCGGCGAGGAGGTGGTGCCCAGCGTGCGCACCACGCCCGAGGCCACCGACGTCCAGGCGCTGCTCGCCTCGATGCTGGAGAACGGCGTCACCGCCGCGGTGATGGAGGTCTCCAGCCACGCGCTCGCGCTGGGCCGGGTCGACGGCACCGTGTACGACGTCGCGTTGTTCACCAACCTGTCGCAGGACCACCTGGACTTCCACGGGTCCATGGAGGAGTACTTCGCCACCAAGGCGGACCTGTTCACCCCGCGGCGCTCGCGGATCGGCGTGATCGACGTGGACGACGCCTACGGTCGCCGGCTGGCGGCGCTGGCGAGCGTGCCGGTGCTGACCGTGTCGGCGACGGGGGCTCCGGACGCCGACTGGCGGGCCGAGAACGTCGAGTTCGGCCCGGACGGCAGCCGCTTCACCGTGGTGGGCCCGGACGGGCACAAGGCGGACGCGAGCGTGCGGCTGGCCGGTCCGTTCAACGTGTGCAACGCGCTGTTGGCGATCGTCGCGCTGACCGCGGGCGGCGTCTCGCTCGCGGACGCGGTCGAGGGTGTGGGCCGGACCCCGGGCGTGCCCGGGCGGATGGAGCGGGTGGACGCGGGCCAGCCGTTCCTGGCCCTGGTCGACTTCGCGCACACCCCGGACGCGGTCCAGACGCTGCTCGAGGCACTGCGTCCGGTGACCACCGGCACGCTGACCATCGTGCTGGGCGCGGGCGGCGACCGGGACCGGGCCAAGCGCCCGCTGATGGCCGGTGCCGCCGCCCGACTCGCCGACCGGGTCGTGCTCACCAGCGACAACCCGCGTTCGGAGGACCCGCTCGCGATCCTGGACGACATGCTCGCGGGCACCCGGGGCCCGGCCGAACCGCACGGCACCGTGCTGGTCGAGCCGGACCGGGCCGCGGCCATCGCGCTCGCGGTCGAGCGGGCCCGCGCGGGCGACACGGTCGTGATCGCCGGCAAAGGGCACGAACAGGGCCAGGAGTTCGCGAACGAGGTCAAACACCCCTTCGACGACCGTGTCGAGCTGCGTCGCGCGCTGACCAGAACCATGCGAGGCGGCCCCGCGTCCCCGGAGCAGTCCGACGATGCGAGGATCGTGACTCCCGCACCATCAACGCACACCCCGACGTCCGAGACCCCGACCCCAGGCGTCCCGGCGACCGGCACCTCGCGTGCCGAGGAGACGAACCAGTGATTTCCACCACTCTTGCCGAGATCGCCACCGCTCTCGGAGGGCGGCTTTCGGGCGGCGCGGATCCGCACGCGCGCATCACCGCCGAGGTGGTCGTGGACTCCCGCAAGGTCGGCCCCGGCACGCTGTTCGTGGCCGTGCGCGGCGAGCGCGTCGACGGGCACGACTACGCGCGCGCCGCGATCGAGGCGGGCGCCGTCGCGGTCCTCGCGGAGCGCGACACCGACACCCCGGCGATCCTCGTCGAGGACGTGGTCGCGGCGCTCGGCCGACTCGCCCGGTCGATCACCGAGCGGCATCCCGACACGACGGTGATCGCGCTGACCGGGTCCTCCGGCAAGACGAGCACCAAGGACCTGATCGGCCAGGTGCTCGCCACCGCCGGCCCCACGATCGCCCCGAGCGGCAACTTCAACACCGAGATCGGCCTGCCGCTGACCGTCCTGGGCGTGACCGAGGAAACCCGGTACCTGGTCGCCGAGATGGGCGCGCGCCACGTCGGCGACATCGCCTACCTGTGCGAGATCACCCCGCCCCGGATCGGCCTGGTGCTCAACGTCGGCTCCGCGCACATGGGCGAGTTCGGCGGACGCGAGGGCATCGCCCGGGCCAAGGGCGAACTCGTCGAGGCGCTGCCCGCCGACGGCGTGGCCGTGCTCAACCAGGACGACCCGTTGGTGCGGGCGATGGCCGAGCGCACCAAGGCCCGCGTGGTGACCTTCGGCGAGAGCGCGAAGGCCGACGTACGGGCCGAGAACGTGACACTCGACGAGCAGGGCCGGGCCTCCTTCACGCTGTGCGTGCCCGAGGGCAGTGCGCCGGTGATCTTGCGCCTGTACGGTGAGCACCACGTGGCCAACGCACTCGCGTGCGCCGCGGTGGCACGCGAAGTGGGCATGACCGTCGAGGACATCGCGGCGGCCCTCGGCGCGGCCGGTACGATCTCCCGCTGGCGGATGGAAGTGACCCGCAGGGGCGACGGGGTGACCGTCGTGAACGACGCGTACAACGCCAACCCGGAGTCGATGCGAGCCGCGCTCAAGGCGCTCGCCGCGATGGCGGGCGGCAATCGTACGTTCGCCGTGCTGGGTGCCATGCGGGAGTTGGGCGAGGAGTCGCTGACCGAGCACGACGCGATCGGGCGGCTCGCGGTACGCCTGAACATCCACCGGCTGGTGGCCGTGGGCGGCAGGGAGGCCGCCTGGATCGACATGGGCGCGAAGAACGAGGGTTCGTGGGGTGAGGAGTCGGTGCTGGTGCCCGACGTAGAGGCGGCCGTCGAACTACTCCGGGGCGAACTGGCCCCGGGCGACGTCGTACTGGTGAAGGCTTCCCGAGGGGTGGCCCTGGAACGGCTCGCGGACGCGCTGTTGGCGGACGCGGCCGGGGACGACGTGAGCAACTCGGAGGTGCACGGGTGAGGGCCATCCTCATCGCCGGCGGCATCGCCCTGGTGCTGTCGCTGATCGGTACGCCGCTCGCGATCCGAATCCTGGTCAAGCGTGGCTACGGCCAGCTCATCCGGGACGACGGTCCGGCCGGACACCACAGCAAGCGCGGTACGCCCACCATGGGCGGCGCGGTGATCATCCTGGCGGCGCTCGCGGGCTACGGCGGTGCCAAGGCGATCACGCTGGAGACACCGAGCGCGTCCGCGCTGCTGGTGCTGTATCTGATGGCGGGCCTGGGCCTGGTCGGCTTCGTCGACGACTTCATCAAGATCGTCAAGCAGCGCAGCCTGGGTCTGCGGGCCAAGGCCAAGCTGGCCGGCCAGTCCTTCGTGGGCATCTCGTTCGCGCTGCTGGCCATCCAGTTCAAGGACGCGCGCGGGTTCACCCCGGCGTCCACCCACCTGTCCTTCGTGCAGGACACCGCGCTGGACCTGACGCCGGTGTTCTTCGTGATCTGGGCCTACATCCTGATCGCCGGGCACTCCAACGGCGTCAACCTCACCGACGGTCTGGACGGCCTCGCCACCGGCGCCTCGGTGATCGTCTTCGGTGCCTACACCTTCATCGGGGTCTGGCAGTACGGCCAGTCCTGCCTGAACGCCCCCGGCGTGGGCTGCTACGACGTACGCGATCCGCTGGACCTGGCGATCGTGTCCGCGGCGATGATGGGCTCGTGTTTCGGCTTCCTGTGGTGGAACACGTCACCGGCGAAGATCTTCATGGGCGACACCGGATCGCTCGCGCTCGGCGGCGCGCTCGCGGGCCTGGCCATCCTGACCCGCACCGAGCTGCTGTCCGCGCTCATCGGCGGCCTGTTCCTGATCATCTCGCTGTCGGTGATCATCCAGGTGGGCTACTTCAAGATGACCGGCAAACGGGTGTTCAAAATGGCTCCGCTCCAGCACCATTTCGAACTCAAGGGGTGGACCGAAGTACTCATCGTGGTTCGGTTCTGGATCATCGCCGGCCTGTGCGCCATTCTCGGGATCGGCATCTTCTACGCGGGCTGGGTTACGGGACAGTAAGAGACGTGAGTACGAAAGACCTGAGCACCTTCACCCATCACGGTGCGCCGTGGGCCGAGTTGTCGTTCTGTGTCGCGGGCACCGGGGTCACCGGCGCGTCCGCGGTGCGGGCGCTGCACGGCCTCGGCGCGCGCGTCGTGGCGATCGACGGCTCCGCCGACGACAACGCGCGGCGGCGCGCCGAGGAGTTGGGCGCGCTGGGCGTCGACGTGCGCCTGGGCGACGACGAGAGCCTGCCGGAGCGGGTGGACGTGCTGATCGCCTCGCCCGGACTGCGGCCCACCAAGCCGCTGTTCGCCGCCGCGCGCGCGGCCGGCGTGCCGGTGTGGGGCGATGTGGAGCTGGCGTGGCGGCTGCGCCCGCGGGAGAACCCCGCGCCGTGGCTGGCGATCACCGGCACCAACGGCAAGACCACGACCGTGCGCATGCTCGCCTCGATCCTGGAGGCGTCCGGCAAGCGGGTCGCGGCGGCCGGCAACGTGGGCACGCCGGTGGTGGACGCGGTGCTCGCCCGCGACGGTGACGGGGAACCGGCCTACGACGTCCTCGCGTTGGAGCTGTCCAGCTTCCAACTGCACTGGTTGCCGACCTGGGAGGAAAGCCCCAAGGACGACGCCGGCGCGCCGCGGATGCTGGCCGCGGCGGTGCTCAACATCGCGCCGGACCACCTGGACTGGCACGGCTCGCCGGAGGCGTACGCGGCGGACAAGGGCCGGATCTACGGCGGTTGCCAGATCGCCTGCGTGTACAACCTCGCCGACCCGCAGACCGAGCAGCTCGTGCACGAGGCCGAGGTCGAGGAAGGCTGCCGCGCGGTCGGCTTCGGGCTCGGCCCGCCGGGGCTGTCCGACTTCGGGGTGGTCGACGACCTGCTCGTGGACCGGGCGTTCGTGCCCGACCGGCACAGCACCGCGGCCGAACTGGCCGGCGTGGGCGACGTGAACCCGCCCGCGCCGCACAACGTGGCGAACGCGCTGGCCGCCGCCGCGCTGGCGCGCGCCTACGGCGTGCGGCCGGTGGCGGTGCGCGACGGGCTGCGCGCGTTCCGGCCGGACGCGCACCGCATCGCGCATGTGGCCACCGTGGCGGGCGTCGACTACGTGGACGACTCCAAGGCCACCAACGGGCACGCCGCGGCGGCCTCGCTGGCCGCCTACCGGGACATCGTGTGGATCGCCGGCGGCCTGGCCAAGGGCGCCTCCTTCGACGACCTGGTCTCCGGCGCGAAGAACCGGCTGCGCGCGGTGGTGCTGATGGGCGCCGACCGCGCGGTGATCAGGGACGCGCTCGCGCGACACGCACCCGATGTCCCCGTGGTGGAGGTCGCCGCGACCGACACTGGGGCCATGGAACAGGTCGTGGGGGAGGCGGCGGCACTGGCGCGGCCGGGGGACACCGTGCTGCTCGCGCCCGCGTGCGCGTCGATGGACATGTTCGCCAACTACGGCAAACGTGGCGACGCGTTCGCCGACGCGGTCCGCGGGCTCGACACAGCGGCCGGCTGACCGGGCGAGCGATGGCCGCCGGTCCGCAGACGCGCGAGGCACGCCCCACGCCCGCCGCCGACAAGCGGCGGCCGTGGGGCGGTTCCCGGTTGCCCAAACCTCGCGCGAGGCCCGCGCCGCGTCCGGCCGGCTCGGCCCGTCGCGAACTGCGCCGGGTCCTGGACAGCCCGCTGACCGCCTACTACCTGCTGCTCGGCTCGGGCCTGCTGCTGACCGTGCTGGGCCTGGTGATGGTGCTCTCCGCGTCGCAGATCACCTCCCGGACGCTCTACGGCTCCTTCGACGAGATCTTCACCAAGCAGTTGATCGCGGTCGCCATGGGCTTCCCGCTGATGTGGATCGCGTCACGTCTGCCGCTGCGCTGGTATCGCCGGCTGGCGTACCCGTTCCTGATCGGCTGCGTCGGCGCGTTGTGCCTGGTCCTGGTGCCCGGCCTGGGCATCGAGGTGAACGGCAACCGGAACTGGATCGGCTTCGGCTCGTTCCAGATCCAGCCCTCCGAGTTCGCCAAGCTGGGCCTGGTGTTGTGGGGGGCCGACGTGCTCACCCGCAAGCGCCGGCTGCTCGGCCGGTGGCGGCACATGTTCGTCCCGCTGCTGCCCGGCGCCCTGGTGATCCTGTTCCTGGTGCTGCTCGGCGGCGACATGGGCACCGCGATGATCATCACCGTGCTGGTGCTGGCGCTGTTGTGGATCGCCGGCGCGCCGGGCCGGTTGTTCGCCATGGCGATCGCCGTGGTGGCCGTGCTGGCCACCGTGTTGATCGTGCTCAAGCCGCACCGGGCCGCCCGCTTCGCGGGTTTCCTGGACCCGTTCTCCGACCCCAACGGCAGCACGCTGCAGGCCGCGCAGGGCATCTACTCGCTGGCCACGGGCGGCTGGTTCGGCAGTGGAATCGGGACGAGCTATGGCAAATGGGGCACTTTGCCCGAGGCGCATACAGACTTCATCTTCGCCGTCATCGGCGAGGAATTGGGTCTCGTGGGGACGCTGTCCGTACTCACCCTCTTCGCGGCCCTAGGCTATGCAGGTATCCGCGTCGCGAGTCGGACGAAAGACCAGTTCGTACGGCTCGCCGCGGGTGGCGCGACCGCGTGGATCATGGCCCAGGTCATGATCAACGTCGGAGCGGTGCTCGGCCTGCTGCCGATCGCCGGAGTGCCGTTGCCATTGGTGTCCTACGGAGGTTCCGCCCTGCTTCCGACCATGTTCGCCGTGGGCATGCTGTTGTCCTTCGCCCGAGGTGAGCCAAAGGCCGAGGCGGCGCTCGCCGCACGCGGGCCCGGGGCGGTTCGTCGAGCGTTCGCGCGGATCCTGCCGCGCAGGGATGGGTGAATCAGGTGCATGTCGTCCTTGCCGGCGGAGGAACCGCCGGGCACATCGAGCCCGCTCTGGCATTGGCGGACGCGCTGCGCCGCCAGAACCCCAATGTGGGTATCACGGCGCTCGGCACGGCCAAGGGCCTGGAGACCAAGCTCGTTCCCGCTCGCGGCTACGAACTCGCTCTGATCCCGGCCGTGCCGTTGCCGCGCAAGCCCACGCCCGAGCTGATGACCGTCCCCGGTCGACTGCGCGGCACCATCCGCGAGGCCGCGGCCGTCCTGGAGCGGACCAACGCGTCCTGCCTGGTCGGCTTCGGCGGCTACGTCGCGCTGCCCGGCTACCTCGCGGCCAAGCGCCAAGGCGTGCCCACGGTGGTGCACGAGGCGAACGCCCGGCCGGGCCTGGCCAACAAGATCGGCGCCCGGTACACCCGATTCGTCGCGGTGAGCACGCCGGACAGCAAGCTGCGCGGCGCCCGCTACATCGGCATCCCGCTGCGCCGCGCGATCGCCACGCTGGACCGCAACGCGCTGCGCGACGAGGCCCGGGCGATGTTCGGCCTGGACCCGATGCGGCCCACGCTGCTGGTGTTCGGCGGCTCGCAGGGCGCCCGGCGGCTGAACGAGACGCTCGCCGCCACCGCGCAACAACTGCTCGCCGAGGGCGTCCAGGTGCTGCACGCGGCCGGCCCCAACAACGAGTTGAAGATCACCTCGCCGCCCGGCGGACCGGCCTATGTCGTGGTGCCCTACCTGGACCGGATGGACCTGGCCTACGCGGCGGCCGACATGGTGCTGTGCCGGGCCGGCGCGATGACCTGCGCCGAACTGGCCGCGGTCGGCCTGCCCGCGGCCTACGTACCGCTGCCGATCGGCAACGGCGAGCAGCGTCTGAACGCGCAGCCCGTGGTCAAGGCGGGCGGCGGCCTGCTGGTCGACGACGCGGACCTGACCCCGGACTGGATCCGCTCCTCCGTGCTGCCGGTGCTCACCGACGCGCGCAGGCTGCACGACATGGGGAAGGCGGCGGCCGAGTTCGGCCGGCGCGACGCGGACGAGGAGTTGGTCCGGATGGTCCACGAGGCGATCGCCGCCGCGCGGTTGCCCCAGTAGCGCGGGCCGGGGGAGCGTTCTTGCCCAAGACGAGGGAGCGCGCGCCGGGGCGTCCGGCGAAGGCCGGGCGGCCGCCGCGCCGGCGCTGGACCAACCTGCGCCCGCTCCTGGTCCTGGTGCTGCTCGTGCTGGTCGCGGCCACCGGCTGGGCGGTCGTCTACCACTCGCCGCTGCTGGACACCCGCGAGGTGGCCGTCGGCGGCCTGGGCGCGCTGCCCCGGGACCAGGTCGCGCACGTCGCGGCGGTGCCGATCGGCGAGCCGCTGGCCTCTCTCGACCTGGACGCGATCCGGGCCCGGGTGGCCGCGATCCCGCGAGTGGCCTCGGTCCGCGTCGAGCGGGACTGGCCGCACACGGTGCGGATCTCGGTGCGCGAGCGGGTGACCGCGCTGGTGATGCCGGACGCGGGCCGCTACGCGGAGATCGACAAGGACGGCGTACGGTTCGGTACGGTGGACGCCGCGCCGCCGGGGGTGCCGGTCGTCAAGGCCGACGCCAACACGGTGAGTCCGCAAACGCTACGGGGGGTGGTACAGGTGGTATCGGCTTTGCCGCCGCCGGTCGCCCAACGTGTGCGCGACATCACCGCTCGAACGCGCGACGACATCGTGCTCGTGCTCGACAAGGGCGAGACCGTGTTGTGGGGCGGGGCCGACGCGTCCGACCGCAAGGCCCTCGTACTCGCGGCGCTGTTGCCGCGACCCGCCAAGTTCTACGACGTCAGCGCGCCCGACGCGCCGGTGACCCGAACCCAGCCGTTTCCCTCGCTCGCGCCGCCGGCGCCCGCGCAGTCGTTACCCCCGGTCGCACCCGCCGCGGCGGTTTCGACCTCGGCCGCCGTGTGACGTGGAGCAACAGCACCCCGTCACTGCGATAAAACAATAGGGACAGGTTCGGCGTGTTCGTTGAACCGTGTCCGATGGGGACCTAGTGTCGGCCTAGCCCCAGGTTGACAAAGCAGTAATCCGCACCGTTCGCATCGGCGGCGTTCGACGCGAATCGGTGTAACTCTATACCTGAGGGTGAGGGTTTTGGTGGCTCGCGGAAATCGCGTCCCGACCTCCCCAAGTCGGCAAATGTCGGCATGCCGGAACCACGGCGTGCCGACCGGAACTCGAGGCGAGAGGCCTTCGACGTGGCAGCACCCCAGAACTACCTCGCAGTCATCAAGGTGGTCGGTATCGGCGGTGGCGGTGTCAACGCCATCAACCGGATGATCGAGGTCGGTCTCAAGGGCGTCGAGTTCATCGCGATCAACACCGACGCCCAAGCCCTCCTCATGAGCGACGCCGACGTCAAGCTCGACGTCGGCCGGGAATTGACCCGCGGCCTCGGGGCCGGCGCCAACCCCGACGTCGGCCGCAAGGCCGCCGAGGACCACCGCGAGGAGATCGAGGAGGTCCTCAAGGGGGCCGACATGGTCTTCGTCACGGCGGGCGAGGGCGGCGGCACCGGCACCGGTGGCGCCCCCGTGGTGGCCAACATCGCCCGTTCGCTCGGCGCGCTCACCATCGGCGTGGTCACGCGCCCGTTCACCTTCGAGGGACGGCGCCGCGCGAACCAGGCCGAGGACGGCATCGCGCAGTTGCGCGACGAGGTCGACACCCTGATCGTCATCCCCAACGACCGACTGCTCTCCATCTCCGACCGGCAGGTCAGCGTCCTGGACGCGTTCCGCTCGGCCGATCAGGTGCTTTTGTCCGGTGTGCAGGGCATCACCGATCTGATCACCACGCCCGGCCTGATCAACCTGGACTTCGCCGACGTCAAGTCGGTGATGTCCGAGGCGGGTTCGGCACTGATGGGGATCGGCTCGGCGCGCGGCGACGACCGTGCGGTGGCGGCGGCCGAGATGGCCATCTCCAGCCCGCTCCTGGAGGCGTCCATCGACGGCGCCCGGGGCGTGCTGCTGTCCATCTCCGGCGGCTCCGACCTCGGTCTGTTCGAGATCAACGAGGCCGCGCAACTGGTCAGCGAGGCCGCGCACCCCGAGGCCAACATCATCTTCGGCGCGGTCATCGACGACGCGCTCGGCGACGAGGTGCGGGTCACCGTGATCGCGGCCGGCTTCGACGGCGGGCAGCCGCCGTCCAAGAGCGAGTTGGGCAAGCCGGCGACCACGACCCAGGCGTCGCGGCCCGAGCCGGTGGGGCGGCCCGCGGCCAACCCGGGCCCGGGTGTGCTGCACGACCCGACCCCGGCGCCGACGAGCTACCCGGCGCCGACCACGCCGGGCCCGCGCACGCCGCTGGTACCGGAACCGATCAAGGACGATCTGGATCTCGACATCCCGCCGTTCATGAAGTAGAAGACAATCGGCAGGTCGCAGCAGTAGCGAAAAAATTCGGACAAGGGGTGGGCCCGACGTGTTCACGCGAAGGGCCGCCTCCGGCGGCGCCCGTTTCGCCTTCACCGACCGGTGGGGCGGCACGGGCGCCGCGCCGTATGACGAACTCAACCTCGGCGACCATGTGGGCGACGACCCGCGCGTGGTCGCCGCGAACCGCGCCCGCACCGCCGAGGCGCTGGGCCTGGCGCCCGAACGGGTGGTGTGGATGAACCAGGTGCACGGCAACACCGTCACCGTCGTCGACGGTCCCTCGGCCCGGCCGCTGCCCGCCACCGACGCCGTGGTCACCGCGACCCCGGGCCTGGCGCTCGTAGTCCTGGTCGCCGACTGCACCCCGGTACTGCTCGCCGATCCGCACGCCGGCGTCGTGGCCGCCGCGCACGCCGGGCGGCCCGGACTGGCCGCGGGCGTCGTGCCCGCCGCGATCGAGGCGATGCGCGCGCTCGGCGCCGACCCCGCCCGGATCGTCGCGGAGACCGGTCCGGCCGTCTGTGGCGCGTGCTACGAGGTTCCCGAGGCGATGTGCGAGGAAGTGTCCGCAGTTGTCCCGGCGGCTCGCGCACGTACCCGTGAGGGCACTCCGGGGCTCGATATCCCGGCCGGTGTGTGGGCGCAACTCGCCGCGCAGGGGGTCGCGTCGGGTGAGAAATCGCACATCTGCACGCGCGAGTCGGCGGACCATTTCTCCTACCGGCGGGACCGGGCCACGGGTCGGATCGCCGGCTACGTGTGGCTCGCCGAGGGCTGACCCCGCCCGGGCGCGTTCGGCCCCCGTCGGCGACGATGGGCGGATGGAAACGCACGTTCATCCGAGCGCAGACCCCGCCGGGCGGGGCGCCGAACTCGCCGCCAACCTGGCCGCCGTCCGCGATCGCATCGCCGCCGCGTGCGCGGCCGCCGGCCGCCCGCGCGAGGACGTCACCCTCGTCGTGGTGACCAAGACCCACCCGGCGAGCGACGTGCGACTGCTCGCCGGACTCGGCGTCCGCGACGTGGGCGAGAACCGCGACCAGGAGGCCGCGCCCAAGGCGGAGGCCACCAAGGATCTCGACCTGACGTGGCACTACGTCGGGCAACTCCAGACCAACAAGGCCAAATCGGTGGCCGGTTACGCCGATGTGGTGCACTCGCTGGACCGGGTCCGACTCGCCCACGCGCTGTCCGCCGCGGCGGTGCGACAACACCGCACGATCACCGCGCTGTTGCAGGTCAGCCTGGACGAAGACCCGGCCCGCGGCGGGGTGTCGCCGACCGATGTGGCGGAACTGGCGGACGTGGTGGCCAAAGCGCCGAACCTGACCCTGGGCGGGGTGATGGCGGTGGCCCCGCTGGGCGTCGAACCCGCCCGCGCGTTCGCCGGGTTGCGAGAAATCGCAACCCGCCTACGCGAAGCCCATCCGACTGCGAACATGGTTTCCGCGGGGATGAGCAACGACCTCGAAGCGGCCATCGAGGCCGGAGCGACACATGTACGCATCGGTACTGCGGTGCTCGGAGTCCGGCCTTCCCTCCGGTAGCGTCGCCGTGAAGTGGATCGCACGACCCACGGTGACCTCAGCCGATCCACCGTGAGACCGGAGGAAGCGGAACATGGCCGGCGCAATGCGCAAGATGGCGGTCTACCTCGGCCTCGTGGAGGACGATGTCTACGAGTATGACGATTACGATGAGGACGACATCGGCCAGGACGGCCGCGACCGGGTCGAGCGCACCGATCGTCGCGAGGAGCGGCGGGACGAGCGTCGTGAGGAGCCACGTGAAGTACGCGAACCGCGCGGGGAATCGCGGGAACGTCGCGAGGATCTCGTTCGTGGAGCTACTGCCCTTCGCGAAGCGGGGGCCCTTCGCGACGAAGGCCGCCTTGAAGAACACCGCGCAACAGTGTCCGCCATGCCCGAACGCCGTCCCGAGAGCAGCACACCGGTGACCGTACACAAAGTCGTCAGCGAACGTGAGCCCTACCGCATCACGACGCTGCACCCGCGTACCTACAACGAAGCCCGCACGATCGGCGAGCACTTTCGCGAGAGCACGCCCGTGATCATGAACCTGACCGAAATGGAGGACACCGACGCCAAGCGCCTGGTGGACTTCGCCGCCGGTCTCGTGTTCGGTCTGCACGGCAGCATCGAGCGGGTCACCCAAAAAGTCTTCCTCCTGTCGCCTGCTAACGTCGATGTGACAGCCGAGGACAAGGCCCGCATCGCCGAGGGCGGGTTCTTCAATCAGAGCTGAGGTGTGCGAAAACTGAGGCTAGGTGCGGTCCTGACCAGAAGGACGGCACACGAGGGGGCAGGTAAATGAGCATCGCGCTGGAGATCATCCGCATCGTGCTCTACTGCTTTTTGATCGTGTTGTTCTTCCGCTTGGTGATGGACTACGTGTTCCAGTTCGCGCGGTCGTACGAGCCGCGCGGGGCCATGGTGGTATTGCTGGAGGCGACGTACTCCATCACCGATCCACCGTTGAAGTTGCTGCGCAGGTTCATTCCTCCGCTGCGCCTCGGGGGTGTAGCACTCGACCTGTCCTTCTTCGTACTGATGATCATCGTCTACATCCTGATCTCCGTCGTGGGCAGGCTGTAAGCGGTACCGTCTGTCCGATGCCGACGATCACGCTGAGGTGAAGAGATGCCGTTGACCCCCGAAGACGTGCGTAACAAGCAGTTCACGACCGTCCGTCTCCGTGAGGGCTATGACGAGGACGAGGTCGATGCGTTCCTCGATGAGGTCGAGGGCGAACTGACCCGACTTCTCCGGGAAAACGAGGACCTGCGAGCGAAACTCGCGGCGGCGACCCGTGCCGCCGCGCAGAGTCAGCAGCAGGCTCAACAGCGCAAGGAGCGCGAGCGCCCCGACGCACCCGTCCCGGCAGCCATATCCGGGCCGACCCCGGTTCCCCCGCCGCCCCAGATGGGTGGACCGCAGGGGATGCAGGGCGGCCAGCACCAGATGCAGGGCGGCCCGCAGCAGCTCGGTCCCGGTGGACCGCAGCAGCACCCCATGGGGGGACCGCAGCAGCTCGGTCCCGGCATGAGCGGTCAGCACCAGCTCCAGGGCCCGCCGCAGCACCAGCTCCAGGGCGGCCCCGGTATGCAGAGCGGTCAGCACCAGCTGCCCGGTCAGCAGCAGCACCAGCTCCAGGGCGGCCAGCACCAGCTTCAGGGCGGCCCCGGGATGGGCAATTCCGGCATGAGCGGGCAACACCAGCTCCAGGGCCCGCCGCAGCACCAACAGCAGCTTCAGCAGCACCAGTTGCAGGGCGGCCCGCCGCAGCTCGGTCCGGGTGGACCGCAGCAGCAGATGGGCAACCCCGGTGGCGACAGCGCCGCCCGGGTGCTCGCGCTGGCGCAGCAGACGGCGGACCAGGCGATCGCCGAGGCCCGCTCCGAGGCGAACAAGATAGTGGGCGAGGCGCGCACCCGCGCCGAGGGCATGGAGCGCGACGCGCGTTCCAAGGCGGACGCCCTCGAGCGGGACGCGCAGGAGAAGCACCGCGTCGCGATGGGCTCGCTGGAGAGCGCCCGCGCCACGCTCGAGCGCAAGGTCGACGACCTGCGCGCGTTCGAGCGCGAGTACCGCACGCGCCTGAAGTCGTACCTGGAGAGCCAGCTTCGCCAGCTGGAGTCGCAGGCCGACGACTCGCTCGCGCCGCCGCGTACGCCGGCCACGGCCTCGTTGCCGCCGGCCATGTCGTCCGCGCCGGTACCGATGTCGCAGTCGATGCCGCCGTCGATGTCCCAGCCGTCGTCGATGTCGCCGGCCATGACGCCGTCGATCGGGCAGCAGATGAGCCCGGCGATGACGCAGCAGATGTCGCCGGTGCGTCCGCAGGCCCCGCAGCCGCAGCAGATGCAGCAGCCGTCGCCGATGCGCGGGTTCCTGATCGACGAGGACCCCGACAACTGACCGGCCACTGAGCGTCGGTCGGCACATCCGAGAAGCGCCCGCCCCCTTCGGGGGGACGGGCGCTTCTCGGGTTTTCGGGGCGTTTCGGGTGACTCCGGACGGTTCGGGCGAGATGGTGTTCGGGCGGGGCGACCGGGGCCGCCCCGCCCGTCGGTTCACACCTTGCGCAGCCAGAACCGCAGGCCGAGCGCGGGGTCGCCGTGCTCGAACAACTCCTCGTCCTCCGGCGAGCCCTGGGTGAACTGCGTCGCCAGCACCTCGTCGGCGACCTGGACGCCGTGCGCGAGCAGCGCCGACGTGGTCTCCTCCGACTCGTCCGCGGCCCACCACACCAGGATCCGGTCGGACACCTCCAGGCCGCTGTTCTTGCGCGCCTCCTGGATCAGCCGGACCACGTCGCGGGCCAGGCCCGCGAGCCGCAGTTCGGGCGTGATGGTCAGGTCGAGCGCGACGGTGGCGCCGTCCTGGCCGGCCACCGTCCAGCCCTCGCGCGGGGTCTCGGTGACGATGACCTCCTCGGCCACCACCTCGACCTCCTCGCCCTCGACCACGACGACGGCGCTGCCGGACGCGCGCAGCGCCGCGGCCAGCGTCCCGGCGTCGGCGGCGGCGATCGCCGCGGCCACCACCGGGGTGCGCTTGGCGAACCGCTTGCCCAGCGCGCGGAAGTTGCCCTTGGCGCTGTACTCGACCAGGTCGCCGCCCGCCTCGGACAGCGCCGCGACGGACACCACGTTGAGCTCCTCGGCGATCTGCTCGCGCAGCTCCCCGGACAACTCCTCCCAGCCCGCCGCGCCGATCAGCGCGCGGCCCAGCGGCTGCCGGGTCTTGACGCCGGAGTCCGCGCGGGTGGCCCGGCCCAACTCGACCAGTCGGCGTACCAGCGTCATCTGCCGGCCCAACTCCGGGTGCACCAGCGCCGGATCCGCCGTCGGCCACGCGGCCATGTGCACCGACTCGGGCGCGTCCGCGGTGACCGGACGCACCACGTCCTGCCAGACCCGCTCGGTGATGAACGGCACCAGCGGCGCCATCAGGCGGGTGACCGTCTCCAGCGCCTCGTGCAGCGTGGCCAGGGCGGCCGGTTCCGCGTTCCAGAACCGCCGCCGGGACCGGCGCACGTACCAGTTCGACAGGTCGTCCACGAACGCGGTGAGCGCCTTGCCCGCGCGCTGCGTGTCGTAGGCCTCCAGGGCCGCGTCCACGTCGCCCACGAGGGTGTTCAGCTCGGAGAGCAACCATCGGTCCAGCAACGGGCGCTCGGCCGGGGCCGGGTCGCTCGCGCTCGGCGTCCAGCCGCCGGTGCGCGCGTACAGGGCCTGGAAGCTGACCGTGTTCCAGTAGGTCAGCAGCGTCTTGCGGACCACCTCCTGGATGGCGCCGTGCCCGACCCGGCGGGCCGACCAGGGCGAGCCGCCGGCGGCCATGAACCAGCGCACCGCGTCCGCGCCGTGCCGGTCCATCAGCGGGATCGGTTCGAGCGTGTTGCCCAGGTGCTTGGACATCTTCCGGCCGTCCTCGGCCAGGATGTGCCCCAGGCACGCGACGTTCTCGTAGGAGGACCTGTCGAACACGAGCGTGCCGACCGCCATCAGCGTGTAGAACCAGCCGCGGGTCTGGTCGATCGCCTCGGAGATGAACTGCGCCGGGTAGGACTGCTCGAACAACTCGCGGTTGCGGTACGGGTAGCCGAACTGGGCGAACGGCATCGAGCCCGAGTCGTACCAGGCGTCGATCACCTCGGGCACCCGGACGGCCCGCCCGCCGCACGTCGCGCCGTCGCCGCCCTTGGCCCGGCAGTCGAAGACCACCTCGTCGATGAACGGCCGGTGCGGGTCCAGGCCGGACAGGTCGCGCCCGGTCAATTCGGATAGTTCGCCCAGTGAGCCGACGCAGGTGAGGTGATCCTCGTCGCACCGCCAGATCGGCAGCGGCGTGCCCCAGTAGCGGTTCCGGGACAGCGCCCAGTCGATGTTGTTGTTCAACCAGTCGCCGTAGCGGCCCCACTTGACCGTGTCCGGGTGCCAGTTGGTGCGCTCGTTCTCGCGCAGCAGCGCGTCCTTGACCGCGGTGGTGCGGATGTACCAGGACGGCTGCGCGTAGTACAGCAGCGCGGTGTGGCAGCGCCAGCAGTGCGGGTAGCTGTGTTCGTACTCCAGGTGCCGGAACAGCAGCCCGCGCTCGCGCAGGTCGGCGACCAGCGCCTCGTCGGCCTTCTTGAAGAACTGCCCGCCCACCAGCGGCAGGTCCGGCTCGAAGGTGCCGTCCGGGCGGACCGGGTTGACCACCGGCAGGCCGTACGCCCGGCAGGTCCTGAGGTCGTCCTCGCCGAAGGCGGGCGCCTGGTGCACGACACCCGAGCCGTCCTCGGTGGTGACGTAGTCGGCGAGCACGACGAAGTTCGCGTCCTCCAGCGGCAGCAGGTCGAACGGACGCCGGTAGGCCCAGCGTTCCATCTCCCGGCCGGTGAAGCGCTCGCCGGTGGCCACCCAACCCTCGCCGAGCGCCTTCGCCACCAGCGGCTCGGCGACCACCAGGCGCTCCTCGCCGTCGGTGGCCACCACGTAGGTCACGTCCGGGTGCACCGCGGCGGCGGTGTTGGACACCAGCGTCCACGGCGTGGTGGTCCACACCAGCAGCGCGGCCTGCCCGGCCAGCGGCCCGGAGGTGAGCGGGAAGCGTACGTAGACCGAGGGGTCCACGACCGTCTCGTAGCCCTGGGCGAGCTCGTGGTCGGACAGCCCGGTGCCGCAGCGCGGACACCACGGCGCGACCCGGTAGTCCTGGGTCAGCAGGCCCTTGTCGAAGATCTGCTTGAGCGACCACCAGATGGACTCGACGTACTCGGGATCCATCGTCCGATACGCCTTGGACAGGTCGACCCAGTAGCCCATCCGGGTGGTCAGGTCCTCGAAGGCGTCCACGTGGGTCATCACCGACTCGCGGCACTTCGCGTTGAACTCGGCGATCCCGTACCGCTCGATGTCCGGCTTGCCGGAGAAGCCGAGCTGCTTCTCCACGGCCAGTTCGACCGGCAGGCCGTGGCAGTCCCACCCGGCCTTGCGCGGCACGTTGTAGCCGCGCATGGTGCGGTAGCGCGGGAACACGTCCTTGAACACGCGCGCCTCGATGTGGTGCGCGCCCGGCATGCCGTTGGCCGTCGGCGGGCCCTCGTAGAAGACCCAGCGCGGGCCGTCGGCGTTCTGTTCGAGGGAGCGCTCGAAGATGTCGTTGTCCCGCCAGAACGCGAGGACCTCGTGCTCCATGGCGGGCAGGTCGACCTGCGCCGGTACCGGGCGGTACATGTGGCTTCCTTCCGCGGGCTGTGATACGTGCCTACCGAAGGGACGAGACCGCCGTGCGCCGGTCCCGCGGTACCACCCTTCTTGGCCGCGCGCCGCGAGGGCGGGCACAACCCACTCGTGTGTGCGAGGGCCGGTTCTACGGGCCGATCCGGGATCGCATCGACCTTTCCTCCGACAGCTCCGGGGTGATCTTCACGTCGCGCACACCCCCGGGCTCACACCGTCCCCGGATCGCTGATGGCTGCGTGCGGCGCTACTCGTCCCCATCGACACCGTCTCGCTCTGCGGATTGTACGACCCGAACGGGTCCTCGTGCCTCCGACTTCACCCGCCCCCAGGTGCATAACGATCCGCTCGGGAACCGGTAACGAACGGGACACGTAGAAGAGGGATAAGCGTGGTTGCGTCTGGGCACAACCGATTTACGTCGCCGCCCCGGCGCAATCAGTGACGGGACGGCGCGTCCGGTTGTCCGGGGCGACCCATCCCTAAGCGAAACGAGGGGGCCGTGACCATGACGGATACAGAGAAGGCGACTGGCGGGCGGACGCGTCGTGCGACCACGACGGCGACGCCGCGAGCCTCGGTACGGGGAGGAACGGGACGCACCGTGAAGGCACCTGCACACGTGACTGCAACGGCCACGACCACGCTGGCGACGCCGCCCGACGGGTTCCATGAACCGACGGTCTACGTGGTGCGACCCGGCGAGGACCCGTGGGAGCACGCGGAACTGCGCGAGGTGCGCGAGGGGCTGATCGAGACCGCGCACGAGCTTCGGGCCGAGATCGCGGTCTCCGAGAACGGCATCGCCGATCTGTTGCGAGACTCGGGCGAGGGCGCGGGCGACGATCAGGCGGACACCGGGACCAAGAACTTCGAGCGCGAGCACGAGATGTCCCTGACCAACAACGCGCGTGGCATGCTGCTCCAGTCGGAGAAGGCGTTGCGCCGCCTGGCCGACGGCACGTACGGGGCCTGCGAGTCGTGTGGTTCGGCCATCGGCAAGGCACGCCTGCAGGCGTTCCCGCGTGCGACCCTGTGTGTGACCTGCAAACAGCGCGAAGAACGCCGGTAACCGCCCACGCGGCCGGCGGCGCGCCGAAGGACTGGAGCGAGCCATCGGCACCGGAGCGGAACGACGGGATGACGCGGAGTCGCAGGCCCTCGCGAAGGAGCCGGACACCGGGGCGACCGAGAGCGGGGCGGGCGGCGAGGAGCCGACCGCGCCCGCCGGTTCGCGCACCCGTCGATACATCCTCGTCCTGCTCGGCGTGGCGAGCTTCGCGTACGCCCTGGACCTGATCACCAAGCTGATCGTGGTGGCGAAGCTCGAGTACCACGCGCCGATCGACATCTTCGGCGACTGGCTCCAGTTCCGGGCCACCCGCAACGCGGGCGCGGCGTTCGGCATGGGTCAGGGCCTGACCATCGTGTTGACGGTGATCGCCGGCGCCGTGGTCGTGGTGATCCTGCGGCTCGCGCGCAAGCTGAACAGCCTCCCCTGGGCGATCGCGCTCGGCCTGCTGCTCGGCGGCGCGTTCGGCAACCTCACCGACCGGATCTTCCGGGCGCCCAGCGTGTTCGAGGGCCACGTCGTGGACTTCATCGCGCCCAAGCACTTCGCGATCTTCAACCTGGCCGACTCGGCGATCGTGGTCGGCGGCTGCCTGATCGTGCTGCTGTCCTTCCTGGGCCTGCAGCCGGACGGCACCCGGGAGGGCGACGAGAGGGACGAGGCGGGGGAGGAAGCGGCGGACGGAGCGGCGGGCGAGGACGACGCCGCGGCCGAGACCGAGGCCGCGACCGAGCGCGGGACCGACGCGTCGGCCGAGAGTGTGAACGGCGCGAGTCGGGGCGCCGCCGCCGCGCCGTCCGGTGCCACCAGGGCCGTCGTCGAGCCGGCCGAGGCGAAGTCCGCGCGGCCCGTCGACCCGGCCGGCGCCGACCACGCCGTCGAGTCCGGCCCGGATGCCGGGCATACTCGTATCTCGTGACTGTCAATCCCGGCTCGCCCGAAATCCGCACTCTTCCCGTTCCCGATGGCCTCGAAGGCGAGCGGGTCGATGCCGCGCTCTCGCGGATGTTCGGCTTCTCGCGCACCAAGGCGGCCGAGCTGGCCGCCGCCGGGAAGGTACAGCTCGACGGCCGGGCGGCGGGGAAGTCCGACCGCGTGAACGGCGGGGCCTGGATCGAGGTCGAGATGCCCGGGGCGCCCAGGCCCGTGCAGCTCGTCGCCGAACCCGTGCCCGGCATGCGGATCGTGCACGACGACGACCACATCGTGGTGATCGACAAGCCGATCGGCGTCGCCGCGCACCCCAGCCCCGGCTGGACCGGCACCACCGTGGTCGGCGGCCTCGCCGCGGCCGGCTACCGGATCTCCACGTCCGGCGCGGCCGAGCGCCAGGGCGTCGTACACCGCCTGGACGTGGGCACCTCCGGCCTGATGGTGGTCGCCAAGTCCGAGCGCGCCTACACGCTGCTCAAGCAGCAGTTCCGCGACCGCACCGTGGACAAGCGCTACCACGCGCTGGTCCAGGGCCACCCGGACCCGCACACCGGCACCATCGACGCGCCGATCGACCGGCACCCGACCCACGACTACAAGTGGGCCGTGGTGATGGGCGGCAAGCCCAGCGTCACGCACTACGACACGATCGAGGCGTTCCGCGCCGCGAGCCTGCTGTCGATCAAGCTGGAGACCGGCCGCACCCACCAGATCCGGGTGCACATGGCGGCGCTGCGGCACCCGTGCGTGGGCGACCTGACCTACGGCGCGGACCCGACGCTGTCCAAGCGGCTGGGCCTGGAGCGGCAGTGGCTGCACGCGGTGAGCCTGGCCTTCGAGCACCCCGGCGACGGCACGTGGGTGCGGTACGAGAGCGGCTACCCCGCCGACCTGACCGCGACCCTGGAGCGGGTCACCGACCGCTGACCCTCCCCCCGCGTCCCCCCGCCGACTCCCCGTGACACCGATGCCCGCGGATCGGTGCATCGGCGCGGATTCGGGGAACGCTCCAAGATCGAATCGCGGTCGATCGGTCTGGGGGCGGAGTGGGTCAGCTCACACTGCTGTTCCTGTTGATGTTCGGCACGGTCGTGGTCGTGCCGCTCGCGGGGCGATTGCGGCTGCCCTTCCCGGTACTGCTCACCCTGTACGGCGTGCTGCTGGGCTGGCTGCCGTTCGTGCCGACCCTGCGGATCGATCCCGACCTGCTGTTGCCGCTGTTGCTGCCGCCGCTGCTCTACGCGGCGGCGCAGCGCTCCAGTTGGCGCGAGTTCGCCGCCAACGCCCGCCCGATCCTGCTGCTCGCGGTCGCGCTCGTCCTGGTCACCACGGCCGCGGTGGCGGCGGTGGCGAACGCGATGGTGCCGGGACTGCCGTTCGCGGCCGCGGTCGCGCTGGGCGCGCTGGTCGCCCCGCCGGACCCGGTGGCCGCCACGGCGGTGGCCGGGAGCCTGCGGCTGCCCCGGCGCCTGGTGTCCATCCTGGAGGGCGAGGGGCTCTTCAACGACGTCACCTCGCTCGTGCTCTACCAGGTCGCGGTCGCGGCCGTGGTCGGCGGCACGTTCTCGCCGGCCGAGGCGGTGGGGATGTTCGCGCTGTCCGCGGTGGTCGGCGTCGGGATCGGCTTCGCGGTCGGCCTGGCCGGTCGGCTGCTGCTCGGCCGGCTCGACGAGCCCACCCTGCAGACCCTGCTCACCCTGCTGGTGCCGTTCCTGGCCTACGTGGTCGCCGACGAACTGCACGGCTCCGGCGTGCTCGCGGTCCTGACCACCGCGTTCTACCTGGGCTCGGTCGCCGAGGACGCGGACAACGTGGTCGGCCGGCTCACCGGGCGCTCGTTCTGGGAGGTCGTCGACCTGGTGGTCACCGGCGTCGCGTTCGGCGTGATCGGCCTGGAGATGTGGGAGATCTTCCACGACCTGCGCGGCGACCGGGTCCGGCTGTTCTGGGAGGCCGGCGCGGTGGTCCTGGTCCTGATTGTGGTCCGCGGCCTGTGGCTGTTCCCGGTCGCGGCGCTGGCCCGACGGCTGCACAACCGGCTGCCGACCAGCGGCGAGACGCAGACCCCGGACCCGCGCGAGACCGTCGTGGTGTGGTGGGCCGGCATGCGCGGCGTGGTGACCATCGCGCTGGCCCTCGCGCTGCCGCTGACCACCGACGCCGACGAGGCGTTCCCCGAGCGGCAGCGGCTGATCGCGATCGCCTTCTGCGTGATCGTGGTGACCCTGCTGCTCCAGGGGGTCAGCCTGCCCTGGCTGGTGCGCCGGCTCGGGGTCTCGCAGGAGGACGAGGCGGAGGGCCGCGAGGAACGCGCCATCGTGGCCGCCGCGACCAAAGCGGCGCTGAGCCGGTTGCGCGAGCTGGACGAGGAGCGCGACCTCCCGGACGAGATGGTGCAGCGGCTGCGCGCCCGGCAGCGGGCGATGCTCGCCGAGCTGAGTCCGGAGGGCGGGACCGAGGAGTTGGCCGACGCGGTCGTCGAACGCTCCCGGCGGATCAAGCTGCTGCACGATGTCGAGGCGGAGATGACCGCCGCCGCGCGCCGCGAGGTGATCGCGGCCCGGGGCCGGCGCGGAGTGGACCCGGCCGCCGCCGACCGGGTGCTGCGCCGCCTGGACCTGCGCAGCATGCGCTGAACCCGGCGCCGGTGCCCGGTACCGTTGACCCTTTGTTGTGCGATCGTTCCCCGCATCCCGTCCTCGGAAGGACCCCCACGTGGCCCGCATCGTGCTGTTCCACTCGGCCTACGGGCTGCGCCCCGCCGTACACGCCGCGGCCGAGCGGCTGCGCGCGGACGGGCACGAGGTGACCGTGCCCGACCTGTACGACGGGCGCCGCACCGAGTCGGTCGAGGAGGGCATGGAGATCAAGGACGAGATCGGCGCGGACGAGTTGATCCGCCGTGCCGTGAAGGTGGCCGCCGGGCTCGGTCCCGGGCTGGTCTACGCGGGCTTCTCGCTCGGCGCCTCGATCGCCCAGAACGCCGCGTTCGCGGACTCCTCGGCGGCCGGGCTGCTGATGTTCCACGGCACCTCCGACCTGCGCGAGGACGCCGCGACCGAGGTTCCCGTGCAGTTGCACGTGGCCGAGCCGGACCCGTTCGAGACCGAGGACTGGCTCGGCACGTGGTACCTGGGCATGCGCCGGGCCGGCGCGGACGTGGAGATCCACCGCTACCGCGGCGCCGGCCACCTGTTCACCGATCCGGACCTGCCGGACTACGACCGCGAGGCCGCCTCGCGCGCCTGGGCGATCGCCTCGGACTTCCTCAGCGAGATCGACTCCGCCGCGGCCGCCGCGGCGGCCGGCGACTGAGGCTTCTTGGCCAGGTCCACGTACTTGCGCGGACCGGTCTGCGCGGGCACCTGCACGGCCGGCTGGACCTTGGCGAAGCGCCCGTTGCCGCTGTACGGGCCGACCGCCTCGTTGCCCAGCGGCGCGGGCGCGGTGGCGATCCGGGGCAAAGCGTACGGGTGCTCGCAGCGCAGGTAGTCGAGCAGCTTCTCGCGCACCTCGCAGCGCAGCGTCCACAGGTCGTCGGAGTCGCGCGCGGTCACCACGGCGCGGACCAGGATCGTGGTCGGCGTGGTGTCGGTGACGTACAGGCTCCAGCCCTGGCCGTCCCACAGACCGGTGTCCTTGAGGATGCGGTGCAGTTCCTCGCGCAGCTCGGCGACCGGCGCGGAGTGGTCCAGGTGCAGGAAGACGGTGCCGGTCATCCGGATGTCGGTGCGCGACCAGTTCTCGAACGGCCGGGAGGTGAAGTAGGAGACCGGCATGACGATCCGGCGCTGGTCCCACGTGTTCACCACCAGGTAGGTCAGGGTGATCTCCTCGATCGTGCCCATCTCCTGGTTGACCACGACCGAGTCGCCGATCCGGACCATGTCGCTGAAGGCGATCTGCAGTCCCGCGAACAGGTTGGCCAGCGCGCTCTGCGCGGCCAGACCGGCCACCACGCCGAGCAGACCTGCGGAGGCCAGCAGGCTGGTGCCGATGGTCTTCATGCCCGGGAAGGTCATGATCATCGCCGCGAAGGTGATGATGCCCACGATCGCCACGGCGGTCCGGCGGATCAACGCGATCTGGGTCTGGATCCGGCGTACCCGGCCGGTGTCCGTCGCGTTCGCCGCGTAGCGCTCGAACGAGGTGTTCACCAGCAGGGTGACCGCGTGCACGATCAGCCACGCGCACGCGGCTATCACGGTGAGGACCAGGATGTGCCGGATCATCCCGCGACTCTTGTCGGGCAGGCCCGCCGCGGGTTCGGCGAGCAGCAGGACCGAGGTGCCGAGCGTCGCCACGATCGACGCGCGGCCGCGCCGCATCATCGACCAGAGGGGTCCTGTCAGCGGCTTGCGGGTCTGTACTTCGCGGGCCAGGCGAGCCATTCCCCAGGTCACCAGACCCGTGAAGGCGATCACCGAGACGAGCACGATCAAGGGGCGAAGTATGTGCCACACGTCCACGTCGAGAGCCTCCTAGGGGGCTTGTGGTCAAACCCGTACGGTACCCGAGCGAGCCGGGCTCACCCACGCGTCCGCCACGCGCGCACCGGCCACCGCAGCCCGCGCGGGGCGCTAACGTGCGGGTCAGGCAGTGGACCGTACGGAGGACCCGCGATGTCCAAGTGGACCAGGATCGGCAAGGCCGGATTCGGCGCGGTGCGGCGCGGACAACGCTTTCGCGGCGCGTCCCGGGCGGCGGCGGAACGTTCCGCCGCCGGTGGTGCGACCGCGTTCGACCCGAATGTGGACACCCGATTGACCCCGCGACAGGCCGCGCTGCTGATCCGCTATCTGGCGGGCAAGGTGGTGCTGGGCCGGCTGGAGTTCGTGTTCCTGCTCAAGTACCTGCTGCTCGTGACGGGCCTGCCGCTGCTGTTCCTGTTCCCGCCGGCGGGGATCGTGCTGCTGGTGCTGTTCGGCCTCGCCGCGCTGGTGCAGTGGGTGATCGCGCGCGGGATCGGCCGGCTCGCCGCCTTCCACCGCCTGGGTGCGGCGGAGAACGAGATGACCGACGCGGCGACGGTGTGGTGGCCCAACCTCAAACGGGAGGCCGAACGGGTGGGCCTGCCCAGCCGGCCGCTCGCGCTGCTCAAGGTGGCGGCCGCCCGGGTCGGCCGCCGCCTGGACCCGGAGCGCGAGGCCGCGTTCGCGGCGATCGACTGGCGTGCGGTGATCCCGCGCGAGCAGTGGCAGCGGGCCCGGGTGCTGCTCGCCAAGGAGGCGGGCGGCCGGGCGGGCGAGGGGACCGCGTAGAGTCGTCTCGTCGTGTGTCACCCGGCCGCGCACTCGACGCGGGTCGCACGCCATCTCCACCACCTTCAGGACGACGCGCGGGGTCGGATGTACAAGCTGCCCGGAACGGACGAGCGGAGCGTGACCATCCCCGGCGAGCGCGCGAGGGCCGAACCGTGCTTCACGGTGCGCGGGCTGACCAGGACATATCGCACCGGGCGTCGCAAGAGCCGGCACGTGCTGACCGCGAACGACGCGATCGACCTGGACGTGCGCCGCGGCGAGATCTTCGGCCTGCTCGGCCCCAACGGCGCGGGCAAGTCCACCCTGGTCCGCCAACTCACCGGCCTGCTCCGACCGGACACCGGCACGATCGACCTGCTCGGCCACGACCTGGTGCGCCGTCCCGAGATCGCCGCCCGGCTGGTCGCCTACCTCGGTCAGGAGTCCGGCGCGCTGGACGAGTTGACCGTCGCGCTCGCCATCGAGACCACCGCGCGGCTGCGCGCCCTGGACGCCGCGCGGGCCCGGGCCGAGCGGGACGCGGTGCTCGAGGAACTCGACCTGGGCGCGATCGCGGACCGACCGCTCAAGAAGCTCTCCGGCGGCCAGCGCCGACTCGCCTGCGTCGCCACCGCGCTGGTCGGCGCCCGCCCGGTGCTGGTCCTGGACGAGCCGACCACCGGCATGGACCCGGTCGCGCGCCGCGCGGTGTGGGCCGCGGTGGATCGCCGCCGGGCCGAACAGGGCGCCACGGTGCTCCTGGTGACGCACAACGTGATCGAGGCGGAGACCGTGCTGGACCGGGTCGCGGTGCTCGACGAGGGTCGGGTGATCGCGTGCGACACGCCCGGCGGACTCAAGGCCATGGTCGGCGACGAGGTCCGGCTCGACCTGGTCTGGCGGGCCGACCCGCCGATGGACGACCCGGCGGTGAGCATGCTCGCGCAGACCGCGGTGCGCACCGGCCGGCGCTGGAGCACCCGGATGGAACCGGGGGTGGCCCGCGAACTGCTCGCCGGCGTCACCTCCGGGCCCGCGTTCGAGGCGCTCGACGACTTCACGCTGTCCACGCCGAGCCTGGAGGACGTCTACCTCGCGCTCGGCGGGCGCCACCAGGGACTGGTCAAGGGATGAGAGTGTCGACACCGGTGAGTGCAGCGAGCATCGAGGCCGTGCCGGCGAATCCGGCCGAGGCGGTGGTACCCGCCCCGGCCACGTCGCTCGGCGCGGGGCTGCTGACCGTCTACCGCGCGCAGTTGTCCCGGGTGCGGGTCTCCCGGGTCCCGCTGCTGTTCGTCGCGGTGTTCCAGTCGGTCGGCATCATGATCCTGATGCGCGGCGTGGTGGACACCGGCAGCGACAGCGCGCGCCAGGCGGTGGTGGCCGGCTCCAGCGTGCTCGTGGTCGCCTTCGTCGCGCTCAACCTGCTCGCCCAGCACTTCGGCAACCTGCGCGCGGCCAACGCGCTCGACTACTACCTGACCCTGCCGGTACGCCCCGCCGCGGTGGTGCTGGGCATCGCCGCCGCGTACGCGTCCTTCACGCTGCCCGGCACCGTGGCCACCGCCGTCATCGGCGCGCTGATGTTCCAACTGCCGCTGGCCAACCTGTGGGTGCTGCTCCTGGTCGTGCCGCTGTCCGGCGCGGCGCTGGCGGGCATCGGCGCGGTGCTCGGCCTGCTCGCGCCGCGTCCCGAACTGGCCACGCTGCTCGGCCAACTGGGCATGTCCGCCGCGCTCCTGCTCGGCGTGCTGCCCGAGGACCGGATGCCGGACGTGATTGCGCTGGCCCGCGATGTGCTGCCGTCCTCCTACGGCGTGGACGCGTTCATCGCCAGTTACGGCGACCCGGACTGGGCGGCGGTGGCGGGCAACCTCGCGGTGTGCGCGGCGGTCGGCGTGGTGATGCTCTCGTTGGCCACGTGGTCCTTCCGGCGCAGTACCCGCGCGTAGCGCCCCGGCCTCCTCGCCCCGACCACCAGACACACCGCCGCGCGGGATCGTCCCGCCGGCTCGATCCGCACATGGGACGCTGACCAGATGACGTCTGCCGGGGATTTCGCCCCCTACCCCTCGCCCGAGGGCGCGCACGTGGGCTTCGCGCCCGGGCCCGAGGCGCCCCCCACGTTGTGGCGGCGCCACCGCGCCGACGCGGTGGCGTTCGCCGTCGTGGTCGCGGCGTGCCTGGTCGTGGGTGCGATCGTGGGCCTGATCTGGGAGCAGATCACACCGCGTGTACCGCTGCTCGCGACGCAGGAGGGGGTCTTCCAGACCTCACCCGAGACCGAGACCTCGATCGCGCTGGACGGCTGGTTCGCGGTGTGCGGCGTGATCGCGGGCATCGTGCTGGCGCCGCTCGCGTTCTGGCGCTTTCGCCGGCAGGGCGTGGCCACCGCGCTCGCGCTGACCGTCGGCGGGCTGGCCGGGTCCTATCTGGCGTTCAAGGTCGGCGTGCGGCTGGGTCCGGACGGGATCATGGAGCAGGTGCGGCGGATCGGGCTGGGCAAGCGGTTCGACCAGCCGCTGGATCTCAAGGCCAAGGGCGTGCTGCTGCTGTGGCCGATCGCGTCGATGGTGATCTTTCTGGGGTTGTCCGCGGGGTTCGCGCCGGCGGATCGGGAGGAACCGGTGGCGGGTCCGTACGGGTGGCCGCCCGCTCGACCGGGAGGCCAGGGTTTTCCTTGGGAGCAACAGCAACAGCAACCGCAACAGCAACCGCAGCAACAGCAACCGCAGCAACAGCCGCCGCCGCAGCAGCCGGCTGCGCCGTCGGTGGACCTGACCAAGCGGGACTCGGACGCGGATTGAGGCCGGTCGGGGTCGGCCGGCCCGCGGCCCGCTCGAGCGCAACAGCCCGGCGGGTGTCCGAGGCCGCCGGTCAGGTTCGGCCCACGCTCGCGGTGATCGCGGTGGTGAGGCGGATCAGGTCGGTGGGGGCGAGTTCGATTTCCAGGCCGCGGCGGCCGGCGGATACGTAGATCGTGGGCAGGGTGAGGGCGGAGTCGTCCAGGACGGTGGGGTGGCGGCGCTTTTGGCCCAGGGGGCTGATGCCGCCCAGCACGTATCCGGTGGCCCGTTCGGCCGCGGCGGGGTCCGCCATCGCCGCGCGTTTGCCGCCGACCGCCGCCGCGAGGGCCTTGAGATCGAGCCGGCCCGCCACCGGGACCACCGCGACCGTCAGCGCGCCGTCCACGTCCGCCAACAGCGTCTTGAACACCCGCTCGGCCGGGACACCGAGCACGGACGCGGCCTCCTCGCCGTAGGACGCCGCGTCCGGGTCGTGCTCGTACGCGTGCACCGTGAACGCGACGCCCTCGCGGGTCAGCGCCACCGTCGCCGGCGTGCCCTGTCCGCCCTTGGTCCTGCCCTTCGCCATGTCGGCGACCCCTCGATCGGTCAGTTGGGTTCGATGCTCTGCCGCAACAACTCGACCGCCGGCAACGACGGCAGCCGGTCCAGCAGCGCCGCCTCCCGACGCAGCAGTTCCACCTCGGCGGTCAGCCGGGTGGTCGCGTCCTCGGCCTCCAGGAGCCGCTGCTTGTCGTGCGGGTCGAGCACCACCGCGGCGGCCACCAGGTAGGACAGCACCACCGGGTCGTCGGGCAACTCCGGCAGGCTCATCGGGGTGCGCTGCTGGGCCGAGAGCAACCGACGCTGGTACTCGGCGAACGCCCGGGTCGCGGCCAGACCGAGCACGTCGGCCCGCTCGCCGACCGGGTCCTCCAGGTACTCCACCTCGGCGTACAGGTACGGACCCGAGTCGTCCACGGACACCAGCCGGAACCGGGTCGCCCCGGTGGCCACCAGGTCGTAGCGGCCGTCCTCGTGCGTCTTGATCGTGGCGATCTCCGCCGTACAGCCCACCGGGTGCAGGACCTCCAGCGGATCGCCCTGGATGTCGCCCACCTCGCGCCCGGTACGCAGCGCGACCACCCCGAAGCGCTGCTCCGCCTGGGGCAGCACCTCCAGGTCCCGGACCAGCGTGCGGTACCGCTCCTCGAAGATGTGCAGGGGCAGCACCAGACCCGGATAGAGCACCGAGTTGAGCGGGAAGAGCGGAAGCCGGTCGGTCACGGTGACCAAGAGTAGGGCCTGACCGCCGGACCGCGTCGATCATTGATCTCAGGCGCGATTGAGCACCCGTGTGGCGCCCGCCGCGGCGGCCCCGGCGAGCACCCAACCGAGCAGGATGAGCGTGTACGCGAGCCACTGTCCGGCGCCGGTCGGCTTCCACGCGGCGTCCTGACCCAGGGTGACCACCGGCAGGAGCAGGTCCAGGGTGTACCAGAACGGGTTCCAGTGCGGCGCCTCGTCCGGCTTGAGCGGTGCGGGCCGGTCGGCCGCGAAGACCGCCGTGCCGACCGCGATCAGCGCGATCAGCCAGCCGAAGGCGCGCGCCGGCCGGTAGCCGTAGCCGATCGCGACGTCCTGCACGTGGCCCCACCACCGGCCCGCCGGGCCCAGTCCGGCGCGCCGCCGGCGCTGCTTGGCCAGCAGCACGGTCCGCGCCCGCTCGTCCTCGCCCGCCGCCCGGTACGCGCCGGCGAGCTGGTCGTAGGGCTGCGGGGTGTACTCCGGGGTGCCGCGCTCGACCCAGTCCACCCGCTGTTCCACGGTCATCGGCCGCTCGGCCCGCAGCACCGAGTACCGCGTCCCGGACAGGTCCAGGTCCCCCGGCGCCGGCCAGGTGTTCGGCGCGTCGGTCAGCGTGCCGAAGGTCGCGTTGGCCAGCACGATCCGCCCGCGCGGCGGTTGCGCGAGGGCCATGTGCAGGCCCTCCGCGGCCACCCGCCACATGGTCAACAGCTCGCCCGGGTCGGCGCACACCACCGCCCGGCTGAGCACGATGCCGCCGCCCAGGCGCGCGTCGTTCATCCGGACCGAACCGCGCACCGCGAACCCCACGCTCAGGTGCAGCGAGTGCTCCACCCTGATCCGCCCGAGATCCATCGCCAACTCGCCCGGGCGCTCGACGGTCGAGCCGTACAGCGTCACCCGGCCCCCGAAGCGACCGCCGTACAGGCTCACCTGGCCGGTGAAGACCGTGTTGTCCATCGACGCGTCCGCGCCGACCTGGAGGCCGTTGCCGTGCAGCGCGCCGCCGTGCCCATCCGGCCCGATCACGCAGTCGTCGATCCGCAGGTCGTTGTCCACCCGCGCGTCCAGTATCCGCAGGCCGCCCGCCACCTCGCAGGAGCGCAGCGACAGGTCGCCGTCCACCCGCATGTTGCGCCCGGCCAGCGCGGCGAGCACGCAGTTGCGCAGGTTGATCGTGCGGGTCGAGGCGACGTTCAGCACGATCTCCTCCTCGACCCGGCAGTCGATCAGGGAGACGTACACGTCCAGGCGCGCACCGCCCAACTCCAGCGCGCCCACGATCCGGGCCCCGCTCAGCCGCAGCGCCGCGGTGTGACCGGGCTCGGCGTCCGGCGGCTGGAGCAGCAGCCGGGCGAGCACCCGGGCCCGGACGGTGCGGTCCGCGCCCCACGTCGCGCCGGCCCGCGGGTCGTCGTCGGCCGGTACGCCCGTGCCCAGATCCAGCCGCTCGCCGTGCCGGTACGCCTCCCATACGCGCGCCTCGGTCGCGGTCAGATTCCCTGGCGGTGTGCTCATCCGTGGTCCCCCGACACTGGAAGGCTGCTGAGTGCCCCCATGATCGCGTGTCTCACTGTCCGACACGCCGGGACGTTCGATTCGGCACCGTCTCTACACTGGGGCAGGTGATCTCCCGTATCGACCTGCGCGGTCCCGCCTCGCGGGCTGTCCTGGACAGCCCCGCCGCACTGCGCGACGTGTTGCCCCGAGCCGACCTCGACGTCGAGGCGGCCCTGGAGAAGGTGCGCCCGATCTGCGAGGACGTGCGTCATCGCGGCGTCGAGGCGCTGGTGGAGATCACCGAGCGTTTCGACGGTGTGCGGCTGAGCGACATCCGGGTGCCCGCCGAGGCGATCGCCTCGGCGCTGGAGACGCTCGCGCCCAAGGTGCGCGCGGCCCTGGAGGAGTCCATCCGCCGGGCCCGGATCGTGCACCGCGAGCAGCGCCGGCGGGACGCCACCGTGCAGGTGGTGCCCGGCGGCACGGTCACCGAGCGGTGGGTCCCGGTCGAGCGGGTCGGGCTGTACGTGCCGGGCGGCAACGCCGTCTACCCGTCGTCGGTGATCATGAACGTGGTGCCCGCGCAGGAGGCCGGCGTCGCCTCCATGGCGGTCGCCTCGCCGCCGCAGGCCGACTTCGGCGGTCTGCCGCACCCCACCATCCTGGCCGCGTGCGCGCTGCTCGGGGTGGACGAGGTGTACGCGGTCGGCGGTGCCCAGGCGGTCGCGATGTTCGCCTACGGCGCGGGCTCGTGCGCGCCGGTGCGTTTGGTCACCGGCCCCGGCAACATCTACGTCGCCGCCGCCAAGCGGCTGCTCAAGGGCCGGATCGGGATCGACGCGGAGGCCGGTCCGACCGAGATCGCCGTGCTCGCCGACGACACGGCGGACGCCGGGCACGTCGCGGCCGACCTGATCAGCCAGGCCGAGCACGACACGCTGGCCGCGTCGATCCTGGTCACCGACTCCGAGTCGCTGGCCGACGCGGTGGTCGAGGAGCTCAAGGTGCGGGTGGACGCCACCAGGCACCGCGAGCGGGTCACCGAGGCGCTGGCCGGTCGGCAGTCCGGCATCGTGCTGGTCGACTCGGTGGACGACGGCCTGCGGGTGGTGGACGCGTACGGCGCCGAGCACCTGGAGATCCAGACCGCGGACGCGGCCGGCGTCGCGGCCCGGGTGCACAACGCGGGGGCGATCTTCGTCGGCGCGTTCGCGCCGGTCTCGCTCGGCGACTACTGCGCCGGGTCCAACCACGTGCTGCCCACCGGCGGCTGCGCGTGCCACTCCTCGGGCCTGTCGGTGCAGTCCTTCCTGCGCGGCATCCACGTCGTGGACTACTCGCGCGCGGCGCTGGCCGACGTCGCCGAGCACGTGAGCGTGCTCGCCGACGCCGAGGACCTGCCCGCGCACGGTGCGGCGGTGCGGGCCCGGTTCGCGGCCGGCGAGGTGGCCGGTCTCGCCGCGTGGGAGGAGGGCCGGTGACCGACCTGGACAGCCTGCCGATCCGGGACGAACTGCGCGGACAGTCGCCGTACGGCGCCCCGCAGTTGGACGTCGCGGTCCGGCTCAACACGAACGAGAACCCGTATCCGCTGTCGGACGCGCTGGTGGCCCGGATCGCCGAGCGGGTCGCGGTCGCAGCGCGCGACCTGAACCGCTACCCGGATCGGGACGCGGTCGAGCTGCGCACCGCGCTCGCGGCCTACCTGACCCGGACCGGCGGGCACCCGCTGAGCCCCGCCCAGGTGTGGGCGGCCAACGGCTCCAACGAGGTGCTCCAGCAACTGCTCCAGGCCTTCGGCGGCCCCGGTCGCACCGCGCTGGGCTTCGACCCGTCCTACTCGATGCACGCGCTGATCGCGCGCGGCACCGGCACCGGGTGGATCTCCGGCGCGCGCGACGCGGACTACCGGATCGACCTGGAGCACGCGCTGGCGCGGATCGCCGAACACCGCCCGAACGTGGTGTTCCTGTGTTCGCCGAACAACCCGACCGGCACCGCGCTGGCCGGCGAGGTGGTCGAGAAGGTGTACGACGCCGCGCAGGCCGCCCGGCCCTCGCTGGTGATCGTGGACGAGGCGTACGTCGAGTTCGCGCACACCGAGTCGCTGCTGCCGCTGTTGGCGGGCCGGCCGCACCTGGTGGTGACCCGGACCATGTCCAAGGCGTTCGGCGCGGCCGGCCTGCGACTGGGCTACCTCGCGGCGGACGCCGCCGTGGTGGACGCGGTCCAGCTCGTCCGGCTGCCGTACCACCTCTCGGCGGTCAACCAGGCCACCGCGCTGGCCTGCCTGGAGTTCGAGGACACGCTGCTGGGCTATGTCCGCGAGCTCAAGGAGCAGCGCGACCGGCTGGTCGCGGAACTGCGCGCGCTGGGCTGCGAGGTGACCGACTCGGACGCCAACTTCGTCCAGTTCGGCCGGTTCGAGGACCCGCACGCGGTCTGGGCGCGGATCCTCGAACACGGGGTCCTGGTCCGCGACAACGGAGTCCCCGGCATGCTGCGCGTGACCGCCGGCACGGACGCCGAGAACACGGCCTTCCTGGACGCGATGCGCCGCGTCCTGAAGGACTGAGAGAGAGTCGGAATCACCGCCATGGCAAGAATCGGTCGCGTCGAACGCGCCACCAAGGAAACCTCCGTCGAGGTCGGGATCGATCTGGACGGGTCGGGGAAGGTCGACGTCGCGACCGGCGTCGGCTTCTTCGACCACATGCTCGATCAGCTCGGCAAGCACGGCCTGTTCGACCTGACCGTCAAGACCCGCGGCGACCTGCACATCGACGCGCACCACACGATCGAGGACACCGCGCTCGCGCTCGGCGCCGCGTTCCGCCAGGCACTGGGCGACAAGAAGGGCATCCGCCGGTTCGCCGACGCGTCGGTGCCGCTGGACGAGGCGCTCGCGCAGGTCACCGTGGACCTCTCCGGCCGGCCGTACCTGGTGCACTCGGAGCCGGAGAACATCGCGCCGATGATCGGCCCGGACTACGACACCACGCTGACCCGGCACATCCTGGAGTCGTTCGTCGCACAGGCGCAGATCTGCCTGCACGTGCACGTGCCGTACGGGCGCAACGCGCACCACATCGTCGAGGCGCAGTTCAAGGCGCTGGCCCGGGCGCTGTCCGACGCGTGCGTGCTCGACCCGCGCCGGGCCGGCGTGATCCCCTCCACCAAGGGCGCGCTGTGAGCACCGGCGCGATGGTTTTGATCGTCTTCGGGCTGTTCCTGGTCGGCGGATGCATCTCCTTCGTCAAGCAGGGCCTGCCCAAGAGTGTGATCGCCCTGCTCGCCGTCGGCGCGTTCTTCTCGATCGTGGCCGGCGTCCTGAAGATCGGATAGACGCGTGCCCAAGAAGGTCATCGTCCTGGACTACGGCTTCGGGAACGTGCGTTCGGCCGAGCGGGCGCTCGCGCACGCGGGCGCCGACGTGGAGATCAGCGCCGACCACAAGGCGGCGCTGAACGCCGACGGACTGCTCGTGCCCGGCGTGGGCGCGTTCGCCGCGTGTATGGAGGGCCTCAAGTCGGTCCGCGGCGACACCATCGTGGACAAGCGACTCGCCGGCGGCCGGCCGGTGCTGGGCATCTGCGTCGGGATGCAGATCCTGTTCGCGCGCGGCGTCGAACACGGCGTGGCCACCGAGGGCTGCGCGCAGTGGCCCGGCACGGTCGAGCGCCTCGCCGCCCCCGTGGTGCCGCACATGGGCTGGAACACCGTCGAGGCACCCGCGGACAGCGTGCTGTTCCGCGACGCCGCGCCGGACACGCGGTACTACTTCGTGCACTCCTACGCGGTGCGCACGTGGGAGATGCCGGTGGTCCAGGACGGCCCGCACATCCCGCCGGACGTCACCTGGAGCACGCACGGCACGCCGTTCGTGGCCGCCGTCGAGAACGGTGCGCTCAGTGCCACCCAATTCCACCCGGAGAAGTCCGGCGAGGCCGGCGCGCAACTGCTGCGCAACTGGCTCGCGACCCTGTAGGCCCGCTCTTTCGCAGTCCCCGCCGTGCCGTGTTCGCGCCGCGCCCCTGAACGCATCGTCCGTACGAACTGTTGAGGATCCCCACCGTCATGACCCAGACCCACCGCCTCGAACTGCTGCCCGCCGTCGACGTCGCCGACGGCCAGGCCGTCCGCCTGGTCAAGGGCGAGGCCGGGTCGGAGACCTCCTACGGTGACCCGTTGACCGCCGCCCTGGCCTGGCAGAGCGCCGGCGCCGAGTGGATCCACCTGGTCGACCTGGACGCCGCGTTCGGCAAGGGGAGCAACCGCGAGCTGCTCGCCGACGTGGTCGGCCGGCTCGACGTCAAGGTCGAGCTGTCCGGCGGTATCCGCGACGACGCGTCGCTGGAGGCGGCGCTGTCCACCGGCTGCCGGCGGGTCAACCTGGGCACCGCCGCGCTGGAGACGCCGGACTGGGTGCGCTCGGCGATCGCCCGGCACGGGGACCGGATCGCGGTCGGCCTGGACGTGCGCGGCACCACGCTGGCCGGTCGCGGCTGGACCCGCGAGGGCGGCGAGCTGTTCGAGACGCTGGCCCGCCTGGACGCGGACGGCTGCGCGCGCTACGTGGTCACCGACGTGAACAAGGACGGCACCCTGACCGGCCCGAACCTGCAACTGCTGGCGGACGTGTGCGCGGCCACGGACCGCCCGGTGGTGGCCTCGGGCGGGGTGTCCTCGCTGGCGGATCTGCGCGCCATCGCCGAACTGGTGCCGCTGGGTGTGGAAGGCTCGATCGTCGGCAAGGCGCTGTACGCCCAGGCGTTCACCCTCGAAGAGGCGTTGGAGGCGGTGTCCCGGTGACGGGCAGTGACAATTTGGGCAGTGGCAACTCGGGCAATATCGGGCGGTATTCGTCCGGCGGGCGGTGGGAGGAGGCCTTCGGGTACTCGCGCGCCGTCGCGGTCGGCGACTACGTGCACGTGTCGGGCTGCACCGCGGTCGTCGAGGGCAACCTCGCGCACGAGGGCGACCCGCATCACCAGACGCTCGCGGCGTTCGCGATCGCGCTGGACGCGCTGGCGCACTTCGGGCTCGGCGCCGCGGACGTGGTGCGCACCCGGATGTTCATCACCCACGCCCGCGACTCGGACGACGTGGGCCGCGCGCACGGCGAGCTGTTCGGCGAGACCCGGCCCGCCGCGACGATGGTCGTGGTGGCCGGGCTGATCGACTCGCGGATGCTGGTCGAGGTCGAGGTGGACGCGTACCGGGGGAGGGCCTCGTGACGTTGGCCGTACGGGTGATCCCGTGTCTGGACGTGGACGCCGGCCGGGTGGTCAAGGGCGTCAACTTCCAAAACCTGCGGGACGCGGGCGACCCGGTCGAGATGGCCCGGGTGTACGACGCCGAGGGCGCGGACGAACTGGTCTTCCTCGACATCACCGCGTCCTCGGGCAACCGGGAGACCACGTACGACGTGGTCCGGCGCACCGCCGAGCAGGTGTTCATCCCGCTCACCGTCGGCGGCGGGGTGCGCGCGGTCGAGGACGTGGACAAGCTGCTGCGGGCGGGCGCGGACAAGGTGGGCGTGAACACCGCGGCCATCCAACGGCCCGAGCTGATCGCCGAGATCGCGGACCGGTTCGGTTCGCAGGTGCTGGTGCTCTCGGTGGACGCGCGGCGGCGCCGGGACGGTGCGCCGGGCTTCGAGGTGACCACGCACGGCGGGCGCACCGGCACCGGCATCGACGCGGTGGGGTGGGCCGCGAAGGCGGCCGAACTCGGCGCGGGCGAGATCCTGCTCAACTCGATGGACGCGGACGGCACCAAGGACGGCTACGACCTGGAGCTGACTCGGCTGGTCCGGGCCGAGGTGGGCATCCCGGTGATCGCCTCCGGCGGCGCGGGCGCGTTGGAGCACTTCGCGCCGGCGGTGGACGCGGGCGCGGACGCGGTGCTCGCGGCGAGCGTGTTCCACTTCGGCCTGTTGCGGATTCCGCAGGTCAAGGACGTGCTGCGGGCGACGGGCCACCGGGTCCGCTGAGCGCGCGCACGCCACGAGGAAGCCGACCGCACGCGCGGTCGGCTTTTTCGTGACCGGATGCGAAGGGATTCTTTCGAAAGATTCATTGCGAAAAGATTCCTTCGGATCTACGATGGGCCCATGAGCGAGCAGCCGCCGGCGCGCCGGATGATCAAGGACGTACAGACCCTCAAGGTGTTCACCCACCCGCTGCGGATCAGCCTGCTGCGGATGTTGCACGCCGGCGGTCCGGCCACCGCGTCGATGCTGGCCAAGCGGGTGGACGCGACGCCGGCGCTGGTCAGCTACCACGTGCGCACGCTGGCCGGGCACGGCTTCGTGGTCGAGGACCCCGAGCACGCCGAGGACGGGCGCGAGCGCTGGTGGAAGGTGGTCGAGGACCTCACCTTCTCGTTCGGCGACTTCGCCGAGGACCGGGTCGGCCGGGACCTGTCCGCGAGCATCGCCCGGGTGCTGGGCTCGCAGTCCGAGGACCGCTACCGGCGCTTCCTGGACGAGATGCAGGTGTGGGGGGCGGAGTGGGCCGGCGCGGCCTTCAGCGGCGCCCCCACGCTCCGGCTGACCGCGGCCGAACTGCGCGAACTCGCGGGCGCCATCCAGGACCTGGTGGACGGCTACCGCGACCGCGAGTCACCCGGCGCGGAGCACGTGGAGATCTACTACCGGGGCTTCCCCTACCGGCTGTGAGCCGGGGCCGGGCGAAAGGCCGCGGACGCCGCCCGCGACGCACCCCCTCGGCGCCGCACACACCGCACACACCGCACACACCGGAACGGGGACGACCATGGCCATCACCGGGACACCCGCCGGCGCGACACCGCGGCTCGCCCATCGCGACCCGCGCGTGCTGGCCTGGCTCGGTGCCTACACCGCGTCGCTGATCGGCGATCAGATCTGGTTCCTGGCGCTGTCCTGGACGGCGGTGCGCAGCGGCGACGCGACGCAGACCGGGTGGGTGCTGGCCGCCGGGTCGCTGCCCCGAGCACTGCTGATGTTGCCCGGCGGGGCGATCGCGGACCGCTACGGACCGCGCCGGGTGCTCCTCGGCAGCGACCTGGTGCGCTGCGCGGTGATGCCGGCCGCCGCGCTCGCGGTGCTCGCGGGCAGCCCCGGGATCGGGCTGCTGGTGGTGATCGCGCTGCTGTTCGGCGCGGTGGACGCGGTGTTCATGCCCGCCGTCGGCGCGCTGCCGGCGCGGTTGACCACGCGTACGCAACTGGTCCGGGTGCAGGGCATGCGCTCGTTGTCCCAGCGGGTGGCCACCGTGGTGTCCGCGCCGATCGGCGGCGCGACGCTGGCCTGGGGCGACGCCGAGGCGGCCTTCACGCTGAACGCGGCGTTGTTCGCGCTCTCCCTGACGCTGCTGTGGCGGCTTCGCCCGGGACCGGCGCCCGAGGCGGAACCGGGGCAGGAGGAGCCGGAGTCGGGCCTGCGCGCGGGCCTGCGGTATGTGGTCCGGCATCGGGTGTTGGGGCCGCTGTTGGCGGTCACCGCGCTGATGGAGCTGGGCTTCACCATCCCGATGAACATCGGCATCGTGCTGCTCGCCGACGACGCGGGCTGGGGGCCGGGCGGGATGGGCATGGTGCTGGGTGCGTGGGGGATCGGCGCGGCGATCGGCGCGCTGGCACTTGCCGTCGCGGGCCGGGTGCCGCGCCCGGCGCTCGTATTGCCGGTGGGGATGGTCGTGATGGCCGCGAGCCTGGTCGGCCTGGGCTACGCGCCCTCGCTGGGCGCGGGCGTGGCGTGCGCGGCGGCGCTGGGCCTGGGCACCGGCGTGGTCGGCGGCGCCGGGAACGCCCTGGTGCAGACCAACTGCGCGCCCGGCGCGCTCGGTCGGGTGACCGCGCTCCAGATGTTGTTCGGGGTCGGCCTGATCCCGCTGCTGTACCCGGTCGGCGGCATGCTCGCGTCGGCCCACGGCCCCTCGGTCGTGTTCGCCGCCGGCGGCGGCGCGATGCTCCTGGGGGTGCTCCTGGCGCTCGCGAGCGGAGCGTTTCGCCGCCGGCCGTGAGCCGCCGCGGGCGCGGACTCCGGCCGGCAGACGCGAAATCGGGTCACGGAAGGATTCCGGTCCCACAACGATCATCTGACCCGGAGTCAAGTAGTTGGGCCCGGCCGAGCGGTGGGTTCACCCGATCGGGCAGGCTAGGCACATGACGACGCCGCCATCACCCGGACAGGGTGGCTACCCCGGCTACGGGCAGCAGCCCGGCCAGGGTTATCCGAGCAATCAGCCGTACCCCGGGCAGCAGTACCCACAGGGTGGGCAGCAGTATCCGCCGCCGCAGAACCCGTACGGCGGCGCGCCGCAGTACCCGGGGGCCGGCGGCGGACCGCAGTACCCCGGAAACTACGGGGGCGGGGGCTACGGCGGCGGCATGCCGCCCGGCCCCAACCAGGGCGGCTCCGGCAAGGGCCCGCTGATCGCCGTGGTGATCGCCGCGATCGTCGTGGTCGGCGGCATCATCGCCACGCTGGTCGTGGTGCTGGGCGGGGACGACAAGAAGGACGACAAGGCCGGGCCCACGAACAGCGCGACCACCTCGTCCAGTTCCAAGCCGACGAGCAGCACGAGCGCGCCGACCACCCCCACCGGCCGCCCGACCACCGGCCGCCCGACCCCGCCGCGGACCACGTCCGGCACGTCCGACCCGGACCTGCCCTCGGAGGTCCGGTACGTGGACCTGTCCAAGGGCGACTGCGTCACCCTGGACGCCACGTCGGGCACCATCGACAAGACGTCCTGCAACAGCACGCACACCGGCGAGGTCTTCCTGACCTACGAGCTGACCGGCAGCACGTACCCCGGTGAGGCGGCGATCACCGACCAGACCGAGTCGAAGTGCACGCCCGCGATGAGCACGGCGCTCAGCGGCCGGTCCGACGCGTCGCAGTTCACCTTCACCTACACCTTCCCCAAGCAGCCGGGGTGGGACATCGGTCGCCGCAAGGTGACCTGCATCGCGAAGTACAAGTCGGGGCAGACACTCACCAAGCCACTGCGCTGACCCGAGCGCTCGGCCCTGGGGGAGGGATCGACGTGATGAGCACTCCCGGCGGATACCCGGGCGGCAACCACGGTTTGGGCGGCTACGGCGGGGGTGGGTACGGCGGTGGCGCGGGCGGCTATCCCGGCGGCCCCGCGGGCCCGCCGCCCGCGAACCCGCCGCCGCCCTACGACGGTCCCACGATCGGCGGCCCGCCCTACGGCGGCGGCCCTCCGTACGGTGGCGGCGGCCCACCGTACGGAGGCGGACCCCCCTACGGCCCGGCCGGCCCCGGCGGCTCCGGCGGGCGGGGCGGCGGGCGCGTGGTGGCGATCGTGGTGGTCGTCGCGCTGGTGATCGCCGGCGGCGTGATCGCCCTGGTGCTGAGCCTGGGCAAGGACGACAAGAAGGGCGACGAGGCCGGTCCGGCGGACACCGCGACCGGGCGTACGAGCGCGCCGGCGAGCACGCCGCCGCCCACGGACACCCCGGAGCCACCCTCGAGCGAGCCGCCGAGCACCCGGGCCGTCACGCCCCAGGCGACCAACTCCAACGGCAGCGTCGCGGTCAAGAAGGTCCCGCTCAGCCCGGGCGACTGCATCGCGTTCGCGGCCGTCGGCACGGACGTGGACAAGGTCGCGTGCACGGCGCCGCACGACGGGCAGCACATCCGGAACGTCGCGCTGCCGGACGGCACCTGGCCCGGCGACTCGGTGATGGACACGCAGGCGTCCGCGGTGTGCAAGCCGATCGCCGAACCCGTGATCGCCCGGCAGCCCGAGGCGGAGCAGTTGACCTGGCTCTACATCTATCCGAAGGAATCGGGCTGGAGCAGCGGCGACCGCGAGGTGCAGTGCCTGGTGTCCTACGTGGACGAGACCAAGAAGCTGACGGCGCCGCTGCGATAGCACCGCGGCGCACCGCGAGAGGACCCCGCGGCCGGACGGGGGCCGTGCGGCCCGTCCGGCCCGGGGGGCGACCGGTCGAAGACCGGGCTCAGCGCGGCGTCCTCTGCTGCGCCGTCCACGAGGCGTGCAGCCGCGAGTAGATGCCGCCGGCCCCGACCAGGCGGGTGTGCGGCCCGCGTTCGACCAGCTTGCCCGCGTCGAACACGAGCACCTCGTCGGCCGATTCGGCGGTGGACATCCGGTGCGCGATGAATACCGCGGTGCGGCCCCGGGTCAGCCCGTCCAGGGCACGCCCGATCCGTACCTCGGTGGCCGGGTCCACGGCCGACGTCGCCTCGTCCAGGACCAGCAGGTCGGGATCGGCGATGTAGGCCCGCACGAGCGCGACCAGTTGCCGCTCGCCCGCGGACAACGACTCGCCGCGCTGGCCCACCGGGGTGTCCAGGCCCGCGGCCAGCCCGGCCAGCCAATCGGCCAGCCCCAGGTCGGTGAACGCGGTGCGAATGGCCGCGTCGTCCGCGTCCGGCCGGCCGTACCGCACGTTCTCGCGCAGCGTGGCGTCGAACAGGAAGCCCTCCTGCGGCACCATCACCACCCGGGCGCGCAGCGACGAGAAGCGCACCCGGGGCAGTTCGACGCCGTCCAGCAGCACCCGGCCCTCGTCCGGGTCGACGAGGCGGGTGAGCAGCTTGGCGAACGTGGTCTTGCCCGAGCCGGTCTCGCCGACCACCGCGATCCGCGTCCTGGGCGCGAGCGTGACGTCCACGTCGTGCAGGATCCGCGGCCCGCCCGGATACCCGTACGAGACGTGGTCGAAGGCGACCTCGACCGGGCCGCGCGGGAGTTCCTCGCCCGCGTCGCCCGGGTCGGCGATGTCCGGCTCCGCGTCCAGCACCTCCAGCACCCGGCGCCAGCCCGCGAGCGCGTTCTGCGCCTCGTTGAGGATCTCCACGCCCATCTGCACCGGGCCCACGAACAGGGTGACCAGGAACAGGAAGGCGACCAGTTCGCCGACGCTGAGCTGCCCGTCGATGCCCAGCCACACACCCACCACGACCACCAGGCCGTTGGCCAGGCCGACCACGAACTCGCCCATCGGGAAGGTCAACGCGACGAACAACTGGGCGCGGGTCTGCGCGTCCCGGTGCGCGTCCACCGACGCGTCGATCCGGCGCGCGGTGCGGTCCTCGATGCCGTGCGCGCGCACGATCGCGGCGCCCACCACCGGCTCCGCGATCGCGCCGAGCATCCGGCCCATGGCCACCCGCACGTGCGAGTAGGCGGCGGCGATGCGCTTCTGCACCGCGCGCATGAAGAAGTACAGCGGCGCGAAGCACACCCACACGAGCAGCGTGAGCTGCCACGAGTAGACCAACATCAGCACCGTCACCAGCGCGATCTGCCCGACGCTGACGATCAGCAGCAGACCGCCGAACTGGATGAAGCGGCTGATCGTGTCCACGTCGCCGGTCACCCGCGAGACCAGCGAACCGCGCTTCTCGGACTGCTGGTGCAGCGTGGACAGGTCGTGGATGTGCCGGAAGGCGGCCACCCGCAGGGTGGACAGCCCGCGCTCGCTGGTGCGGTACAGGCGCACGTTCATCGCGTACGCGGACACCGCGGTGACCACCACCGCCAGCGCCGCGAGCGCGGCCATGGCGCGCACCACGGTCAGGTCCGGGCCGGCGTCGGCGCGCAGGCCCCGGTCGATGGTCTGCTGGACGGCCAGCGGCACCACGATCCGACCGGCCGTGCCCACCACGGCCAGCAACAGAGTGACGATCCAGCCCTCGGTGAACTCCGGGGTCAACCGCAGGCCCCGGCGCAGCACGCTCCATCCGGACTCGGCCGGCCGGGTCGACGCGGGGTCGGCGCCGATCCGCGACGCGGCCTTCGGCTCGGGTTCGGGTTCGGGCGCCTTGGCCGTGACGGTGGCGATACTCATGAAGCCGTGGCCTCCTCGGCCTCGCTGACGTCGATGTCGAGATCCTCGTCCGCGCCCTCGCGCGCGGCGCGCTCGTACGCGTTGACCAGTCGGCGGTAGCCCACCGAGCGGTCCAGCAACTCGTGGTGCGGGCCGCGGTCGAGCACCCGGCCGCCCTCGACGTAGATCACCTCGTCGGCGAGCGCGATGGTGGCCTTGCGGTAGGCCACCACGACCACCGTCGCGGGGCCCGCGTCGCGCAGCCCGTGCAGGATGGCAGCCTCCACCCGCGGGTCCACCGCCGAGGTGGCGTCGTCCAGGACCAGCAGGCGCGGGCGCCGCACCAGCGCCCGGGCCAGCGCGATGCGCTGGCGCTGGCCGCCGGAGAGGGTGGTCCCGCGCTCGCCCACCTGGGTGTCCAGGCCCGCGGGCAGCGCGGTCACGAAGTCGGCCTGGGCGATCCGCAGCGCCTCGTGCACCGCCGCGTCGTCCAGATCCAGGCCCAGGGTGATGTTGTCGCGCACGCTGTCGTCGAACAGGAACGCCTGCTGCGGCACCAGCGCCGCGGTGGCCGCGATCCCGCCGCGCCGGTAGTCGCGCAGATCGGTGCCGTCCAGCAGGATCGCGCCGTCGACCGGATCGACCAGGCGCACCAGGAGGGAGACCAGTGTCGACTTGCCGGACCCGGTCGGGCCGACGACCGCGATGGTGCGCCCGGGCTCGACGTCGAAGGCCACGTCGTGCAGCACGTCGGTGTCGTCGGTGTAGCCGAAGCGCACCGCGCGGGCCTGCAGGCGGGCCGGACCGGCCGAGGCGTCGCCGCCCTCGACCGCCCCGTAGGCGTGCTCGCCCTCGGCCTCCAGCACCCCCTCGACCCGGTCGAAGCCGACCACCGAGCGCGGCATGTCGCCCAGCAGCCAGCCGATCGCCCGGACCGGGAAGGCCAGCAGGGTGAACAGATAGGCCACCTGGACGAGGTCGCCGGGGGCCAGGTCCCCGTGCGAGACCCGGACCGTGCCGACCACCAGGACCAGCAGCACGCCGAAGCTGGGCAGCGCCTCCAGGATCGGGTCGAACAGCGCCCGCACCCGGCCCACCGCGATGTTCGCGTCGGCCAACTCGCGCGACGCGGCGGCGAAGCGGGTGGTCTCCTCGGTCTCGCGGCCCAGCGTCTTGACCACCAGCGCGCCGTCGAAGCTCTCGTGCGCGATCTCGGCGACGTCGGCGCGCAACTCCTGCGCGCGCATCGCCAGCGGGCCCTGCTTGCGCTGGTAGATCACATTGAGCAGGGCGATCGCCGGGAAGATCACGAAGCCGACCAGCGCGAGCGCCCAGTCGGTGAGCACCATCGAGATCGCCGCGACGAACAACATCACCACCACACCGGTGGCCATCGGCAGCGGCGCGACCGGATTCCAGGCCGCCTCGACGTCGGCGTTCGCGTTGGAGAGCAGCGTCCCGGTCGGGTGGCGGTGGTGCCACGCCAGCGGCAGCCGCAGGTACTGCCGGGTGACCCGGCGCCGGTAGGTGGCCTGGAGGCGGTACTGCATCACGCCCGCCCACAAGCGGCGCCCGATCACGCCGAACGCCTTGAGCAGCGCGACGCCGAAGATCGCCGCGAACGCGCCGATCAGCGCACCGGCCGTGGTCCGCCCGTCCCGGAACGCGGGAATGATCACCTCGTCGGTGACCCGGCCCAGCACCAGGGCCGAGCCGACCGTCATCACGCCGTACACCGCGCTCGCGCCCACCGCGGCGGCGAAGATCCGCGGTTCCTCGCGGATCGCCACGCCGATGACGCGCAGTCCTTGTCGCAGCACGACCTTGTCCGCCACGGGGCTCACTTTCACGGGGATCCGGCCGCCGCGAACGGGGCTCTCGAAGGATGGGTGTCCAATGAAAGTACAAGGCACGTCGGACGGCCCGGATTCCCCGTCGCGGACCTCGATTCGATCGGGATCGACACACCCGGTCCGGCTTGGATCGGACCTTTCCCGCATGTCACCCTGTTTCGGGCTTTCCCCGTCGGCCGTGCCGGAGCGTCGCCGGTACCCGCAACCAAACCCCGGGTCGGTCTCGTCTCCACGGGCGTGCCCTGACCATGATCCATAGGACCGAGGACGCCGCTGTGGGCCTGACCAGCCTCAAACTGATAATCCTGCTCGGCGTCGTCGCCTTCGCGGCGGCCGCGGCCGCCGTGTACTTCTGGCCCAAGTTGTCCCGCCAGGGGGTGCTGCCGATCCTGGGACGGGTCGGCATCCTGCTGAGCACGCAGGTGCTGCTGATGGCCACCGTCGCGGTGATCGGCAACCGCTACTTCGTCTTCTACACGACCTGGGACGACCTGCTCGGGCACACGGGCAAGCCCGTGGTGAACTTCGGCACCAACGGTCCCGGTGACGTGCCCAAGCTGGTCAAGGAGAACGGGACCGAGACGATAGACGTCCCGCAGGGCAAGAACCCGCAGGCCGCGGGCCAGATCATGCAGGTGGACGTGGCAGGGCGACGCAGCGGGCTGGGCACAGCCGCGCTGGTCTACCTGCCGCCGCAGTACTTCCAGGCCCAATACAAGGACCGGCGCTTCCCGGTCGTGGTCGTGCTCACCGGCTACCCCGGCAACGAGCGCAACCTGGTCACCCGCCTGGAACTGCCCAAGTTCGCCGCCAACGAGATCGCCGCCGGCCGGGTCCAGCCGACCATCTACGTGATGATGAAGCCGAGCGTCGGCGTCGCCCGCGACACCGAGTGCACCGACGTGCCCGGCGGGCCGCAGGTGGGCATGTTCTTCAGCCAGGACCTGCCGGAGGCGATCAGCCAGGCCTACCGGGTCGCCCCCGGACCGCGCGGCTGGGGCATGCTCGGCGACTCCACCGGCGGCTACTGCGCGGCCAAGCTCCCGATGCTGCACTCGGACCGGATCGGCGCGGGCGTCGCGCTGTCCGCCGACTACGGCGCGCCGATGGACGGCGACACCGGCGACCTGTACGGCGGAAGCAAGGCGTACCGCAACCAGCACGACCTGATGTGGCGGCTGAAGAACATGCCGATGCCACCCGTCAGCCTGCTGCTCACCAGCAGCGAGAGCGGTGAGCCGAACCTGGCCGACACCAAGGAGTTCCAGCGGCTGGCCAAACCGCCGCTGAAGGTGGACACGCTGCTCCTGCCCACCGGCGGGCACAACTTCAAGACCTGGCAGGCGCTCCTGCCGGACGCGCTGCGCTGGATGAGCGCGCAGCAGAACACCGATCAGCCCAAGGACTCCGCGCCGATCGCCGCGTCGCCGTGACCGCACCGCCGCCCGTACGCCCCCGACCGCGTGCCACCGACCGGACGCCCCCGACCGCGTGCCCCGACCGGACGCGTGACCGCACACCCGTGACCGCGCCCCCTTGACCGCGCCCGGTGCGGGCCGAAGGATCGGCACATGCCGACTTCCCACGCCCGCACCGAACGGGCCGCGCTCGCCGAACTCCTGCGCGTGCTCGGCCCGGACGCGCCGACCCTGTGCGAGGGCTGGACCACCCGCGACCTCGCGGCGCACCTGGTGATCCGCGAGCGGCGCCCCGACTCCGCGCCCGGCATCATGTTCCGGGCGCTCGCCGGCCACACCGAGAAGGTCCGGCTGCGGCAGGCGGCCAAGCCGTACGAACAGAGCGTGCGCCTGGTCGCCGACGGCCCGCCGCGGCTGTCCGTGTTCGGCATCCCCGGCGTGGACGCGGCCGCCAACACGATGGAGTACTTCATCCACCTGGAGGACGTGCGCCGCGCGCAGCCCGGCGGCGCCGAGCCGCGCGAACTGGACCCCGCGCTCACCGAGATCCTGTGGAAGCGGGCCGTCGGCGCCTCGCGGATCGCGCTGCGCGGCGTCCCGGTCGGCGTGGCGCTGCGCCGCACCGACACCGGACCCGACGAACAGCCCAGGACCATCCACAGGGGCACGCCCGTGGTGACCCTGAGCGGACACCCGGGCGAACTGCTGCTGTACCTGTTCGGCCGCAAGGACCGCGCCCGGGTCGACCTGGACGGCGACCCGGCCGCGATCGACACCCTGCGTACGGCCCGTACCGGCCTGTGAACACCGAACCGGTCGGCCCGCGCGGGTCTGCGACAATGCGCGCATGACCGGTGCCACCCACCCGCCCGCGCGGCCGTCCGACCTCGACCCGACCATCGCCGCACGCCTCAAGCGCGACCCCGACGGCCTGATCGCCGCCGTCGCGCAGGCCGGCGACACGGGCGAGGTGCTGATGGTCGGCTGGATGGACGACGAGGCCCTGCATCGCACGCTGACCACCGGCCGATGCACCTACTGGAGCCGCAGCCGGCAGGAGTACTGGGTCAAGGGCGACACCTCCGGCCACGTGCAGAAGGTGCTCTCGGTCGCGCTCGACTGCGACGGCGACGCCGTGCTGGTGCGGGTCGAGCAGACCGGCGCCGCGTGCCACACCGGCGACCGCACGTGCTTCGACGCGGACGTCCTGCCCGTCTCCGACTGACCGCCGCCGACCCCGGGCCCGCGTGGCCCCGGCTCCGCCCGACCTCGCTGCCCGGGAGATTGCGCACGCCATGACCACCGGAACCGTCACCCCCGACCTCGACACCTTCCGGGCGCTCGCGCGCGACCGGCGGGTCATCCCCGTCACCCGGCGCTTCCTGGCCGACGGCGACACCCCCGTCGGGCTGTACCGCAAGCTCGCCGCCGAACGGCCGGGCACCTTCCTGTTGGAGTCCGCCGAGAACGGCCGTTCGTGGTCCCGCTATTCGTTCGTGGGCGTGCGCAGCGCGGCGGTGCTCACCGAGGCTGCCGGCCGGGCCCGCTGGCTGGGCACCCCGCCGGTGGGCGTGCCGGTGGACGGCGATCCGCTGGAGGTACTGCGGGCCACCGTGGCCGCGTTGCACACCCCGCACGGCGTCCCGGGCCTGGAACTGCCGCCGCTGACCGGCGGGATGGTCGGCTACCTCGGCTACGACGTGGTGCGTCGGCTGGAGCGGCTGCCCGACGAGACCGTGGACGACCTGCGGGTGCCGGAACTGATGATGTTCCTGGCCACCGACCTCGCGGTGCTCGACCACGTGGACGGCAGCGTGTTGTTGATCGCCAACGCGATCAACCACGACAACCGCGAGTCCGGCGTCGACGAGGCCTACCGCGCGGCGGTGGCCCGGCTGGACGCGATGACCGCCGACCTGGCCCGGCCGACCGGACTGGCCGCCGCCTCGTTCGAGCGCACCGCGCCGGCGGAGGCGGTCGGCCCGTGGGGCTCGCCCGCCTATCGCAAGGCGGTGGAGGCGGCCAAGGAGGAGATCCGGGCCGGCGAGGCGTTCCAGATCGTGCTGTCCCAGCGCTTCGAGATGCCCACCGAGGCCGGCGCGCTGGACGTGTACCGGATCCTGCGCGCGACCAACCCCAGCCCGTACATGTACCTGTTCCGGCTGCCGGGCCCGGACGGCGGCGCCGAGGGCGGCTTCGACGTGGTCGGCTCCAGCCCCGAGGCGCTGGTCAAGGTCGAGAACGGGCGCGCGATGCTGCACCCGATCGCGGGCACCCGCCCGCGCGGCGCCACCCCCCAGCAGGACGCCGACCTGGCCGAGGAGTTGCTCGCCGACCCGAAGGAGCGCGCCGAGCACCTGATGCTGGTCGACCTGGGCCGCAACGACCTGGGCCGGGTCTGCGCGCCCGGCACGGTCGAGGTGATCGACTTCATGTCGGTCGAGCGGTACAGCCACGTGATGCACATCGTGTCCACCGTGGTGGGCGAGTTGGCCCCGGACCGCACCGCGCTGGACGTGTTCGCCGCGTGCTTCCCGGCGGGCACCCTCTCCGGCGCGCCCAAGCCGCGCGCGATGGAGATCATCGAGAACTTCGAGCCGACCCGGCGCGGGCTGTACGGCGGTTGCGTGGGCTACGTCGACTTCGCCGGCGACCTGGACACCGCGATCGCGATCCGCACCGCGCTCATCCGCGACGGCGTGGCGTACGTCCAGGCCGGTGCGGGCGTGGTGGCCGACTCCTCGCCCGAGGCCGAGGACATCGAGTGCCGCAACAAGGCGGCGGCGGTGCTGCGCGCGATCGCCATCGCGGGGACGCTGGCGCCGGCGCACGAGGTGTAGGGCGGGTCTTCGCCGTTCGGCGGCGTGGGTCATGCTGGTGGCATGACCGACGCGAGGACCGAGGCCGGCGCAGCGCGCAGGGGCACCGAGACGCACGACCGAGCGATCGCGGAGCCCGCGAACGCGGCAGACGCGGCCGATACGGCGGACGCGGCGGCCGCGCGGGAGCGCAGGGCGGCCCGCCGGGAGTTGACCGTCGCGGTGCTGCTGGCCCTGGTCGGCGCGGCCGTGGTGCTCTCGGTGGCGGGGCGTACGTGGGCGGAGGGCACCGCGCCGGTGCACGGCTCGCGGATCGCGGTGCACGCGAGCGGCAACACGATCAACAAGGCCACCTCCGCGCTCGCGCTGCTCGGCCTCGCGGGCGGCCTCGCGGTGCTCGCCACCCGCACGATCGGGCGCACCGTGATCGGCGTGCTGGTGGCGCTGGCCGGGCTCGGGGTCGCGGTGCTGGCCGTGCGAGGTGCCGGCGACACGTCGGCGGTGAACTCCGAGGCGGCGGGCAAGGCGGCCGTCGAGGGGGTTCGCGCGGTGGACGTCGGCCACACGATCTGGCCGTGGTTCGCGGCCGTGGGCGGCGTGCTGATCCTGCTGGCCGGTCTGTTCGTGGTGCTCCGGGGCCGGCGCTGGCCCGGGATGTCCAACCGCTACGAGGCCCCCGCGGGCAAGGCGGCCGCCGTCGGGCGCGGCCCGGTCGGCAACGCCGATCTGTGGAACGCGCTCGACCGCGGCGAGGACCCCACGCGCTGAGCACTGCTCTCGACGGGTGACAATAAGACTCGCGCGGTTGTGATCGCGGCGCCCAGGACGGTGTCGCGGCAGCCGCGCACAAGCGTGTGAATGTGAAGCCGAAGGAGTTGAGCGATGTCCTCGCAAGCCGGAAACCACGGCAGTACCCCCGCCGCCTGGACCGTGACCATACTGGCGCTGATCGGCTGCACGATCTCCGGCGTCGCGATGATCGCGGCCAACGTGATGTTGTTCTGGGTCGGTGCGGTCGTGGTTTTGGTGGGGTGCGTGGCCGGCGCGGGCATGCGGATGGGTGGTCTCGGCACGGCTCCCGCGCGGCGCTGACGGTTGGCCTCACGCGCGGCCGGCCGGGCCGGTCTTCGGCTGACCTTGGCGTTCGCTCGGTTTGGGTCGGCCTCGAGCGCCGGGCCGGTCGATGGGGTTCCCGGCCGGATCGGTCTCGGGTGCCGGTCGGGTCGGGCGGCGGCGGGGTTTGGTGTGGCGGGCCCCGGGCTGTTCTAGGGTGGGCTCGCCGGTGCGGCGCTTGTGCCTAGGGGGGAATGTGGCCTACGGCTATCCGGGGGCTCCCGGAGGCGGTGAGGAGCGGCCGGATCGGACGCGGGAGTGGAACGCGCCGGCTCGACCGTTCGGGCATGCCATGCCCTATGGGCCGCCGACCACGCCGCCGCCCGCCGGACCGCCGCCCGGGCCGCCGGAGAACTACCTCGCGTGGGCGGTCGTGGCGACGATCTTCTGCTGCTTCCTCGCGGGCGTGCCCGCGCTGCTCGCGGCCACCAGCGTCAACGAGCGTTGGCAGCGCGGCGACGTGGCGGGTGCCCGGCTCGCGTCGTTGCGGGCCCGCAACTGGACCATCGGCACGGTGCTGCTCGGCGTGATCTTCTGGACCACCTGGATGGTGGGCGTGTTCCTGCTCGGCTGGAAAGACACGCTGGGTGACCTCTGACGGTGCGTCCGGACCGCACAATGGGTCGGTGAGCACCCCCGCCCCGCCCGCGCCGAGCACCGGCTTCCGACTGCGCAACCTCGGACTGCCGGCCGTGAGCCTGGCCCTGCTGGGCGCCGCGACCGCCTACGTGGGGCTGGTCGATCCGCGCGAGAGCGGCCACTATCCGCCGTGCCCCTACCTGCTGCTCACCGGCCTGCCCTGCCCCGGCTGCGGCGGCCTGCGCTGTGTGCACGCGCTGACCCACCTCGACCTGCCCGCCGCGCTGGGCTACAACGCGCTCGCGGTCGCGCTGTTCCCGCTGATCGGCGTGTTGTGGCTGCGCTGGGCGGTGCGCACCGCCCGCGCGCGGCCGCGTCGGGGGCTTGCCGACCCCCGCCCGCTGCGGGCTCTGCTGGTGGTCGTGGTGCTCTTCTGGATCGTCCGCGACCTGCCGTTCGGCGCGGCGCTCGCGCCCTGACGCACAGTGATCGCCGGCGATTCCACCGGCCGGACCGTGCGCACGGACCCACCGTGCGACGCCGTATGCTGCCCCCACCTCTTCGGCGGTGCGGCGTGGACGGGTCTGTTCGAATCGGCCTATACCATCGGAGAGCCGGGGGAGCAGGTTCTCCGGACAAACGAGGGGATGTAGGGCGTGAGCGTTCTCGACGAGATCATCGACGGTGTCAACGCCGACCTCGCCGAACGACAGGCCCGCGTATCCCTTGACGAGATCAAGGAACTCGCGGCCCAGGCGCCGGCGCCCCGCGACGCGGAAAGCATCCTGCGCGGCGACGGCATCGCCGTCATCGCCGAGGTCAAGCGCTCCAGCCCCTCCAAGGGCGCGCTCGCCGCGATCGCCGACCCGGCCGGCCTGGCCGCCGACTACGAGTCCGGCGGCGCCTCGGTGATCAGCGTGCTCACCGAGCAGCGCCGATTCGGCGGCTCGCTCGACGACCTCGACGCGGTTCGCGCCGCGGTCGACATCCCGGTCCTGCGCAAGGACTTCATGGTCACCAGCTATCAGCTCTGGGAGGCCCGCGCACACGGCGCGGACGTCGCCCTGCTGATCGTCGCGGCCCTGGAGCAGAACGCGCTGATCTCGCTGATCGAGCGGTCCCGCTCGATCGGTCTCACCACGATCGTGGAGGTCCACGACGAGGAGGAGACCGCCCGCGCGCTCGACGCCGGCGCCACCGTGATCGGGGTCAACGCGCGCAACCTCAAGACCCTCGAGGTGGACCGCAACAACTTCGCCCGGATCGCCCCGCTGATCCCGGACTCGTGCGTGCGCATCGCCGAGTCCGGCGTCCGCGGCCCGCACGACCTGATCGCGTACGCCAACAACGGCGCCGACGCCGTCCTGGTGGGCGAGTCCCTGGTCACCGGTCGCGACCCGCGCAGCTCGGTCGCCGACCTGGTCGCCGCGGGCGCCCACCCGGCGATCCGGCACGGGCGCGGCTGAGAGCGCGTGCGGCGATGAGCATGGACCCGCGACTGGCCAGGGGCTGCAAGCCCCGTGGCTGCCGCGCGCCCGCCCGGCGGGTCCGCGGCCGCCGGGTGCGCTATGTGATCGGTTGCGAGCCCGGCCAGGTGCCGGGCAGCCGATGGCGCCGACACGTTTCCTGACCCACCGTCAGCAACGTGCCGTCTCCACGGCATGCCACACCGACAAGGACCTCGCATGTCCAGCACTGCCCAACAGCCGGACCCCTCCGGCCACTTCGGCGTCTTCGGCGGGCGCTTCCTGCCCGAGGCACTGATCGCCGCCCTCGACGAACTGACCGCCGCCTACGAGAAGGCCAAGGACGACCCGGAGTTCCAGGCCGAGTTCGCCGGCCTGCTGCGCGACTACGCCGGGCGCCCGAGCATCATCACCGAGGCGCCCCGCTTCGCCGAACACGCCGGCGGCGCGCGGATCATCCTCAAGCGCGAAGACCTCAACCACACCGGCTCGCACAAGATCAACAACGTGCTCGGCCAGGCCATCCTGACCAAGCGCATGGGCAAGCCCCGGGTGATCGCCGAGACCGGCGCCGGCCAGCACGGCGTGGCCACCGCGACCGCGTGCGCGCTGCTCGGCCTCGACTGCGTCGTCTACATGGGCGAACTCGACACGCAGCGCCAAGCGCTGAACGTGGCCCGGATGCGCGTGCTCGGCGCCGAGGTGATCCCGGTGTCGATCGGCTCGCGCACCCTCAAGGACGCGATCAACGAGGCGCTGCGCGACTGGGTCGCCAACGTCGACAACACCCACTACCTGCTCGGCACCGCCGCCGGCGCGCACCCCTTCCCGGCGATGGTCCGCGACTTCGTCAAGGTCATCTCGGTGGAGGCCCGACAGCAGGTGCTCGACCTGACCGGCACACTGCCCGACGCGGTCTGCGCGTGCGTGGGCGGCGGCTCCAACGCGATCGGCGCCTTCCACGCGTTCATCCCCGACGAGGGCGTGCGCCTGTACGGCTTCGAGGCGGGCGGCGACGGCGTGGAGACCGGCCGGCACGCCGCCTCGATCACCGGCGGCTCGATCGGCGTCCTGCACGGCGCGCGCACCTACCTGCTCCAGGACGAGTACGGGCAGACCATGGAATCGCACTCGATCTCGGCCGGCCTGGACTACCCGGCGGTCGGACCCGAGCACGCGTGGCTGCACCAGACCGGCCGGGCGACCTACCGGCCGATCGACGACGCCCCCGCGATGGAGGCGTTCCGGCTGCTGTGCCGCACCGAGGGCATCATCCCGGCGATCGAGTCTGCGCACGCCCTGGCCGGCGCGATCGAGGTCGGGCGCGAGCTCGGCCCGGACGCCACCATCCTGGTCAACCTCTCCGGGCGCGGCGACAAGGACATGCACACCGCCGCCAAGTACTTCGATCTCCTCGACGCGGAAGCGGAGCAGTCGTGACCGGCACCGACACCACCACCAGGCTCACGAAGGTGCTGGCCGCCGCCCGCGCCGAGAACCGCGCCGCCCTCGTCGGCTACCTCCCGGCGGGCTACCCCTCCGTCGAGGGCTCGGCCGCCGCGATGCGCGCGATGGTCGAGGGCGGGTGCGACATCATCGAGGTCGGCCTGCCCTACAGCGACCCGCAGATGGACGGCCCCGTCATCCAACGCGCCGTCGAACACGCGCTCGCACACGGCACCAACACCCATCACGTGATCGACAACGTGCGCGCCGTCGCCGAGACCGGCGCCGCGACACTGGTGATGTCGTACTGGAACCCGATCGAACGCTACGGCGTCGAGCGGTTCGCGAGCGAACTCGCCGCGGCCGGCGGCAGCGGGGTGATCACCCCCGACCTGATCCCGGACGAGGCGCACGACTGGATCGCCGCCACCGACCGGCACCACCTCGACCGGATCTTCCTGGTGGCGCTGTCCTCCTCGGACGAACGCGTCGCCTACACCACCCGGCACTGCGGCGGCTTCGTCTACGCCGCGTCCGTCATGGGCGTCACCGGCACCCGGACCTCGGTGAGTTCCGCGGCCGGCGACCTGGTCGCGCGCACCCGCAAGAGCACCGACCTGCCGGTCTGCGTCGGCCTGGGCGTCTCCACCGCCGCCCAGGCGGCCGAGGTCGCCGCCTACGCCGACGGCGTCATCGTCGGCTCCGCGTTCGTGCGCGCCCTGCTGGACGCGCCCGACGAACAGGCCGGCCTGGACGCCGTCCGCGCCCTCGCCGCCGACCTCGCCGAGGGCGTACGCAAGCGCTGACATCCTCGTAAATCATCCATCCCGTGTAAAAACACACCAAAATGTGAACCGGCTGGACGACGGCCGCCGCAGCACTCCCGCGGCGGCCGTTGCCATGCCCGGCGTCACCCCGCCCCCACCCGCATCGGAGGAACCCGCGTTGAGCGCCAACCCCAGGACCAACCGAACATCCGTCATCCTGGCCGTCGTCGGCGTGCTCGTGGCCGCCGTCCTGGCCGCCGTCCTGGGCGTCGTGCTCACCACCGGCGACGACGACAAGGACGACGCCGGCGAGAGCGGTTCGACGACCGGCCCCAAGTCGGCGATCCGCGCCGTCGACCCGGCCACGCTGCCCGCGGCCGTGCAACCCGACGGCGTCATCCGGGTCGGCCGCGCCTCCGCGCCGGTGACGGTCACCGTGTTCGAGGACTTCCGCTGCCCCTTCTGCAAGCGCTTCGAGACCGGCTTCGGCCCACTGCTCGCCGACTACGCCGAGGCCGGGAAGATCAAGGTCGACTACCACATCGCCTCCTTCCTGGACGGCAAACTCGGCGGCACCGGCTCCGTCAAGGCCGCCAACGCCGCACGCTGCTCGGTGGACGCGGGCAAGTTCGCCGCCTACCACGCGGTGCTGTTCACCCACCAGCCCGAGGAATCCGAGGACGGCTACACCGCCGCGCGACTGCTCGAACTCGCCGACCAGGTCCCGGGCCTGCGCGGCGAGGCGTTCGACGCGTGCGTGAACACCGACGCCAACGCCGCGTGGGTGAGCGCCGCCGAAACCGCGTTCGAAAGCTCCGGCGTCTCCGCCACGCCCGCCGTCGCGGTGGACGGAAAAATTCTCGACAGCGGGAACTCGGCCATGCGTTCGCCCGACAACCTCCGTGAACTGCTCGACCAACGCCTGGAGAACCCCGGTAGTGGTAAGGCGGCGCTCGGAGAGGAACCTCAAGCACCTTCCGCCGGTTAGACAGGACATGTGCCGGTCCGGGGTGCGGGGGAGAACCGGACCGGGGTCCCCGCACCTCACCTGTCGTGACGGAGGTCAGACCTTGGGAAGCAAGACGATCGAGCCGGTGGCCCTGTGACGACCACGACGGCCGGCGCGAACGGCACCGCCGCAGGCGGCCCCCTCGCGAAGCTGCGCGCGATCGCGCCCTGGATCGGCCTCGCCGCCAGACTGGGACTGGCCTTCGTCTGGGCCTACGCCGGCTGGGAGAAGGCGCTCGACCCCGACCAGGCCGCCTACGCGGTCCGGGGCTACGACGTACTGCCCGACGACCTCGTCGAGCCGGTCGGCTACGCCCTGCCCTACCTGGAACTGGGCCTTGCCCTGCTCCTGGTGATCGGACTCGGCACCCGACTGGTCGCGTCCTTGTCCGCGCTGCTCCTGCTCGTGTTCATCGCGGGCATCGCGCAGGCCTGGGCCCGCGGCCTGGCGATCGACTGCGGCTGCTTCGGCGGCGGCGGCCCGGTCGAGCCGGACAAGACCGCGTACCTCGAGGAGATCCTGCGGGACTGCGGCTTCATGCTGCTCGCGATCTGGCTGATCGTCTTCCCTCGAACCCGCCTGTCCGCGGACGCCTGGCTGTTCCCCGAGGAACAGCCCTACGTCGACGACCACGCGGACGACGAGGACGAGGACCCGGACCAGGACCAGGACCAGGACCAGGACGAGCGGAACACCGACGCGGACGAGTACCGCGGGGACGCGAACCGGAACCCCGGAACCCGGGAACTGAAAGGCCCTGAGATCACGTGAGCTCGAAGAATTCCGAAGGCAAGCGCACCGCGCGCGAGCGCATGGCCCAGGAGCGCGCACGCCAACAGGCGATCGACAAGCGCAAGCGCGTCATCGTCATCGCCGGCGCCGTGGTGGCCGTCCTCGCGGTCGTCGCCATCATCGGCGTGGTCGTGGGCATGTCCAAGACCAACAAGAAGAAGGGCCCCTGGAAGGACGCGCTCGCCAAGCCGTTCAGCGCCCCCGCCAACCTGTCCGCGGACGGCCTGGGCATCTCGGTGGGCAGCAACCCCAACGCCCCCTCGCTGATCATGTACGAGGACTTCCGCTGTCCGATCTGCCACGAGGTGGAGAAGGCCCTCGGCCCCACCCTGCGACAGATGGCCGACGCCGGCACCATCAAGATCGACTACCACATCGCGTCGTTCCTGGACGGCAAACTCGGCGGCAACGGCTCCAAGTACGCGGCCAACGCCGCCGGCTGCGCGCAGACCGCGGGCAAGTTCGCGCCGTACCACGACACGCTCTTCGCGAACCAGCCCGACGAACTGGACGACAAGTTCGGCAGCCGCTCCTACCTGCTCGACCTCGCCGGCAAGGTCGAGGGCCTGCGCTCGCCGACCTTCGACGCTTGCGTCAACGACCTGAGCGTCGCGGGTTGGGTCAACAAGGTCAATGAGGCGTTCCAGAACGCCAAGATCGGCGACACCCCGGTCACCGGCACCCCGACCGCGGGCATCAACGGCAAGACCATCGACCTGATCGTCAAGGGCCGCGGCCTGGCCACCCCCGACGAGGTGCGCGCCCAGATCCTGGCAGCGATCAAGTAGTCACCGTCCGTCGCACATCGACCGGGCGCGACACCACATTCACCGGTGTCGCGCCCGTTCGCGTGTGCCCGCCCGCACACGTTCGCCCCCACACCCGGTAGCGTCGTACCCGCCATGGACCTCGCATTCATTCCCAGCCCCTCCCGCGGCCAGATCGACCTCGGTCCGATCCCGCTGCGCGGCTACGCGCTGTGCATCATCCTCGGTGTCGTCCTCGCGATCTGGCTCGGCGAGCGACGCTGGGTCGCCCGCGGCGGTCGCCCCGGCACGGTCGGCGACATCGCCGTGTGGATGGTGCCCTTCGGCCTCGTCGGCGGCCGCATCTACCACGTCATCACCACGCCGGGGCCGTACTTCGGCGACGGCGGCGACCCCATGCAGGCGTTCGCCGTGTGGAAGGGCGGCCTCGGCATCTGGGGCGCGATCGCCCTCGGCGCGGTGGGCGCCTGGATCGGCTGCCGCCGCCGGGGCATCCCGCTGCCCGCGCTGGCCGACGCGCTCGCCCCCGGCATCGTGCTCGCCCAGGCCGTGGGCCGCTGGGGCAACTGGTTCAACCAGGAGCTCTACGGCCGCGAGACCGACGTGCCGTGGGCGGTGAAGATCGACGGCGACCACAACGTGATCGACCCCGGCCAGGCCGGCACCTTCCACCCGACCTTCCTGTACGAGTCGCTGTGGTGCGTCGGCGTCGCGGCGCTGGTGATCTGGGCCGACCGCCGGTTCAAGCTGGGCCACGGCCGCGCCTTCGCGCTCTACGTCGCGGGCTACACCGTGGGCCGGTTCTGGATCGAGTACATGCGCGTGGACGACGCCGAACAGGTGCTGGGCATGCGCCTGAACAACTGGACCTCGATCGTCGTCTTCGCCGGCGCGCTCGCCTACATCTGGATCTCGGCGCGCAAGCACCCCGGCCGCGAGGACCCGGCCACGCTGCTCGGGCACGACCGCGGGACGGGCGAAGACGCCGAGGACGAGGACGCCGAGGACACCGGCAAGGCCGAGAAGACCGAGAAGGCGAAGGCGACCGAGGACGTGGCGGACCCGGCGGACGCGAAAGCCGTGAAGGCCGTGAAGTTCGTGAAGGACGCCGAGGGCGCCGGCGACGAACCCGGCGAGGTGGACGAGCCCGCGACCGACGCCGACGCCGGCACGGGCACCGATACCGAGCCCGCCGCCTCGGCCGCGCGCAAGCCCGCCGACAAGGGCTGACCCCGCTCGACCCGAGGCTGCCCCGACCCGCTTTCACCTGCGGGTTCGGGCAGCCTCTCCGGGTTCGGACAGCCTTTCCTGGCCGGCGGCGGGTCCGGCCGAAACGGTAGCGTCGTCGTCCCAGCGTGACGAGAGGGCCGAACGACCTTGAAGACCACCGATACAGCCGCCGACGCCCCGGGCGCCCCGGTCCTGGGACACCAGGACGGCATAGACCACACCCACCGCGACATCGGCGGCGGCTGGCTGCGCCCGGCCGTATTCGGCGCGATGGACGGCCTGGTCTCCAACTTCGCGCTGATCGCCGGCGTCGTCGGCAGCGACGCCACGCCCAAGACCGTCGTGATCACCGGCCTGGCCGGCCTGGCCGGCGGAGCCTTCTCGATGGCGGCGGGGGAGTACACCTCGGTCGCCTCGCAGGGCGAACTCGCCCGCGCCGAGGTCGAGGTGGAACGCCGCGAACTGTGCCGCAGCCCCGAGGCCGAACAACGCGAACTCGCCGAGTTGTACATCGCCCGGGGCCTGGACGAGGACCTCGCCCTCGAGGTCGCCCGCCAACTCTCCCGCGACCCCGAGCTGGCCCTGGAGATCCACGCCCGCGAGGAACTCGGCGTGGACCCGCACGACCTGCCCTCGCCGTGGCTCGCGGCCGGCTCCTCGTTCGCCTTCTTCGCGATCGGCGCACTGCTGCCCCTGCTGCCGTACCTGCTCGGCGCGACCACGCTCACCCCCGCCCTGCTGCTCACCGCGCTCGGCCTGTTCGGCGCGGGCGCCGCGGTCTCCCGGGTCACCGCCCGGCCGTGGTGGTTCGGCGGGACCCGCCAGTTGGTACTGGGCGCCGCCGCGGGCGGACTGACCTACCTGCTCGGCCTGCTGATCGGCCGACAGGTGTGACGGGTGAGGCATACGTAACACGGCGGTAGCGCGGCGACCTCATCCGGAAACGAACGATTCCCACGGGTCGGACACCCAGTTTCGGTGTCGGGATGGTCGGGAATGAGCCAGCTGACATGCCAAGGCGACCGGCGCGGCGCAGCGCTCGAAAGCCCGGCCGGATCACCCTGGAGACCGCATGGTGAGACGGGTTTGTCCCGGGTTCCGGATACACGTACCGATCGTGTAACCTGCACGAAATCGCAGAGGGCCAACGTCGTCCCTGTTGCGCACCACACGCCACGACGACGACGGGAGCGCCCATGCCTCCTGCCATGCCCGCAACTCCGGGCCCCCTCTTCTCCGCGATGCCCGCGGCACAGGGGTTGTACGACCCCCGTAACGAGCACGACGCCTGTGGTGTCGGATTCGTGGCCACGCTCACCGGCGAGCCCAGCCACGACATCGTCGACCAGGCCCTGACCGTCCTGCGGAACATGGAGCACCGCGGCGCCACCGGCGCCGAGGCCGACACCGGCGACGGCGCGGGCATCCTGATCCAGGTTCCGGACGCCTTCCTGCGCGAGAGCGCGGGCTTCGAACTGCCCGCCGCCGGCGGCTACGCGGTCGGCATCGCCTTCCTGCCCGACGACGACGTGCACGCCGGCCGCGCCAAGTCCTCCATCGAGCGCATCGCCGCCGAGGAGAACCTGCGCGTGCTCGGCTGGCGCGAGGTGCCCACCACGCCCGGCCTGGTCGGCACCATGGCCGCCGAGACCATGCCGCGGTTCGCCCAACTGTTCGTGGCCGGCGTCGACGACACCGTCACCGGGATCGCCCTGGACCGGCTCGCGTTCGCACTGCGCAAGCGCGCCGAGCGCGAGGTCGACGTCTACTTCGCCTCGCTCTCCGCGCGCACCCTCGTCTACAAGGGCATGCTCACCACCGGGCAACTGGAGCCGTTCTTCCCCGACCTGTCCGACCGGCGCCTGGCGTCCGCGATCGGCCTCGTGCACTCGCGGTTCTCCACCAACACCTTCCCGGCCTGGCCGCTCGCCCACCCGTACCGCTTCATCGCGCACAACGGCGAGATCAACACCGTCAAGGGCAACCGCAACTGGATGGCCGCGCGCGAGTCGATGCTCGCCACCGACCTGATCCCCGGCGACCTGAGCCGGCTGTACCCGATCTGCACCCCCGAGGCGTCCGACTCCGCGTCCTTCGACGAGGTCCTGGAACTGCTCCACCTGGGCGGTCGGCCGCTCCCGCACGCCGTGCTGATGATGATCCCCGAGGCGTGGGAGAACCACGCCACGATGGACGCCGCCCGGCGCGCCTTCTACAAGTTCCACGCCACCGTGATGGAGCCCTGGGACGGCCCCGCCTGCGTCACCTTCACCGACGGCACCCGGATCGGCGCGGTCCTGGACCGCAACGGCCTGCGGCCCTCGCGCTACTGGGTCACCGACGACGGCCTGGTCGTGCTCTCCTCCGAGGTCGGCGTCCTGGACATCGACCCGGCGCGGATCGTGCGCAAGGGCCGGCTCCAGCCCGGCCGGATGTTCCTCGTGGACACCCACGCCCGGCGGATCGTCGAGGACGACGAGATCAAGACCGCGCTCGCCGCCGAACACCCCTACCAGGAGTGGCTGCACGCGGGCCTGATCAACCTCGAGGACCTGCCCGAGCGCGAACACGTCGTGCACACGCACGCCTCCGTCTCGCGCCGCCAGCAGACCTTCGGCTACACCGAGGAAGAACTGCGCGTCATCCTGGCGCCGATGGCCCGCGCCGGCGGCGAACCGCTCGGCTCGATGGGCACCGACAGCCCCATCGCCGCGCTGTCCGCCAAGCCGCGGCTGCTCTTCGACTACTTCGTCCAGCTCTTCGCGCAGGTCACCAACCCGCCGCTGGACGCCATCCGCGAGGAACTGGTCACCTCGCTGGGCAGCTTCGTCGGCCCCGAGGGCAACCTGCTCCACCCCCAGCCCGCCGACTGCCGCAACGTCGTCCTGCCCTTCCCGGTGCTGGACAACGACGAACTCGCCAAGCTGATCCACATCAACCTCGACGGCGACCAGCCCGGCCTCAAGGCCGTCACCATCTCCGGGCTCTACCCGGTCGACGGCGGCGGCGCGGCACTGGCCAAGCGACTCGAGGAGATCCGCACCGAGACCACCGGCGCGATCGCCGACGGTGCCCGCATCGTGGTCCTCTCCGACCGCCATTCGGACGCCGAGCACGCGCCGATCCCCTCGCTGCTGCTCACCTCCGCCGTGCACCACCACCTGATCCGCACCAAGACCCGCACCCAGGTCGGCCTGATCGTCGAAGCCGGCGACGTGCGCGAGGTGCACCACATCGCGCTGCTCATCGGCTACGGCGCCGCCGCGGTCAACCCCTACCTCGCCATGGAATCCGTCGAGGACCTGGTCCGCGAAGGCGTCTTCCTCAGCGACATCGCCCCCGAGCAGGCGATCCGCAACCTGATCAAGGCACTCGGCAAGGGCGTGCTGAAGGTGATGTCCAAGATGGGCATCTCCACCGTCGCCTCCTACCGCGGCGCCCAGGTGTTCGAAGCCGTCGGCCTCGCCGCCGACTTCGTCGCCGAATACTTCACCGGCACCACCAGCAAGCTCGGCGGCATCGGCCTGGACGTCGTCGCCGAAGAAGTCGCCCGCCGGCACGCCAAGGCCTACCCGCCCACCGGCATCGCCCCCTCGCACCGCCGACTGGAGATCGGCGGCGAGTACCAGTGGCGCCGCGAAGGCGAACCGCACCTGTTCGACCCCGAGACGGTCTTCCGCCTCCAGCACTCCACCCGCACCCGCCGCTACGACATCTTCAAGAAGTACACCGAGCGCGTGGACGAGCAGTCCAAGCGGCTGATGACGCTGCGCGGCCTGTTCGCGTTCAAGACCGGCACCCGCGAGTCCATCCCGATCGACGAGGTCGAGCCGATCTCCGAGATCGTCAAGCGCTTCTCCACCGGCGCCATGTCCTACGGCTCCATCTCGATGGAGGCGCACCAGACACTGGCCATCGCGATGAACCGCCTCGGCGGCAAGTCCAACACCGGTGAAGGCGGCGAGGACCCCGAGCGGCTGTACGACCCCCAGCGGCGCTCGGCGATCAAGCAGGTCGCCTCCGGCCGCTTCGGCGTCACCAGCGAATACCTGGTCAACGCCGACGACATCCAGATCAAGATGGCCCAGGGCGCCAAGCCCGGCGAAGGCGGCCAACTCCCCGGCCACAAGGTCTACCCGTGGGTCGCCCGCACCCGACACTCCACCCCCGGCGTCGGCCTCATCTCGCCGCCGCCGCACCACGACATCTACTCGATCGAAGACCTCGCCCAGCTCATCCACGACCTCAAGAACGCCAACCCGGCGGCCCGGGTCCACGTGAAGCTGGTCGCCGAGGTCGGCGTCGGCACGGTCGCGGCGGGCGTGTCCAAGGCACACGCCGACGTGGTCCTCATCTCCGGCCACGACGGCGGCACCGGCGCGTCCCCGCTCACCTCGCTCAAGCACGCCGGCGGCCCCTGGGAACTCGGCCTCGCCGAAACCCAGCAGACACTGCTGCTCAACGGCCTGCGCGACCGCATCGTCGTGCAGACCGACGGCCAGCTCAAGACCGGCCGCGACGTCCTGATCGCCGCCCTCCTCGGCGCCGAGGAATACGGCTTCGCCACCGCACCCCTGGTCGTCTCCGGCTGCGTGATGATGCGCGTCTGCCACCTCGACACCTGCCCCGTGGGCGTCGCCACACAAAACCCCGTACTGCGCGAGCGGTACAACGGCCAGGCCGACCACGTCGTCAACTTCTTCGAATTCATCGCCGAAGAAGTCCGCGAACTGCTCGCCGAACTCGGCTTCCGCACCCTGGAAGAGGCCGTCGGCCACGCCGAACTCCTCGACACCAGCGCGGCCATCAGGCACTGGAAGACCGAAGGCCTCGACCTCGCACCGCTCTTCCACGTGCCCGCGCTCGCCGAGGGCACGGCCCTGCACCACACCAGCCCGCAGGACCACGGACTGGCCAAGGCCCTGGACAACCAGCTCATCCAACTCAGCGCCGACGCGCTGGAGAACGGCGAGCGGGTCGTCATCAACCTCCCGGTGCAAAACACCAACCGCACCGTCGGCACGATGCTCGGCCACGAGGTCACCAAGCGCTACCGCGGCGCCGGCCTGCCCGACGACACCATCGACATCACCCTCACCGGCTCCGCCGGCCAATCCTTCGGCGCGTTCCTCCCCAAGGGCATCACCCTGCGCCTGGAAGGCGACGGCAACGACTACGTCGGCAAGGGCCTGTCCGGCGGCCGGATCACCGTCCGCCCGCACCGCGCCGCGACCTTCGCCGCCGAGGACAACATCATCGCCGGCAACGTCATCGGCTACGGCGCCACCGGCGGCGAGATCTACCTGCGCGGCGTCGTCGGCGAACGCTTCTGCGTCCGCAACTCCGGCGCCACCGCCGTCGTCGAAGGCGTCGGCGACCACGGCTGCGAATACATGACCGGAGGCCGCGCCGTCGTACTCGGCCGCACCGGCCGCAACTTCGCCGCCGGCATGTCCGGAGGCGTCGCCTACCTGCTCGACGCCGACCCGAACAACATCAACACCGAACTCGTCGGCGTCGAGGAACTCGACGCCCTCGACAGCGCCGAACTGCACGACGTTGTGCGCCGGCACCACGAGGAGACCGGCTCGGCCGTCGCCGAGACCCTGCTCTCCGACTGGGACGCCGCCTCCCGGCGCTTCACCAAGATCCTGCCCAGGGACTACAAGGCAGTGCTCGCCGCCAAGGACGCCGCCGAGCGAGCCGGTCTCACCGAGACCGAGATCGTCCAGAAGATGATGGAGGCGGTTCATGGCTGACCCGAAGGGCTTTTTGACCACGCCCCAAGAGCTCGGCAAGCGTCGCCCCGTCGACGTGCGCATCCGGGACTGGAAGGAGGTGTACGAGGAGCGCACACTGCTCCCGATCATCACCGAACAGGCCGGCCGCTGCATGGACTGCGGCATCCCGTTCTGCCACAACGGCTGCCCGCTGGGGAACATCATCCCCGAGTGGAACGACCTGGTCTGGCGCGACGACTGGCAGGCCGCGAGCGAACGACTGCACGCGACGAACAACTTCCCCGAGTTCACCGGCCGACTGTGCCCAGCCCCGTGCGAGGCCGCCTGCGTACTCGGCATCAACCAGGCCCCGGTCACCATCAAGAACGTCGAGGTCTCGATCATCGACCGGGCCTGGGACGACAACAACGTCGCCCCGCAACCGCCCGACCGGCTCTCCGGTAAGACCGTCGCGGTGATCGGCTCCGGCCCGGCCGGCCTCGCCGTCGCCCAGCAACTCACCCGGGCCGGCCACACCGTCGCCGTGTACGAACGGGCCGACCGGATCGGCGGACTGCTGCGCTACGGCATCCCCGAGTTCAAGATGGAGAAGCGGCACATCAACCGGCGCATCGAGCAGATGCGCGCGGAAGGCACCAAGTTCTACACCGGCATGCAGATCGGCACCGACCTGGACGCGGCCAAGCTGCGCCGGCGCTACGACTCGGTGGTGATCGCCGCCGGCGCCACCGCCGCGCGTGACCTGCCCATCCCCGGGCGCGAACTCGGCGGTGTGCACCAGGCGATGGAATACCTGCCGTTCGCCAACAAGGTGCAGGAGGGCGACCTGGTCGCCTCGCCGATCGACGTGGCCGGCAAGCACGTGGTGATCATCGGCGGCGGCGACACCGGCGCCGACTGCCTGGGTACCGCGCACCGCCAGGGCGCGGCCTCGGTCACCCAGCTCGAGATCATGCCCCGGCCCTCGGAGGAGCGGCCCACCGCGCAGCCGTGGCCGACGTACCCGATGACCTACCGGGTGGCCAGCGCGCACGAGGAGGGTGGCGAGCGTGTGTACGCGGTCAACACCCAGGAGTTCGTGGCCGGCGAGGACGGCCGGGTCAAGGCGCTCAAGCTGGTCGAGGTCGAGTTCAAGGACGGCCGCTTCGTGCCGGTGTCCGGCAGCGAGCGGGAGATCCCGGCGGACTTCGTGTTCCTGGCGATGGGCTTCACCGGGACCGACCGCTCCAACGGGCTGGTCGAACAGCTCGGACTCGCCCTCGACGAGCGCGGCAACGTCGCGCGCGACGAGAGCTTCGCGACCAACGTGGACGGCGTGTTCGTGGCCGGCGACGCCGGGCGCGGACAGTCGCTGATCGTCTGGGCGATCGCCGAGGGCCGCTCGTGCGCGGCCGCGGTGGACGCGTGGCTCACCGGCGGCACCAACCTGCCGACGCCGATCCGGCCCACCGATCGGCCGCTCACGGTGTGATCCGGCGCGGGTCCGGCGTGGATCCGGCGTGACCCGGTGTGATCGCGCGGTACGAGTTTGAATATGTGACGAAAGTCGCGTGAACGGGAAAGGGCGTCGCCGTTGCGGCGCCCTTTCCGCATGCTGGAAAAGCGCCATATACCGGACGCGGGTACGGCTTACCGGGCGGTAGGAACTAGGCTCTGACCATGCGTCGAGCCAAAATTGTCTGCACCCTGGGCCCTGCCACCAATTCATATGAACAGATCCGCACGCTGGTCGACGCAGGCATGGATGTAGCCCGCTTCAACCTCAGCCACGGCGCGTACGCCGAGCACGAGGAGCGATATCACCGCGTCCGTCGGGCATCCGACGAATCCGGTCGCAGCGTCGGCATCCTCGTCGACCTCCAAGGCCCCAAGATCCGCCTGGAGACCTTCGCCGAAGGCCCCGTGCTCCTGGAGCGCGGCGACGAGTTCACGATCACGACCGAGGACGTCCCCGGCGACAAGCACGAGGTCGGCACCACCTACAAGGGGCTGACCGCCGACGTCACCAAGGGCGAGCGGATCCTCATCGACGACGGCCGGGTCACCCTGGAGGTCGTCGACGTCGAGGGCCCCCGCGTGCACACGATCGTCATCGAAGGCGGCATGGTCTCCGACCACAAGGGGCTCAACCTCCCCGGTGTGGCCGTGAGCGTGCCCGCGCTGTCCGAGAAGGACATCGACGACCTCAAGTGGGGCCTCGCCCTCGGTGCGGACATGATCGCGCTGTCCTTCGTGCGCGCCGCGAAGGACATCGAGGACGTCCACAAGATCATGGACGAGGTCGGCGTCCGACTCCCGGTGATCGCGAAGATCGAGAAGCCGCAGGCGGTGGACAACCTCGAGGAGATCGTCCACGCCTTCGACGCCATCATGGTCGCCCGCGGCGACCTCGGCGTCGAAATGCCGCTGGAGGCCGTGCCGATCGTGCAGAAGCGCGCGATCACGCTGGCCCGGGCCAACGCCAAGCCCGTCATCGTCGCCACCCAGATGCTCGACTCGATGATCAGCGCCTCGCGCCCCACCCGGGCGGAGGCGTCCGACGTCGCCAACGCCGTCCTGGACGGCACGGACGCGGTCATGCTGTCGGGCGAGACCTCGGTCGGCAAGTATCCGATCGAGACCGTCAAGACCATGGCGCGGATCGTGGTCGCGGCCGAGGACTCCTCCGCGATGCAGGAGGAGATCCGCGGCCTGGCCGGTCCGCGCACCCAGGGCGGCGTGATCGCGAAGGCCGCGATCGAGATCGCCGAACGACTGGACGCCAAGTACCTGGTGGCGTTCACCCAGAGCGGTGACACGGGCCGCCGGTTGTCCCGGTATCGCTCGATGATCCCGATGCTGGCCTTCACCCCGGAGCCGGCGGTGCGCAGCCGCCTGGCGCTCACGTGGGGCCTGGAGACCTTCCTCGGGCCGCTGTGCAGCCACACCGACGAGATGGTTCGTCAGGTGGACGCGGCACTGCTCGCGATCGGCCGCTGCAAGAAGGGCGACCTGGTCGTGATCACGGCCGGCTCCCCGCCCGGCGTCCCCGGATCGACCAACCTGATCCGCCTGCACCACATAGGGGATCTGCCGAGCGAGTGACACCTCGCTGTAGTGCTGTGTAGTACCGACGGTCCGTCACCCGCCCCGGTGGGTGACGGGCCGTCAGTATTTCGGGCCGATGTGCTGATCCATGAGCGCGACGGAGACCCGACGGGTGACGGAGAGGTTGTTGCGACGGGCGAACTTCCACTCCACACCGAGTTCGTCCAGCGTGCTCGTGAGGATGCGCATGATGTCCATGGACTCGTTCGTGAACAGGTAGCGCGGGTATTCATAGCGCTTGCGCTCACCGGCGACCATGCGCGTGGTCCAGTTCATGTTCCGACATCCGTCGGAGTGAATGAGGCCGCGCACGAGAGCCCAAGGCTCGGCGCGGACGATGTCCTGTTGCCAGGATTCGAGGACGATCGGCCGCTCGTGCTTGCGGCCGGGGCCGTGCTGGGGCAACAGGCACGGCCAGTGTTTCCAGAGCGACGTGACCATGTGGCAGCCCTGCCGAGGCGCGCGAAAGACGTTGCTCTGAGGGCGAATTGCGCGCATGGCGGCTTCGCATTCGTCCATCGGGCCGGGCCATGCATCCGCGCAGGCGATGCGTAGTCCGTAGACGCCCTTGGCGTAGCTGCCGAGGCAGCCGTCACCGAGGTAGAGGCCGAGTAGATAGGCGTAGTCCCGGCCGGGTTCCGGATGGGAGGGGACTCCGGTACATCGAGCGCAGTCGGTGGAGCGCACCGGTTCGATGCGGGCGCGCCATGAGCGTATGGCCGCGCGAGAGATCCCGGTCTCCTTGCTCACCGAATTCAGACTGCGCCCGTCACCGATGAGCCGGAGCGCCCCGAGGCGCGTCGCCGTGTCGTACATGTGATCGACGATGCCGAGACCCCGATCACAGCGAGTGGAAAGCCCGGGGGATTCACACGAATGGATGTCTTGGCGGACTCGTCGTCTTCTGCGCGGTGGTGGGCCGTCAGTACTTGGGACCGATGTGCTGATCCATGAGCGCGACGGAGGGACGACGGGCCACCGAGAGGAGGTTCGGCCGGGCGAACTTCCACTCGACACCGAGTCGGTCCAGCGTGGTCGTGAGGATGCGCATGATGTCCGCGGACTCGTTGGCGAAGAGGTAGCGCGGGTACTCGTAGCGTTTGCGCTCACCGGCGACCATACGCGTGGTCCAGTTCACGTTCCGGCAACCGTCGGAGTGGATGAGGCCGCGCACGAGCGCCCAGGGCTCGGCCCGGACGATCCTGGTTTGCCAGGGCTCCAGCACGATCGGCCGCTCGTGTTTGCGGCCGGGGCCGTGTTGGGGGAACAGGCACGTCCAGTGCCTGGAGTAGGACTTCACGTCCGTACAACCGGACCTCTGTACGAATCCGACAGCGGCGCAGGGCAGGACGTTCCGCATCGCCTTCGTCGTTTCGTCGATGAGGCCTGGCCAGGTGTCGCAACACGAGACGGTCAAAGTGTGTTGGCGAGACTTGCTGATGATGTGCCCGTCACCGAGATAGAGGCCCAGCAAGTAGGAGTACGTTCTCGGAACGACGACGGGGTGCACTTCTTCGCATGTCGGCTGCGGCTTGCCACGTACGGCTTCCGGCGCTCGCCGTGTTCCCCAGCGCCAGTGGCGCACCGTCCGCACCGAGACCCCGCAAGCCTGGGCGACGGTCGCGTCTGTCATTCCTTGCTTGTGGAGGCGAAGCGCCAAGTCCACGGTCTCTTGTGGGTACATACGTACGAGAATTCACACAAGAGTGCGGATGATCGGCTGAATCCGTTCGAATCACTCGAACGGATGAGCTAGTGCCCCGGGTCGGTTTCGAACCGACACTGGATGGGTTTTGAATCCATGGCCTCTACCGTTGGGCTACCGGGGCGGCAAAGTCGGGCACATCGTCATCTGCGCGAGACCCAACCCCTGCACGAGGAACACCATACCGCCTCTCGGTACCCTCGTGTCCGCACCATTTCCCTGATCGAGGAGCGACGTGACCGCCGCCACGCAGCCGCCCGCCGCATCGCAGGACAGCCACCGCGCCCGTGTCGTCATTGCCGAGGACGAGGCGCTGATCCGGCTCGATCTGAAAGAGATGTTGGAGGAAGAGGGATACCACGTCGTAGGTGAGGCCGGAGACGGGCAGCGCGCCGTGGAATTGGTCCACGAGTGTCGGCCCGACCTGGTCATCCTGGACGTGAAGATGCCGATACTCGATGGCATCTCGGCTGCCGAGCAGATCGCGAAGGCCCGCCTCGCCCCCGTGCTGATGTTGACCGCCTTCTCCCAGCGCGAGCTGGTGGAGCGGGCCCGGGACGCCGGTGCGATGGCGTATCTGGTCAAGCCGTTCACCAAGGGCGATCTCGTCCCGGCGATCGAGATGGCCGTCTCGCGCTATACCGAACTGGCCGCCCTGGAGCGTGAGGTCGGCGACCTCACCCAGCGGCTGGAGACGCGCAAGCTGGTCGATCGTGCCAAGAGTGTGTTGCAGGAGAAGTACGGGATGTCCGAGCCCGAGGCGTTCCGCTGGATCCAGAAGGCCTCGATGGACCGTCGGATGTCGATGCGCACGGTGGCCGAGGTCGTGGTGTCCGGAGGCGACGTCGCCGACTGACCCAGCCCCCCTCAATCTCCCACGAACCCGCCCGGATGCGGTCAAACCGGGCGGGTTCGGTGTTTTTCCGGCATCCGATGATCATATTTGATCACTTTGGATCGAAAGCATTCGTTCACGGTTTCTTTTGGATTACTTCTGGTTACGGGCGCATCACATCTCAGTCGGCGGACTGCCGCTGCCCTTCCCGCCGGACTACATTCCGGGCACCGCATGTTCATCGCGGTTTGTGAAGGCGCCCCGATGCGGGCTCCGAACTTTTTCTACAAGGGTTGGGGTTTGCTGTGCTCAAGCGACGCGTGATCAAAATCGCGCTGCCCATCGCGGCAGCGGCACTCGTGCTTTCCGCGTGCGGCAGTGACGATGACGACAAGAAGAAGGAAGGCGGCAGCACCGCCCCCGGTGGCGGTAACAAGCCGACCTGGACGATAGGTTTCCAAGCGGGGCTCTCGGGGGAGAATGCCCAGCTTGGCATCAACGAAGAGAACGGCGCGCGTCTCGCCGTCGAGCAGGCCAACGCGAAGGGCGATCTTCCCTTCACGCTCAAGTTCAAGACCTCGGACGACGAGGCATCGGAGACGAAGTCGGTCTCCGCGGCGCAGAAGCTGATCGACGACAACAACGTTGTTGCCGTTATCGGCCCCGCCTTCTCCGGCCCCACCAAGGCCGCGTCGCCGAACTACGCCAAGGCGAAGCTCGCCACGGTGTCCCCGTCGGCGACCAACCCGTCCCTGACGAACGCGGAGAACAATTTCACCGCGTTCCTGCGCGGGGCGCCGAACGACAACGCCCAGGGCGGCGGGATGGCGAAGTACCTGTCGAAGAAGCTCCAGGTCAAAAAGGTCTTCGTCGTCGACGACAAGACCGAGTACGGCGTGGGTCTGTCGAAGGTCGCCAAGGACGAGCTGACCAAGGCCGGCGTCCAGGTCGTCTCGGACAGCGTGCCGAAGGCGACCCCGGACTACGGTCCGATCTCCACGAAGATCAAGAACTCCGGCGCGGACGCCATGATCTACGCGGGCTACTACCAGGACGGCGCGCCGTTCGCCAAGAAGCTCAAGGAGGCCGGGTTCACCGGCCCCAAGTTCTCCGGTGACGGCACCAACGACTCGCAGTTCGTCTCGCTCGCCGGGGACGCCGCGAACGACTGGTACCTGACCTGCCCGTGCGCCGACGCGAACGTCGAGGCGGCCACGAAGCAGTTCACGGACGACTACAAGAAGCGCTTCAACACGAACCCGAGCACCTACTCGGCGGAGTCGTTCGACATCGCCAACCTGGTGATCGACCAGATGAAGTCCTTCGGCGCGGAGAAGATCACCCGCGAGGCGATGCTGACCAAGCTCAAGGGTGCCTCGTACAAGGGTCTGACCAAGAACTTCAAGTTCCTGCCGAACGGTGAATTCGACGGCGCGACGACCTTCATCTACCAGGTGAAGGGCGGCAAGATCGGCTACATGGGCGACATCGACCAGCTCGTGGGCGGCTGACCCGAAAGATCGGGGCAGCGCTACCTGACGATCGGGCCCGGGTCTTCCCGGAGTTTTCGGGAAGACCCGGGCCCGTCCGGTTTTCTTGAGGAAGCTTTCCTTATGCAACCTGATGAAATCCTGGATTACCTTATTCCAGGGATCATGCTCGGTGCGTTGTACGCGGTGATCGCCATCGGCTATACCCTGGTCTATGGCGTTCTGCAACTCATCAACTTCGCACACAGTGAAGTGTTCATGGTGGGCGCCTATTCGGCGCTTCTCGCCTTGACCTGGATCGACCCGAGCAGCAATCCGACGACGTTCATGTCGGTGTTGTTGGTCGCGGCCGGTCTGGCCGTTTCCGGTACCGCCGGTGCGGCCACGGCCTTTACGTTGGAAAAAGTCGCGTACAGACCGCTCAGACGCAGGAACGCGCCCCGATTGGCGTTCCTGATCAGCGCGATCGGGGCCTCCTACTTCCTGCAGAACCTTGCCGGGAAGTTGTTCGGTCGCGACTCGCGCGCACTGCCGACGGTGTTCGAGAACAAGAAGGTCTTCTCGGTCTTCGGCACCCAGGTCACCATCCTGCAGCTGCTCATCGTTTGTGCGGCGGTGCTGATGATGGTCGGTCTGGACTACCTGGTGAACCGCACCAAGCTGGGCTCGGGTATCCGGGCGGTGGCGCAGGACGCCGAGACGGCGGGCCTGATGGGTGTGGACATCGACAAGGTGATCTCGCGGACGTTCATCATCGGCGGGTTCATGGGCGGTATCGCCGGCTTCCTGTTCGGCCTGCATCTGCAGTTGTCGTTCACGATGGGCTTCCTGCCGGGTATCACCGCGTTCGCCGCGGCGGTCGTGGGCGGGGTCGGCAACATTCGCGGCGCGATGATGGGCGGCATGCTGCTCGGCATCGTGGAGAGCTTCTCCTCGCCGATCTTCGGTGAGTCGTGGCGGTACGTCAGTGCCTTCGCGGTGCTGGTCCTGGTGCTGATGTTCCGGCCGACCGGCATCCTGGGCGAGCGGTTGGGGAGGTCGGCGTGACCACGACGACGACTAAGGACAGGGATCTCGCGCCGACGGGGTCGGCGCTGGCCAAGTTGCGGCGCAAGCGCTGGTATCAGCAGCCGATGGTCGGTCGCCTGGTGGGCACCGTCTCGGCGGCGGTGCTGCTGGACGTGATGAGTGGTCCGCAGGGCAGCCGCGAGGACGTGTTCTTCTCGCTGGACAAGACCCTCGGGTCGATGCGCCTGGTGTGGTGGGTCCTGGGCGCGGTGGCGCTGTGGGCGGTCCTGGAGTTCGCCAAGCCGCTGTACAACCGCTATCTGGCCGCGAGTGTCGGTCCGCTGGACCGGTTCCACGCGCCGGTGACCGGCCCGGTCAAGGGCCTGGTCGCGCAGACCCGGGCGACGTCGGCGAATCTGCGCCGGATCGTGTGGGTGCGGATCGGCTTCTCGGCCGTGGTGATCGGCCTGCTGATCCTGCTGCCGAACGTGTTGTCCACCTTCTGGAACCAGGTGCTGGTCAACGAGGTGGCGATCTACGTCCTGCTGGCGATCGGCCTGAACGTGGTGATCGGCTGGGCGGGTCTGCTCGACCTGGGCTTCATCGCGTTCTTCGCGATCGGCGCGTACAGCACGGCGTACTGGACCGGCGCGATGCCGGTGGATCCGCCGTTCACGCTGAACGCGTTCCTGGTGATCCCGGTGGCGGTGGCCACGTGTCTGCTGGCCGGGCTGCTGCTCGGCGCGCCGACGCTGCGGCTGCGCGGTGACTACCTCGCGATCGTGACGCTGGGGTTCCACGAGATCATCTATCTGATCGCCAAGAACGCGGACGACTTCACCAACGGTCCGCGCGGCGTTCAGGGCATCTCGAACTTCGGGGTGCACATCGGTCCGATCGACTACGACTGGGAACTGGACCCGGTGCCCTACTGGTACCTGCTGATCGGCATCGCCACGATCCTGATCATCGCGTTCCTGCGGTTGGAGCACTCCCGGGTCGGTCGGGCCTGGACCGCGATCCGCGAGGACGAGGTGGCGGCGTCGGCGACCGGGGTGCCGACGGTGAAGTTCAAGTTGATGGCGTTCGCGATCGGCGCGTCCACCTCCGGCATCGCCGGTGTCGCGTACGCGAGCAAGGCCCGGTTCATCAGCCCGGAGAGCTTCCTGCTGCTGTTCTCGGTGCTGGTGGTGGCCTACGTCATCTTCGGCGGCATGGGCTCGCTGTGGGGCGTGATCATCGGGACGGCGTTCCTGGCCTGGCTGCCGCAGTACATGAAGGACTGGGTCAACCCGAACGACCGATTCATGTACCTGGGCGCGCTGTTGATCATCATGATGATCTACCGCCCGCAGGGCCTGATTCCCTCGGTTCGGCGCAAGCGCGAGTTGAGCATGGCCAAGGCGGGTCTCGGCGACGCGGACGCGATGTCGGAGCCGGCCGGCGGGAGGATGACGTGAGCATCACCACGACGAAGGCGGACGACCGGCCGCGGGTGGATCCCGCCGATCAGGTCATGCGGGTGCGCGGTGTGACGCTGCGCTTCGGTGGTCTGGTGGGTCTGTCCGATGTGGCGTTGGACCTGCACCGCGGCGAGATCCTCGCGGTGATCGGTCCCAACGGGGCGGGCAAGACGTCGTTGTTCAACTCGCTCACCGGGATGTACGTCCCGCAGGAAGGCAGCATCGTGCTGCGCGACCGGGCGGGTGCCGAGCATTCGCTCAAGGGCCGCAAGCCGCACCTGGTGAACCGGCTCGGGGTGGCCCGCACGTTCCAGAACATTCGCCTGTTCGGCGCGCTGACGGCGCTGGAGAACGTGAAGATCGCGGCGGAGACCCGGCAGAAGGCCGGTCCGGTGTCGATCATGCTGGGGTTGCCGAACGCGCGGCGCGAGGATCGCGAGAGCGACAAGCGGGCGCTGGAGCTGCTGCACTTCGTGGGTCTGGACGGGCTGCTCAACGAGTTGGCCGCGTCGTTGTCCTACGGGCAGCAGCGCAGCCTGGAGATCGCCCGCGCGTTGGCCACCGATCCGCAGGTGTTGCTCCTGGACGAGCCGGCGGCGGGCACCAACCCGACCGAGAAGCTCGATCTGGAGGTGCTGATCCGCCGGATCAACCGCGAGCTGGGCATCAGCGTGTTGTTGATCGAGCACGACATGCGCCTGGTGATGTCGGTGGCGGACCGGGTCACGGTGCTCAACTTCGGCAAGGTGATCGCCTCCGGCTCGCCCGCGGAGGTGCAGCGCAATCCCGAGGTCGTCGCGGCCTATCTGGGGTCGGAGATGGCCGCCGAGATGGTCGCCGCCTCGGACGCCGAGGCCGCCGAGGCCGCGGGCGAGTCGGACGGTACGGTCCCCGCGCAGCGGGATGGGGAGGAGCAGCGATGAGCACCGCCGAGTCCAAGGGCACGGACGCGGTCGGGCTGGCCAAACCGGCCGCGAGCACCGCGACGACGCCCCGGAAGAAGATGCTGGAGCTGGATGATCTGCACGTGTTCTACGGCGCCATCCAGGCGCTCAAGGGCGTGCACATCGAGGTGAACGAGGGCGAGATCGTGGCGCTGCTCGGCGCCAACGGCGCGGGCAAGACCACGACGCTGCGCACCATCTCGGGTTTGTTGACGCCGCGCGAGGGCGAGGTGCGCTGGCGCGGCGAGCGGATCGACGGGGTGCCGGCGCATCACGTGGTGGGGCTGGGTATCGGGCATTCTCCGGAGGGTCGCCGGGTGTTCCCGGCGATGACCGTCACGGAGAACCTGAACATGGGCGCGTACCGGTTCAAGTCGGTGCCCAAGGCCGAGCTGGAGCGGGTGTTCGAGCTGTTTCCGCGGCTGGCGGAGCGGCGGTCGCAGCTCGCGGGCACGTTGTCCGGTGGCGAGCAGCAGATGCTGGCGATCGGGCGGGCGCTGATGGGGCAGCCGAAGCTGCTGCTCCTGGACGAGCCGTCGATGGGTCTGGCGCCGTTGATCGTGGCGCAGATCTTCGAGATCATCCGGGAGATCAACGAGCAGGGCACCACGGTGTTGCTGGTCGAGCAGAACGCGGCGCAGGCGCTGCGGCTGGCGCACCGGGGTTATGCCCTGGAGACCGGTTCGGTGGTGTTGTCCGGTCCGGCCGAGCAACTGCTGTCCGACCCGAAGGTACGCGAGGCGTATCTGGGCGAGGGCGCGTAGCGCCGCGGCGGCCGCGTGGTGGAGGGGGTCGGCCCCTCCGCCGCGCGGTGCCGTTCCTCGGCGCGGCGGGCTCGGCCGCGCTCGTTCAGCCGCGCTTGATCAGGCAGCTCAGGCGCGCGGTGCAGACCCGCTTGTCGTCCTCGTCGGTGATGACGATCTCGTAGGTGGCCAGGGTGCGGCCCAGGTGTACCGGGGTGGCGACGCCGGTGACCAGGCCGGATTTGGCGGAGCGGTGGTGGGTGGCGTTGATCTCGATGCCCAGGGTGATGGCGTCGCGGCCGGCGTGCAGCGCGGAGCCGACGGAGCCGAGGGTTTCGGCGAGGACGCAGGAGGCGCCGCCGTGCAGGAGTCCGTACGGCTGGGTGTTGCCCTTGACCGGCATGGTGGCCACGACGCGTTGGGCGGTCGCCTCCACGAAGGTGATCCCCATGCGGTCGGACAGGGTCTCCTGGTTGCCGATGTTCATGAACGCCAGGACCTCGTCGAGGTTGGGCGTGGTGGTCTCGTCGGGCATGGGCCGGTCCTCCGGATACGTGGTTGTGTCGGCCTGACAGCCTAGGATCGCGGTCGTGGCAGCGACTCAGACCCCCCAGACCTCCGTTCCCGCCGGTTCCCGGCCGCGACTTCTGCTCCTCGACGGGCACTCGTTGGCGTATCGGGCGTTCTACGCGCTCAAGGAAGCGTCGATGAGTACCGCGACGGGCCAACCGACCCAGGCGGTCTACGGGTTCACGTCGATGTTGGTGAACGTGTTGCGGGACGAGGCGCCGACCCATCTGGGTGTGGCGTTCGACGTGTCCCGGCAGTCGTTTCGCACCGAGGAGTTCCCGGAGTACAAGGCGAACCGGTCGGAGACTCCGGAGGAGTTCAAGGGCCAGGTCGAGCTGATCGTCGAGGAACTGACCGCGATGGGCGTGCCGACCATGCGGGTGGCGGGCTACGAGGCGGACGACGTGATCGCCACGCTGGCCACTCGGGCCGCGTCCGAGGGCTTCGAGGTGTTGATCCTCACCGGTGACCGGGACGCGTTGCAGTTGGTCACCTCGGACGTCACGGTGCTGTATCCGATGATGGGCGTGAGCAAGCTGCACCGGTTCACTCCGGAGGCGGTCGAGGAGAAGTACGGGCTGACGCCGGCGCAGTATCCCGACTTCGCGGCGTTGCGCGGTGACCCGAGCGACAACCTGCCGGGCATTCCGGGGGTGGGCGAGAAGACGGCGGCGAAATGGATTCGCGAGTTCGGTTCGTTCGCCGAGTTGATGGAGCGCGCGGACGAGGTCAAGGGCAAGGCGGGGCAGAACCTGCGCGATCACCTGGACAACGTCAAGCTCAATCGGCGGTTGACCGAGCTGGTGCGCGAGGTGGAGCTGGAGGTGTCGCCGGCCGATCTGGAGCGCAAGCCGTTCGACCGGGCGGCGATCGAGGTGGTGCTGGACACGCTGGAGTTCCGCAACACCAACTTCCGGGATCGGTTGTGGGCGGTGGATCCGGGGCTGGTGCCGGAGGTGATCGAGGCCGAGCCGGGTTTCGAGCTGGACACCACGGTGGTGGAGCCGGGCGGGTTGACCGCGTGGCTGGAGGAGCACGCGGCGGGCACCGAGCGCACCGGGCTCGCGGTGGACGGTTCGTGGGGGCGCGGGACCGGCGAGGTCAAGGGCCTGGCGTTCGCCGCGGCGGACGGCGCGGCGGCGTTCGTGGACCCGTTGGGCATGGACGAGCACGACGACGCGGCGTTGGCGGCCTGGTTGGCGGATCCGCAGCGGACCAAGGCGGTGCATGACGCGAAGGGACCGATCCTGGCGTTGGCCGCGCGCGGCTGGGCGTTGTGGGGGGTCACCAGCGATACCGCGCTGGGCGCGTATCTGGTGTTGCCCGGGCAGCGCTCGTTCGCGTTGGAGACGCTGGTGGAGCGGTTCCTGGGTCGTGAGCTGAAGGTGGACCAGAGCGGCGCGGGCGATGGGCAGCTCGCGTTGGACATGTCCGATCAGGACGAGGCGGAGCCGGGTGCGGCGCTGATGCTGGCCGCCCGCGCGGTGGTGGACCTGGCGGCGGCGCTGGACGTGGAGTTGGCCGCGAAGGGCGGTCTGGAGCTGCTCCAGGACATGGAGTTGCCGCTGCTGCCGGTGCTGGCGCGGATGGAGCAGTTGGGCATCGCGGCGGACCTGCCGTATCTGGAGTCGCTCCAGGAGCAGTTCGCGGCGGCGGTGAAGCAGGCCACGGACGAGGCGCACGCGGCGGTGGGGCACGAGTTCAACCTGGGTTCGCCCAAGCAGTTGCAGGAGATCCTGTTCAACGAGCTGGGCCTGCCCAAGACCAAGAAGATCAAGACGGGTTTCACCACCGACGCGGACGCGTTGACCTGGCTGGCGGGGCAGACCGACAACGAGTTGCCGGTGATCCTGTTGCGCCACCGCGACCAGACCCGGCTGCGCACCACGGTCGAGGGTCTGATCAAGACGGTCGCCGACGACGGGCGCATCCACACCACGTTCAATCAGACGGTGGCGGCCACGGGCCGGTTGTCCTCGCAGGACCCGAACCTGCAGAACATCCCGATCCGGACCGAGGAGGGGCGGCTGATCCGGCGCTCGTTCGTGGTCGGCGAGGGCTTCGAGGGCTTGTTGACCGCGGACTACAGCCAGATCGAGCTGCGGATCATGGCCCACCTGTCCCAGGACACGGCGTTGATCGAGGCGTTCACGACGGGGGAGGACCTGCATTCGACGATGGCCGCGCAGGTCTTCTCGGTGGCTCCGGAGGCGGTGGATCACGCGCTGCGCAGCAAGATCAAGGCGATGTCGTACGGATTGGCGTACGGGCTCTCCGCGTTCGGCCTCTCGCAGCAGTTGGACATCGAGCCGGGTGAGGCGCGCGGCCTGATGGAGACGTACTTCGAGCGGTTCGGCGGGGTGCGCGACTATCTGCACAAGGTGGTCGAGGAGGCGCGGCAGACCGGGTACACCGAGACGGTGTTCGGTCGGCGGCGCTATCTGCCGGACCTGACCAGCGACAACCGGCAGCGTCGGGAGATGGCCGAGCGGATGGCGTTGAACGCGCCGATCCAGGGTTCGGCGGCGGACATCGTCAAGGTCGCGATGCTGGCGGTGGATCGGGCGATGCGGGAGGAGAAGCTGGCCTCGCGGATACTGCTCCAGGTTCACGACGAACTGGTCCTGGAGGTGGCGCCGGGCGAGCGGGAGCGGCTGGAGGTGCTGGTGCGTCGGGAGATGGCCGGCGCGTATCCGCTGCGCGCCCCGCTGGACGTGTCGGTCGGTTTCGGGGCGAACTGGGAGGACGCGGGTCACTGATCGTGAATGAGTGCTCCGTGGGGGTGGAGAGCCGGCCGTGGCCGGCATAGGTTCGCACGGGTCACCGGTGGTCGAGGACGACCGGTGCGAGGTCGAACTTGCGCACAGAGGGGGGAGCTTCGTGGAAGAGGCCGAGTCGGGGCCCGATCCGCAGAAGCCGGGCACGCCGGACGAGGACGCGGTCGAGGCGGTGGCGGAGCGCGTGTCCGCCGCCGCTCCCGCGTCGGAGCCGGGTCCCGTGGCGCCGCCGATATCGGGCGGGCCGGACGTTCCGGCCAAGCGCGGACGCATCCTGAATCCGTGGGTGGGCGGCGCGGCGGCGATTTTGGTGGTGCTGGCGTGCGGCGCGGCGGTGCAGTCCCCGTTCACCATGGTCACCGCGCACCGGGTGCCCACCTCGGATCTGCCGAGGTTGTCCGATCCGGCGCCGGCGAACGGCACTTCGGCCAACGGCGGCGGCCCGACCCACTTCGAACTGCCGCCGCCGGTGTTGCCGGCGGCGCTGCCGGGCGCGCCCACCACGTCCGCGCCGCCCACCACCGCCGCGCCGGGGACGCCGACCGCCGCGGCCGGCACCCGCGGCACCACCGCGACCGGCACCGGCGGCATCCCGCAGACGGTGTTGCTGGCCTATCAGCAGGCCGCGTCCAACCTGGCCCGGATGGATCCGGGGTGCAAGCTGCCGTGGACGCTGCTCGCGGGTATCGGCCGGGTCGAGTCGGAGCACGCGTACGGCGGCAACGTGACCGTGGACGGCACGGCGGTCACCCCGATCCTGGGCCCGCGCCTGGATGGCGGCCCGTGGGCCCGGATCACCGACACCGACGGCGGTCGCTACGACTTCGACACCGAGTTCGACCGCGCGGTGGGCCCGATGCAGTTCATCCCCTCCACCTGGAAGGGCTGGGGCATGGACGGCAACCGGGACGGCCAGATCAACCCGCAGAACATCTTCGACGCGACGCTGACCGCGGGCCGCTACCTGTGCGCGGGCAGCCGGGACCTGTCCACCGGGGCGGGTCTGAACGCGGCGATCCTGTCCTACAACCATTCGGACGAGTACGTCCGCAACGTGATGTCGTGGATGACGTACTACGCGACCGGGGCCAGGTCCGTCCCGGACGCCCGGCAGCCTCCCGCCAAGTCGACCCCGACGCCGAAGCAGACCACCGAGAAGCCGGCCTCGGGCAAGCCCGCCACGAGCAAGCCGGCCACGGCCTCGGGTTCGCCGTCGACGTCGATCGCGTCCACCGGCACCGGCGACTCGGCGGGCGCTTCGGCCTCGACGTCGGCCTCGGGAGCCCCGGCCACGCCGTAGGGCGTAATCCGATCCGCAAAGAACGGGAACCTGTTCTCGTTTCTTGCTACCGTGCCCCATCGTCGGCCGCCCGGACGGCGGCCGAGGCAGCAGGAAGGTGGACCGCCGGATGCGTTCCTTCGCAGCGATCGTGGTCGGGGCGCTCCTGGCCGTGGGGGCCGCGTTCGCGCTGAACGCGTGCGTCGCCGCCGATCCCGCGCCGGTACACAAGCCGCTCCAGGTCACCAGCCCGCCCGCACGCCCCTGAGGCGCGGGGCCGGGCGAGCGGCGGCCCGAATCCGTACCCGGTTCCATCGGCAAGGGGTCCACCTCGATGCGTCGTAAGTCCAGTCTGATCCTGCTGGTCGCGGCAGTGTTCTGCGTGGCCCTGGCGCCGCTGCTGCGCGAGTTCGTCTTCCCGAGGATGGTGGCCGGGGCGCTGTCCGGCGAGGACGCCTACCGGGTGGTGGTCCTGGACGCGACCGACGCCACGCTCCTGGGCGCCCCCGAGGGGCCGGGCAAGGCCAGGATCACCGCGATCCAGACGATCCGCCCGGACGCCAAGGCCTCCAAGGACGGCACCGTCGTGTGGGACCTGAACCTGGCGGTCCTGGACAGCACCGGCAAGGTCGTCACCCAACTCCCCGAGCGCTACGCGTTCGAGGCGGCCGGCCAGATCCCGCGGAACTGCTGCGGCGAGTCGATCGACGGCGCGCCCGCCGCGCACACCGGGCTCGCGTACAAGTGGCCGTTCTTCACCGGCAAGCGCGACTACAACTACTACGACTCGCAGGCGCACAGCGCGAACGTGATCGCGTACAAGGGCACCGCGAAGCGGGACGGGCTGCGGACCTACCGCTTCGAGCAGGAGGTGCCGTGGATGAAGATCCCGATGCCCAAGCAGCTCCCGGGCGGCCTGGACCCGATCGCGGTCGAGAAGCAGGGCATGCAGCTCTGGTACACCGCGACCCGCCGGATGTGGGTCGAGCCGGTCACCGGCATCCCGGTCTACCTGGAGGAGACCCGCACCGAGGAACTGCGCACGTCCCCGCCCGCCGACGACCCCAACGCACAGCCCGTGGTCACCAAGGTCTTCGAAGGCACCTTCAAGCCCCGCCCCGCGTGGTCCCAAAAGCTGATCGCCGACGCCAAGGACGAGAGCAGGAAACTCCGCGCCGTCCACGACACCGTCCCCCTGGCCCTCCTGGTGACCGGCGTGGTCCTCTTCCTCATCGCGGTAGCCCTGCAATTCATCGCCGACCGCAAATCCCGCCCCACCCCACCGCCCACCACCCCGAAAACCGCCGACACCCCGGACACCCCCCGGCGCGTCAGCGCCCCCGACCCGGCCCACCCCCGGTGATCGACGCGCGAAGCGCGGAGAGCGGCGGAGCCGCAGACTTTGGGCTTCGTGGCCCGGAGCGAAGCGGAGGGACACGAAGCCCCGAGCGAGG